>CANRZW010000031.1 GCA_947644545.1 uncultured Lachnospiraceae bacterium
CTTGAAAATATAAGGTTTGTAACAAAAAACATAGAGGTAGATTTGACACTACCGTATTCTGGAGAAGGGGACAGAATATGATGAATTGCCTGTTGTGACTGTGCTGTATATTACGAAGACCGACTTTATCGGTGGCGGGAAGGGATTTTACCAGACAGTCAGAAAGCTGCAGGGAAGTGGACGTACAGTTGGAGTGGGTGTAGATAACGGAATACACGAGAGATTTTTTAATTTAAGATATCCAACATCGGATGAGCGGATCAATGAACTTCTGCACTATCTGAAAGATTCGGATCCGTATTACCAGACAGAGTACTTTCCGCGGATTGTGGAGAGGGTCCGTTTTTACAAACACCAGGAGAAAGGGGTGAACGAGATGTGTGAAATCACAGACAGGATTAGACAGGAAGGCAAGATAGAAGGGAAGATAGAAGTTGTTCTGGAACTTCTGGAGGAAGTGGGGAAGATTCCGGCAAGAATTGTACAGCGTATCAGCCAGGAGAAGGATCTGGCGGTTATAAGCAGATGGATCAGATGTGCGGCTTCCGCTTCCAGCATAGCTGAGTTTGAGGCAAAGATGTGAAAATCCCAGATATACAATATTGACAGATTGTATATCGCTCCAGGCTCTTTTATCATTGATACCCTACATTTGCAGTGCTATAATTCCTTCTTATAGAAAACGACATTAGAAATTTAGAAATTTCGTTTTCTATAAGTGAAGGAGGCGCTTGCATATGGACAAAGAACTGAATACGAACAAGAACAATAATCAGGCGATGCTGAAAATATGCGGGTTTATAGTAGATAAGCGAAATCTCTTTTTCCTGCTCTTCGGACTCCTGATTATTTTTTCTGCCATATCGAGAAACTGGGTCGGGGTGGAGAATTCGATGGCTCATTATCTGCCGGGGACCACGGAGACCAGGCAGGGGCTGGATCTGATGGAGGAGGAGTTTATTACATATGGAACCTGTAACGTGATGGTGGCAAATGTTTCTTACGGGCAGGCGGAGGAGATATGCGGACGGCTGGAGCAGCTGCCGGGGATCTTTTCGGTGGAGTTCGATGATACGGAGGAGCATTATACGAATGGTTCCGCTTATTATGCGGTAACGTTTGATTACGACGAGAAGGAGGAAGCCTGTCTGGAGGCGCTTGACGCCGTGAAAGCGTGTCTGGAAGGCTGTGACTATTATCTGACCACCAGCCTGGGGGATACGCAGTCGGAGCTGATCGGGCAGGAGATGAATACGATCACGGTACTGGTGGCTGTTGTCGTCGTGTCGGTGCTGCTTTTGACGACGCAGGCCTATGCGGAGATTCCGGTACTTTTGATCACATTCCTGTCGGCCGCGGTCATTAATATGGGCACGAATTTCCTCTTTGGCACGATCTCTTTTGTATCGAATTCCGTGACTATCGTGCTGCAGCTTGCGCTGTCGGTGGACTATGCGGTTATCTTTCTGAACCGTTATAAAGAGGAGCACGCGTCGCTTCCTGCCAGGGAGGCGGTGATCATTGCGCTCAGCAAGGCGATTCCGGAGATCGCGGGCAGTTCCCTGACCACCATCGGCGGTCTGATCGCCATGACTTTTATGCAGTATAAAATGGGACCGGATATGGGTATTGTGCTGATCAAGGCGATCATTTTGAGCCTGTGTGCGGTGTTTTTACTGATGCCGGGGGTGATCATGCTTTTTTCCAATCTTATGGAAAAGACGAAACACCGGAATTTTATTCCGGACATTCCGATGGTCGGCAGGTTCGCCTACGCCTCCCGCTATGTTGTGGCGCCGCTTTTTCTGGTGGCCATTATTGCGGCGTATCTGGTTTCCAAGAACTGTCCTTATGTGTTCGGTTACAGCACGGTCACGCCGCCGCTGCAGAACAGGGTACAGAAGGCGGAGGAAATGCAGGAAGACAATTTTGGCGCTTCCAACATGGTGGCGTTGATCGTGCCGGCAGGGGATTACGAGAAGGAAAAGGCGCTTTTGCAGGATCTGGATGCCTGTCCCGAGGTGGACTACACGATGGGGCTTGCCAACATCGAGGCGCTGGACGGATATCATCTGACGGATAAGCTGACGCCCCGGCAGTTTTCGGAGCTGATCGATCTGGACTATGAGGTGGCGGAACTGGTCTATGCGGCTTACGCGGTGAATGATGAGGACTATGCGAAGGTGGTCAACGGGCTGGCGGATTATCAGGTGCCTTTGATCGAGATGTTTCTGTTCGTCTATGAGGAGGTGGAGGAAGGCTATGTGACGCTGGAGGATGAACTGCAGGAGACGTTGGATGATGCCTACAGGCAGATGAACTTTGCGAAGAATCAGCTGCAGGGAGAGCATTACAGTCGTATGCTGGTGTATTTGACGCTGCCGGAGGAGAGTGCGGAGACTTTTGCCTTCTTAGATAAAATGCATGAGATTGCCGGGCGTTATTACGACGGCGGGGTGCTTGTATGCGGTGAGTCGGTGAGCCAGTATGATCTGCAGAAGACTTTTTCACGGGATAACATCGTGGTGAATGTGGTGTCTATTCTTGTGGTACTGGTGGTGTTGCTGTTCACATTCAAGTCGGCGGGGATGCCGGTATTGCTGATCGCGGTCATCCAGGGAAGTATCTGGATCAACTTTTCCGTACCGGCGATGGCGCACGACAATCTTTTCTTCATGGGCTATCTGATCGTCAGCTCGATCCAGATGGGGGCCAATATCGACTATGCGATCGTCATTGCCAGCCGTTATACGGAACTGCGCAGGACGATGGGACGACGGCAGTCCATCATGGACACGATGAACCTGTCATTTCCGACCATTGTTACTTCGGGTACAATGCTGGCGGTGTCCGGCGTGCTGATCGGAAAGCTGACTTCGGATGTGGCAATCTTCGGAATCGGCAAATGCCTGGGGCGCGGAACCTTGATCTCTATTTTTATCACAATGTTCGTGTTGCCGCAGATTCTTCTGGTGGGCGATACGATCATCGAGAAGACGGCTTTTGTCATGAATATGCCGATCCGCACGAAGAATGCTGCGGGTCTTGTGAAGGTGGACGGCCTGGTGCGTGGACGGATCGAAGGGACCGTGACCGGTACGATGAATGCCATTGTGCGCGGCAATGTGAGCGCTTACGTGGAAGCCGGAGATGTGACGCAGTTGACGGAGGAGGAATACCGTAACATGACGACGGTTTTGCGGTCGGAACCGGAGAGCAGGGAGGTGAAAGCAGATGCGTAAGAAGACAGGTAAAAGACGGGTGGCTGCGCTTATGGCAGCAGGGATGTTTGCCGTGCTGCCGGCAATGAGTGCGGCGGCAGAGGAGCCGGTGAAGATTACTTCTATTGAGGACGCTGACAATATCATGGCGGCTTACGATGACGAAGAGACGGAGTGGGAAGAGATCTATCTGGATTCTGCGGAGGATATGGAGAAATTTTCCTGTAACTGCCGTCTGGATACGTGGTCTGTGAATAAAAAAGTCTATCTGACAAAGGATATCGACCTTTCGGACAGCACATTCGTTTCCATCCCTACTTTCGGCGGTTATTTCGACGGGCAGGGGCATACGGTGAGCGGTCTGGTGATCAGGGATCCGCTTTCTTATACGGGCTTGTTCTGCTATACACAGCAGTCGGCGGTGATCGCCAATCTTAAGGTGCAGGGAAGTGTGAGACCGTCGGGCAAGGCCATGGTGACAGGCGGCATTGTGGGTGATAACAGCGGTATTATCATAAGCTGCAGCTTTGAAGGTGTAGTGGAGGGCAGCGACTATGTGGGAGGCATCACCGGATTTAACGGGCAAAGCGGTATTCTGATCGACTGTATGACCGGTGGTACGGTCAGGGGAACGCATTATACGGGCGGCATTGCCGGTGAAAATACGGGGAATATTGCCGGTTGTGTCAATGAAGCGGATGTGAACGTTTCCAATGAGGATAAGGGCAAATCGCTGGAAGATATCAGCCTGGAGCAGTATGCTTCCGGTCTGCTGGAGCAGGAAAGCGGTGACGGGAAATCGGAGAAAGCGTCGGTACTCAATAGTACCATTGATTCCGGCGGAATTGCGGGCCTTTCTACCGGAATCATACAGTACTGCAGTAACAGCGGCACGATTGGTTATGAGCATGTGGGTTATAATACGGGCGGCATCGCAGGGCGCCAGTCAGGCTATGTCTATGCCTGTGAGAATGCGGGAACCGTATACGGCCGGAAAGATGTAGGCGGTATCGCGGGACAGACCGAGCCGTACATTGCGGTGGATCTTTCGGAGGATATCGCGTATCAGCTGTCCGAAAATATCGACAAGCTGCATGATCTGACGGGCAGGATGCTGGAGGATGCGGGCGCGGAGTCTGACACCGTTTCTGCCAGATTAACCGTGATACAGGATTTTGTGGACAAAGCGCTGAACGACACCGGAGTGTTGGCTGACAGGACGATAGAGTGGACGGACGGCATGGTCAGTTCCGCCAATGACCTGATGGGCCGCGTGAATTATATCATGGATGAGACAGGCAAAAACGGCGGTTTTATTGACCAGACAAGAAATGCCGCAGGCAATGTAAGAGATGCGGCACAGGAGCTGGGGGATACGGTGGATGCGCTGGATATTTACCAGTATATGACCGGGGAGGAAAAAGCGCGCTACGAGGAAGCCAGGACGGGGATGGAGAACGCGTCAAGGCAGTATGCGGAGGACTATACCGCAGCCTTGGAAGCGTACCGGAATTATTATATTGATAAGGTGCGCTCTGAAAATGGCAATTATGCAAGAAGTGCAGGATTCACGCTTTATGTCAATACGGATGCTGCAGACGATGAAAGTGCTGATCATACTAATCGTACTAATGCGGGCAACGAAGATCCGGACCATAGTATTGATAATGGAGAACGTGAAGACAACAGTGCCGGGGAAACGTCCGGAGTTGATACAGGCAGCCAGAATAGTGGTGGCACAAACGGTACAGCGCCCGGAGAAGAAGACGATGATGACAGTGTCAGTGACAGCACAGCCAATCCTGCGGCACCTGACAGTGGGGATGACCCAGACAGCTCTGCGGCACCCGACAAAGAGGATGTCTCAGACAGCTCTTCGGCGCCTGATAATGGCGATGTTTCAGACAGTCCTGCGGCCTCTGACAATGAAGATGCTCCAGACAGCCCTGACGGATCAGGCACAGACAGTGTTGACACGGCAGATGTCAGAAGCGTAAGCGAAAAGGACCTGCGGCCTCTTATGCAGAACATTGTGCAGGCGGACTGGACATGGGATGCCAATAAAGGTGATTATAGAAACTACATAGGCATTGATGGCTGGGTGCATTACAGTAAGAATGCAGACGGAACAGAGACGACCACACCTTTTCCGCAGGAGGGTGGAGAACAGGGTGAACTGGACAGACAACTGCTTCAAGATGTGGCAAAAGAAATGGCGGAGCCTGTCAACGCGGCCCAAATCAAAGCCGATGCAGGAAGTTATGCCGAGGAAAAGTATATGACTGCGCATCCGGCATCTTCCGGTTATCAGCAGGACATGAGGGAGTACCTGCAAACGATGTCTTCCATCGTGCTGACAGCCGGGGAAAAGATGTCGGAGGAGGCACGCGGCAGGTTGAAAACTGCGGTGGGGTCCGTGGAGGATGCCATGGGCAATCTGGCATCTGCCGGCGGTGAAGTGAAGAGCCTTTTTGACACCGTTAATGGTATGCCGGATCTTCAGATGCCGCAGCTGGGAAGTGAATATCGAAGCAGAGCAGGAAGCCTGAATACCAATCTGCAGGGACTCTCCGAAAATATGGGCCAGCTGAATCAGGAAATGTCATCCGGCAGTGATGTGATGCTGGACGACCTGGCGGCGATCAATGACCAGTTCAGTATGATCATGCGGCTGTATACGGATGCCATTGACGGTGTGCTGGACATGGATTATGCGGCGGTCTATGAGGATACTTCTCAGGAGGACGCCGAGAGCAGTACCGAGGCGACGATCGCGGACTGCACCAACAGAGGGACGGTGCAGGGAGATCTGAATGTGTCCGGCATTGCGGGGACGATGGCGATCGAATATGATTTTGATCTGGAAGGTGATGTAACGGGGATTGATAATGCCAGATTGAACTCCACATTTCTGACCAGATGTGTCCTCAGAAATAATGTCAATGAGGGGAATGTAACGGCACAGAAAAGTTATGCGGGCGGGATTGCCGGCTTACAGGAGATGGGTACTGTCCTGCGCTGCGAGAATTACGGCAGGATCAGCAGTACAGCCGGTAATTACGTGGGAGGCATTGCCGGAAAGTCGCTCTCCCATATCGCAGACGGTTATGCCAAGTGTACCGTATCAGGGGAAACATATACGGCGGGGATTGCCGGTTTTGGTTCCAGTATGGAAAATTGTTGTGCCATGGTGCGGGTACAGGATGCGACTTCTTTTTACGGGGCGATAGCAGGAGATGTGGATCACAGCGGAACTGTGGCCAACAACCGTTTCGTGTCGGAGGAGATTGCAGGGATTGACCGCATCAGCTACAGCGGTAAGGCGGAGCCGGTGAGCTATGAAGAGTTGCTTGCCGTCCCGGGCCTGCCGGCCAGATTCCAGATGATGTCGGTAGTCTTTTATGCAGATGAGGAGGAAGTGAAACGTCTCCAGTGTCCGTATAAAAGTGATGTGTCAGCAAAATTGTATCCGGATATTCCGGCCAGAGACGGGTTCTATGCGGACTGGGATATCAGAGAGATTCCAGGGATCTTATATGACGAAGATGTGACGGCTGAGTATGTACGCTATCTGACCACGCTGGCTTCCGCGCAGACTCGTGAGAACGGGCAGTCGATCCTGCTGGCGGACGGTATGTTTAAACAGGAGGCGGAGCTGGTAATAGCGGATGCAGGGAATGCGGCTGAGAAGACTACGCTTGAGGATGTGGTAGAACACTGGCGCATCACGATTCCGGAGGACGGAAATGGACAGCACCAGATTCGTTATCAGGCGCCGCAGGGAGAGACAGAGGGCATTTCTGTCTACAGGAAACAGAACGATGGGACGTGGCTGCAGATGGATACGGAGCTTATGGGGATCTATCACCTTTTCACAGTGGAGGGAACGGAGGCGGAGATTGCGGTCTGTATTCAGGACCGGAGACTGCAAGCGTATCTGGTTTACAGAATCCCGGCGGTTCTCGCAGCAACAGCAGTGATTGCATTTTTTGTCGGGAAAAATAGAAAGCGAAAGAAAAGGTTACCTGTTAAGTAGGATCCCGGAGGTGGAACGGATGATCCGGCATATCAGCAGAGAACAAATACCCGGGAACGTATGCCTTCCCGGGTATTCGCATTAGAACAGGCTGGTCTGGCCTTATTACTATAGAAGTAACTGTGCATATGTTTCTAAACATCCACTTCTATTTATGGTGGTATGATGGTACGGGATATGGATGTTTAGAAGATATCCATCACGAACAAATACGCAATCATAAAGATCAGTCCGATACAGAACAGCAGCAGCCCGAAAGACATGCTTCGTGCGATCATCGTGCTGTTCTCGGACCATTCTTCATGGATCATGGCGAACTTATGGTCATAATCCACGTGGACGGGCCGCTTCCGGCGGTAAGTCAGATTACCGATATTCTGGAAAAAGGAAGCGGCACAGGCACACATATGGGTGAAGGCAGTTCCTTCCGGCAGTTCCTGCGGCAGTCTGCTGTCCCGATAGATAGTTTTGCGCAGCAGCACCACAATAGTATCCACAAGACTGTCCAGTAACCGGCAGATCACACCAAATACGAAAGGCAGTACCCGCAACAGCAGCGGCCGGTAGAGCCGGTCTTCCAAATCCAGGTAGCTGTTCCAGCGGTTGATGTACTTCCGGCGCGGATTAAGGTCTTGCCCCTTTGGCGTACTCTCTTTCGTGTCCTTAGAGGCCCTGACAGTATTGGCGGTACGTGTCGTTTCGACAGGGCGCATCATCCATAATCTGACCACGACGCCATAGAGCAACGCACCGATTGCCAGCGAGATTGCCGCGCCTTTTAAGTTCGTCATAGAAAAATAGGAAACCGTCAGTTGTGTTTGTTCCACATTCATAAAGCCCTGGCCCATTCGCGAGAGTCTGTCCATGACAGCGTAAGGGAAAAAGCCCATCAGTGGCAGCAGGGCGGCGCTGATCGTCAATGCGGCGGCGCTGACTTTATTCATATAGCATCTCTTTAAGGCATCGTATTTTGCCTGTACGGCCGCGTCCGTATTTTTCTCCCAAAAAAGAGCCACATACAATTTCGTCATATAGGCGACGGTCAATCCGCCGCTGATCAGGAAGATCCATTCGATCCACTGCAGCGTGCCCACGCTGAACATAGTACCCGTGCCTGCCAGAGCGGACATACCGGCCACGTCAGATGCATTTGCCACAACAGACATACCTGCCATGTCGGATGCCTTTGCCAGAGCAGATACGCCGGTCGGGTCGGATATCGTGGTCATAGCGGCAATACTGCCGTTTCTGACCAGTTCGGTATATTCCACGATACTTTCATGAAGCAGCGTCTTACTGATATAACCGTTCCAAAGCGGTACACCGCCGATTCCCAGCGCACCCATCAGGAAGATGAAATGAAGCAATGGCTTGCGGCGTCCAAATCCGCGCAAGGTATTGAGATCCAGCGTATGCACGTTCATAAAGATCACGCCTGCCGCCATAAACAGCGTCAGCTTGATCAGAGAGTGATTGACCATATGGAGCAGGCTTCCGCGCACGGCGGTCAGATTTTCCGCGCCCATCAGTCCGGACATGCCAACGCCTACCAGAATAAATCCAATTTGGGACACGGAAGAACATGCCAGCGTCCTTTTCAGATCGATGGAAAAGAGCGCCAGCACCGCGCCGACCACCATCGTACAGACGCCCAGCAGCAGAATCATGCCGCCCCATGCCGCATTGCCCAGAAACAGGTAAGCGGTGAGGAGCAAAATACCGTACATGCCTGCCTTGGTCAGAATACCGGAGAGCAGGGCGGAAGCCGGAGCGGGAGCCACCGGATGCGCTTTGGGCAGCCAGATATGGAGCGGAAAAGCACCGGCCTTGGCGCCGAACCCGAAGAGCAGGCAGAGTCCGGCGATCCACAGCTGTGTCATAGCGGAGGAAGCGTCGGCCATTCCGGCCCCCCATTTTTGTGTGACAGCTGCCGTCTGCAGGTCGTTGGACGCAGTTCCATAAGCGCTGCAGATTCCGGCCAAGTCGTCAAAGAAAAGAGTTCCCGTCACGTCATAGAGCAGGAAGATACCCATCAACATCACCAGTCCGCCGATCACAGCTACGGCGAGGTAAGTGGCCGCCGCCCGCAGGGACTCTTTTTTCTCATCATGAGCAACCCACACATAGGAGGTGAGGGACATGATCTCGAAGAAGATGAAAGTGGTATAGAAATCTGCCGAGAGGAAGACCCCTTCCGTCGCACCAAGCGTCACCAGCAGAAACAGATAATAGCGGTTGCGGTTACGATAATGGCTTAAGTATTCCTTCGTAAAAAGGGCGCTCATAAACCACATAAACGCCGCGATCGTGCCATACAGTGCCCGGAAACCGTCCAGCGTAAAATGCAGCCCCATGCCGCAGATCTCAGGGATATCCGCCTGTACAGGAATCGCGCTGGAGCCGTACTGGCCTGTCGTTTGCATCAGCCAGAACAGATACAGGAAGAGTCCGAAGGTAAGCCCCGTCACAAGATCGGCAAACCGGCTGCGCAGGTCTTTCCGGAACCGGCCCAGAATGTAACCGAGGATACCGGCGGCCATGGGCCCGAGGATGACGGTATAGAGAAGAAGATTGATTGTTGTGTTCATAATAAAATGCCTTTCTGAATCTATGTGAATCTATGAAACGCTGCGTTCTATGATCAGAATTCTTTCAGTTCTTTAGAACGTATACAATCCGGCCGCCACATCCCGAAAGAAATCCGTAAGCGGCTGGGAATACAATCCGAATGCAATGATAAAAAATACAAATACAAACAGCGGCAGGAGCATTTTCCAGTTAGGATCTTTGAACTCCTTTATGGAAGAATCGTCGAAATCCTTCCCCGGGAAAAAGGCCCGCACCACAATGGTCAGCATGTAGATAGCAGTCAGCAGAGCGGATAGTAGCAGGCAGGCAATCCCGAAGTAAGCCACCGGATTGCCGTTGTCTGCGGCAGCGGAAGCCAGATTCCACTTGCTGATAAAGCCGGCCAGTCCCGGTACCCCCATCAGCGCCAGCGCAGATACGGTGAAGATGCCGAATACGCAGGGCATCCTGTACCCCATGCCGTCCAGTTCATGTACATACTGCTTCTCTGTCTGGTGGATGATGGCTCCCGCACAGAAGAAAGAGCAGATCTTGATCACCGCGTGGAAGATCAAGTGGGTCAGCGCACCCACCAGGCCTAAGGGTGTCATGATGGTGACGCCGAACAGGATGTAGGACAGGTTGCTGATGGTGGAGTAGGCCAGCCGCCTTTTCAGGTGGGTCTCCTTGACGGCCCGGCTGCAGCCGTACACGATGGTAAACATGACCACCAGCATGACGGTGGTCTGCGCCCAGGTGCCTTTTAGGAAGTCCACGCCGAAACTGTAATAGGTCAGCCGGATAATGGCAAAAGCACCCGATTTGACCACAGCAACAGCGTGCAAAAGCGCCGTGACCGGGGTAGGAGCCACACCCGCCTGCGGCAGCCAGGAATTAAAAGGGAACACGGCGGCCTTGACGCCGAATCCCAGGAAAGCCATCACATAGACGAACAGCAGGACGTTGGTGCGGCCGCCGATCTTAGTCAGGTCAAGCACGCCGCCCAGAATAAAATCGGTGGTAGTGCCGTAGATAATGATCATGATCAGGCCGATAAAAGCAAAAGCCGCGCCGCCCAGCGAATAGTACAGGTATTTTCGGCTGGCCAGAATGGCCTCCCTTGTCAGTGTGTGCATGACAAGCGGCACCGTTACCAGCGTCAGCAGCTCGTAGAAGAAGTACATGGTCAGCAGGTTCGCCGACAGCGCGATACCCAGCGTAATGCCGTAAGTCATCGTATAGAAGAGGAAAAAGATCTTCTCATGCTCTTCTTTCGTCATATACTCAAAGGCGTACAGAGTAGCGAAGGGCCACAGCGCGGAGACAAGCCCGGCAAAGACCATGCCCATGCCGTCCACCTTGAAACAGATGGACAGATCACCCGTAAAATGTGCCAGCAGGAAGGTGCTGTCGGAGTGATGCAGCAGCAGATACCATACCAGTATGCTGTTTAGAATGACGGCGCTTTCCAGAAAGACTTCCATATGCCAGCGCTTTTTAAAAGAAAGCATCGGTACCAGTGCGCCTGCGATTATGGGAATTAAAATTACCAGTATGATCATAGTAAACCTCCATCATGCTCCATTCTTGTACTTATATAGGTAATTGCTCAGGACTTCTTCTTTACATGAGGATACTCACAAATCCCATAATCCGGTCAATGAGCAGATTGGGAAACAAACCGACCAAAACCGACAGCACTGTCAGTATCAGGATCGGAATTGTCATCCAGAGTGAAGGCTCCTGCTTCTTCAAATGCTCGTAGTCGTAGTCTGCCCCCGGCAGGAAGCCGTGGATCGTGAGGGGCAGCAGATAGCCGGCCGTCAAAAGGGCGCTGACAAGCAGGACCACCGGTCCCAGCCAGCGGAAAACAGGGCCGGCGCCGGCAAAAGACGGCGTATTGCTCTGCAGGCTGCCCACAGCAAGATACCATTTGCTGATAAAGCCGCCAGTGGGCGGGATGCCGATCAGTCCCAGAGAGGCAATCGTATAGCACCACATGGTAAGCGGCATTTCCTTGCCGATCCCCCGCAATTCTTCCACCCGTGTCCTGCCGGTAGTGTAGATGATGGCGCCGGCCGTAAGGAACAGGACGGCTTTGATAAAACCGTGAGCCAGCACATGCATAAGCGAGCCGGTGACGGAGGTGACATTCATCACCGCCAGACCGAACAGGATATAGGAGAGCTGGCTTACCGTGGAGTAGGCCAGTCTTTTCTTCAGGACAGGTTCCCGGTAGGCCAGCATGGAACCCATAAATACAGTGATCAGCGTAAGGGTCATCCATGCCGTCTGCACCCAGGTACCCCGCAGGAAATCCGGGCCGAAAATATAATAGACCACACGTACCACGGCCAGGATACCGGCCTTGACGATGACCGCGGAGAGCACGGCGGAAGCCGGGGCAGGCGCCACCGGATGAGCGGCGGGCAGCCAGGCGTGCATCGGGAACATACCGGCTTTGACGCCGAAGCCCAACAGCATAACGCATGCCGCGATCAGCAGGATGCCCGTATCTGCGCCGGCAGCTGCACCAAGCAGGCTGTCCGGGCTGCCGATATTGCCGCCGGTTGTCATGTGCAACACGCCGCCTGTCGTGAAGGCCAGCGTGCCGCTGTTTTTCCAGATAAAATAGATGCCGAACAGCGCCATATAGGCCCCGCAAAGGGAGTAAAACAGGTATTTCAGGCCTGCCATAATGGCCTCCCGGCTGCCGGTGTGAAGTACAAGCGGCATGGAAGTAAGCGTCAGCATCTCGAAGAACAGATAGAAGGTGATCAGATTTCCCGCAAAGCTGAGTGCATTCAACACACCGAATACGATCAGATAGAAGCCATAGTACCGTTTCTCCTTCGTTTCATGTTTCATATACGCGAAGGAAAAGAAGCCTGCGCACAGGAATACGATCAGCGTCAGCATGGAAAATAATATGCTTATTTCATCAATATGAAAACAGACAGGCAGTGATCCGGTCAGATGAAAGAGCGTGAAAACCGCATCCCCGGCGGTAAACAGCGCACCGATCACCAGACCGCCCGTCAGAAGATATACAATTCCCACGGCCAGAAGCAGCCATGTCCTGTCGGCGGAAAGATTCAGTTTCTTTTCCGGCACAGCCAGCAGCCCTAAGCCTGCCAGAACAGGCACAATAATAGATAAAAGAATGAGATACATGTTATCACCTTTCCTCTACAGTGTAGAAAAACATCCCGGATTTGCGGGTTCGCAAAGGCAAAGTACGAATCAAACCTGCGAATCAAAACGGCTTCTATGCGAATATGGCCAGTCCCTGCCGGATCATATCGACCACGGGCTGGGAACTGATTCCAAGTATCACGTTTAACAGAATGAAGGCCACCAGCGTGACGGCGTAGACCCGCATTTTGACAAAAGTAATGCTCGGATAGGCGCTGTAACCCACCGGTGTATAGATCCGGATTACCGTCTTCATGAAATAGATCGCATTCAGGATTGTACTGACGCCGAGCACGATCAGGGCCGGCAGCATTTTCACGTGATTCTGCACGGCGGCCTGGGCGAACAGCAGCTTACTGATAAACCCGGAAAAGAGGGGCATACCGACCATGGAAAGTGATCCCACGGTGAAAGCCACACCGGCCCATTTATTGCGGTAGCCGGCACCGGTCAGCTCAATGAATTTGCGGCTGCCGCCGGACACGTCCGTCAGCCCGATGGCGGCGATAAATAACAGAGACTTCGTGGCCGCGTGGGACAGAATATGGAAGACGCTGGCGGTCATGCCGGCTTCCGTGCC
This sequence comes from uncultured Lachnospiraceae bacterium, assembly GCA_947644545.1. Lineage (GTDB taxonomy): Bacteria > Bacillota > Clostridia > Lachnospirales > Lachnospiraceae > UBA3282. The sequence goes on from CANRZW010000031.1 coordinate 13,601, forward strand.
CATGCCGAAGCCCATATAAATATAACCGATCTGTGCCACCGAGGAGTAGGCGATCATCCGGCGCACATCATTTTCCTTGATGGCGCTTAAGGAGCCGAAGATCATGCCCATCAGCCCGAAGGCAAACAGGGCGTCGATGATTCTCGTATCGCCGTAGATATCGAATCCGATCACCCGGTAGATGATCTTGATCAGCAGGAAAATATATCCCTTCGACACCAGACTGGAGAGAATGGCGGCGGAGGATACGGTGGAATAACCGTAAGCGTCCGGCAGCCAGGCGTGAAAGGGAAACAGCGCGCTCTTGATGCAGATACCCACCGATATCAGTACGATCGCCACGATCAGCGGGATCTCATACTGGCCGGTGGCGGCAAGCCGGGAGACGGATTCTTTCATGTTGCTCATGAGCAGATGCCCGGTCAGGTCGTAGAGCATACACAGGCCCAGCAGCAGCAGACCGGAGCCTAACAGGCTCATGATCATATAGCGGACGGCGGCCTCGATGGTGCGCCCGTTCTGCCGTATCATGATCAGGCCGCAGGCGGAGATGGTGTTGATCTCCACGAAAACGTAAGCCGTAAACATATCATTGGTGTAGACAAGCGCCAGCAGAGAGCTCAACAGCAGGTCCGTCAGTACATAGTAGAGATAAGTTTTACCCGATTCCACTTCTTCCAACAGTTTGTGCCTGCCGCCCAGCAATGACAGCAGCATGATCACGCAGAAAAAAAGCGCCGTCAGGGCTTCCAGTACCCCGGCGCGGATCTCGTTGCCCCAGGGGGCAGGAAATTTTCCCATCACATAGACAAAAGACTGTCCTGTCTGCAGTGTGTAGAGCAGCGTTGCGCCGCTGAGCAGGGTCACGATGCCGAGCAGGCATGTATTGACCCGCATGGCAGCCTTATCCTTAAGGCCCGAACTGAGGATGCCGGCGAACAGACACAGAATAATGGAAAAACAGGGGAAGTTCTGTACAAAATCCATCTTACAGGCCCTCCTTTTTCAGTTGTCTGGAGATTTCGTCCAGATCCAGCGTGTGGTAACGCCTGTACAGACGGATCGTCAGGGCCAGCATCAGGGCGGAAACGGACACGGATACTACGATACCGGTGAGCACCAGACCGCTGGGAATGGGATTGATGTAAGCCTCCATATCCTGCACGCCGTCCGCCACGATGGGCGCTACCCGCCCGGCGATATAGCCCTTTTCCGCCAGGAAGAGATAGACAGCGGTGTCCATGATGTTCAGGCCGATGATCTTTTTGATCAGATTGGACTGCAGCAGCAGATTGCCGAAGCCGATCCCGAACAGGAGCATGGCCACTGCCTCGCCGTAGTTGATAAATAAATTAGGTCCCATTTTCTCCTATAGCCCTCCTCTTCTGAATAATGCGTAGAAAGCATACATCGTGCAGGCAACCTCCAGTCCCACACAGAAGTTGATAGGCAGGATGATGCCGCTGCTTAGTATATGCCCCGGAATGCCCAGAGGAATATGATTTTCAATACCGTTAGCCCCGGTCACATAGAAATATGTGCCGATCAGGCCGTACATGCACAGCGCGGTGATCTTCGCGATCTTATAGATGTGCTCGTCGAAGAAACGCTGCGTCTTGTGGAAGCCGAAAGCGCTGGTGTACAGGATCAGGCCCGCGCCCATGATGGCACCGCCGGAGAAACCGCCGCCCGGCGACAGATGGCCGTTTAAGATAATATAAATACCGAAAATAAAGATGATCGGCGTGAGCACCAGAGCGGTGCCCTGCAGGATCGCGTCGTTTTTTGGCTCGAAACGGCGGTCGCTCATGGCCTCCTGCTTCTTAAGGATCGCGTCGTCTACCATCAACAGGATCATCACACAGCAGGTGGCGATAAAGAGCACGTTGGTCTCGCCGAAGGTATCAAAAGCCCGGTAGGTGAGGATCATGCCGGACACGATGTTGAGCGCGCCCGTCTCCTGCAGTCCGTCCTCGATGTAACGCTCGGATACCACGTTGTTGACCGGGTTATCTGGGTTGCCGCTGGGCGGCAGGTACGATACCGTCACCAGCAGGACGCCCACCAGTGCAATACAGAAAAAAACGGCGCTGGCAGTATAAATCTTATGGAAAAGCCGGGCCAGCGTGTTGGCCTCGGGATCATATACTTTGTCACGACGCATCTGCGCTTCCCGCATCCGTTCGATGATCGTCTCGCTGGGAAGCACCTTTTCCTCTTGGGCCTGCATCTCCACCTGACCCAGATAAGGATCCTTACTGCCGGAGAGCCACCCGAAAAAGCGTCCGGCCATTGTCTTGTCATATTCTTCGTTTGGTTTTCGCCTACTCATGTGCCGGTTCCGCCTTTCTGTCCTTTGCTTCGTTTTCCTGCCTTCCCTGCGCCGCCGCATCGTTGTTTTTTGCCGCGGTGGTTTCCGCCTTCTCGCTCTCGATACGGATCGCCTGAATCTTCTTAAGCGTAGCAAAGAAAAGGATACTGGTCACACCCGCACCTACCGCCGCCTCTGTAATGGCCAGGTCGGGAGATTCCAGACAGACCCAGAGTATGGACATGATCAGGCTGTAGGACATATAGATCAGAATGGAATTTAAGAGGTTACGCGAAAAACTCACGGAGATTGCGCACACCACCAGAAAGCCCAGCAGTATAGATTGAAAAATGGTCATTTCGTATCGCCTCCTGTTGAAATTACATCATCTGCAAAATGACTCTGCTGTGTGGCAGATCCTTCCGATGCAGGATGGTTCTGTTGTGTGGCAGATCCTTCCGATGCAGGATAGTTCTGTTGTGTTGCAGATCCTTCCAATTTTGCAGCAGCCAGTTCGTTTTCTAAAGTTTTCAATTCCGGATAGACGGTGCAGTGCGCTTCCAGATTGTCATTGGTAGCCACTTCCAGCCTGGCCAGCACGTGAGAAGATACCGGGGAAGCCAGCCACAGGAATACGACGATCAGCAGTAGTTTCAGGGTGGTGTAATTCCACCCGGAGAAGATCATCAGCCCGATCATACAGGAGCTGATGCCAAGCGTGTCGCCCATGGCCGTGGCGTGCATTCTGTTCAGTACATACCGGAAATGAAACACGCCGAAGATTTCCGTAAAAAAGATCACCAGTCCGATCAGCAGGAACACACTCCCGGCAATCAGACGCAGCCACTCAAAAACTCCCATCGGACATACCTCCTTCCGTTTCTGCATCTTCCTCCGGATGCTCCGCTTTATGCCGCTTTTCCTCATAGATTCCGATGTACACTTTGGACAGGACCACCACGGACAGGAAACTGATCATGGCGTAGATCAGGCAGATATCCACCAGATATCCCTCATCCAACATCAGCGCCAGAATGGCGATCATCACCATGACCATGGTGCCCATCATATTGACCGATACAAGACGGTCAGCGATGCGCGGCCCTTTGACGGCACGAATCAGGCAGGGAAAAAGCATGACGGCCAGGATGACCAGTATTGTAATGTAAAGATTATGGTATAGCATTTTTACCTCCGTTATGAAGCGCTTTGCGCTGAGAACGCGTACAAAAGAACTAATGCACATTCTCTATTCTTTCCAGTAGTTCTACAAATATAGACGAATCTATGCCGACTGCCAGATCCTTGTCCAGACAATGAACGGTATATTCGTCATCCTTAAGGCTGACGGTGATGGTGCCCGGGGTCAGGGTGATAGAATTGGCCAGCAGTACTCTGGCGAAGGTCGATGTGAGTTTCGTCTTAAAATGGATGACGACCGGTTCAAGCTCATATCTGGAAGAGTAGATCATCTTAAAGACCGTCATATTTGCTTTCAGGATTTCTGTTACCAGAACGAATATATAGTGAATCAGCAGAAAGAATCTCTTGCAAAGCCGGATATCATCACCTGGCCTGTAGCCGAGAAACCGGCAGATAAACCAGTAGATCAGTCCGGATACCACAACGCCAAAGGCGGCGATCTCCAGGGTAAACTGCCCGTTAAAAATGATCCATATCAGAAAAAATACAAGGTACATATTCACAGCTCCTTTGTAGGATTCGTATCAATCAGCATTTTTTATTCTGTTTCTTCTTATTAAAAAGGTGAAACAGATTGACCTTTGCAATTATGTATCCATCTGCGGGAAATGTCAAGAGGGGGAGGGGATAAGAAAGTGTAAAAGTTTGCGGGAGAGCAGTAAGAAGCTGCTCAGGAACTGCATGATTTATTGCAGTATAAGGCAAAGCGTGCTATCATTTATGCATATAAAATGGAACTTTTGATGAGGAGGCAATCATGGAACTTTCGGTCATGATCGTTGAACAAATTTTATCTATGTTTCTGATGATCGCGGTCGGGATGCTGCTGATCAGACTCCATATTGTCGGTGAGGAGGCCGGAAAAGGGCTTTCCAGAATAGCACTGGCATTTCATAATAAAAGGGAGGGGCTGAACCATTGATCTTATCCGATAAAACAATTCTGTCATTGCTGCGGGAAGGCACGCTTTCCATAGCGCCGCTTCAAGAGAATCAGATCCAGCCGGCCAGTGTAGACATAAGGCTCGGGGACACTTTCAGCGTTGTAGAAGATTCTTCCACGGCAATCCTTACACTCTCACAGAAAATGATATATAAGGAAATCCATGCGGATAAATATCTGCTCCTGCCAGGACAGTTTGTTTTGGCAACGACAATGGAATATATCAGCCTGCCCGATAACCTGACGGCGTTTGTGGAGGGGCGCAGTTCTCTTGGCCGTATGGGATTATTTATTCAAAATGCCGGCTGGGTCGATCCGGGGTTTTCCGGGGAGATTACGTTGGAATTGTTTAATGCGAACCGCTGTGCCATCGAGTTACAGGCCGGCCGCAGGATAGGGCAGCTGGTATTTGCGCAGATGGATCAGGCAGCGCTGCACCCTTACCGCGGCAAATATCAGGGGCAGCGGGGAGCTACGGGGTCGATGGTATATTTGGATGAGGAATCCGCTAAGCGGTAGAGGGTGCGCCTGTAGTAAATGTTTTTTCACAAACTTTCAACTGGTTTACAGGATATTCCATACGGTTTGCCAAATACTACAACTGCTTTTGGGAAATAAAACAGCGGTAAATCTGTGATAGGTTTACCGCTGTTTGCCTGTAACGACTAAAACTTTTCAATAAAATGATTATTGTACATATCCCAATACTTTTTATATACAAAATCTTGATTATCATTAAAATTGAGCTGATACATTCTGAATATAACGGGAAAGTTTTTCGGCTGCCATTGTTCCTCATACGAATAGCAATATGTCATGCCAACATTTTTCATTACATTTCCGCTTCTTGGGTTATTTCTGTCATGTGTGGCAGTAATATATGGCAATTTATCTGTTTTCACTTGTTCCACAACAGCTTTACCCGCTTCTGTGGTAATCCCCCTATGCCAAAATTCCTTGCGGAGTCCATATCCAAAATCATGGTGGTCTTCCAGATCAACCTTGATATAACCTATGGGAAAATTATCTGTTTTAAGGCATATAGCATACGCATAACCCTGTGGCTGCATATATTTTGAAATAAATCTTTCCTCATAGAATTTCTTTGCTTCTTCCAAGTTTTTCGTTGGAAACCAAGGCAAAAACTCGTTGACTTCTTTATCCTTTAGAATGAGGAAAAGTGCTTCAATATCTCTTTCTGTAAATTTCCTTAAAATTAAACGCTCTGTTTCCAATGTAGGCGTATTCACTCTGTCTTTACCCCTGTCAATTCTGATTTACGACTATCAACAACTCTGAAATTGTAGCACACAACCGACTGGATTACAATGACACATCTTGCGCTTTTGACTTCCGGTATCACTGGGTATACCACTTTGCGCCCTGTAATGTTGTCCGTTCGATTGCTTCCTTGAAATCCTCCTGACCGTATGCTAGGATAAAAGAGTGGAACAGGATAGATAAGAAATATAATAAGCAGTACCAACAGGACTTTAGCAGGAACAGGAGAAAAGAGTAAATGAAGCATTTAAAATATCTGGTCATCGGGGCAGGCGGCACGGGCGGCAGTATCGGCGCGTATATGACGGAGGCGGGCAAGGACGTAACACTGATCGCGCGCGGGGCGCATCTTGAGCAGATGCAGAAACATGGACTGCGTATGGAAACGACGACCAAGGGAAACTATACGGTACAGCCGATCAAGGCAGTGGACATGGAACATTATGAAGAGCAGCCGGATATTATTTTTGTCTGCGTGAAAGGATATTCGCTGGAAGACACCATTCCCTTTATCAGAAAAGTCGCGGGGCCGGACACAATCGTGATTCCGATCCTGAATATCTACGGGACAGGCGGCCGGATGCAGGAACAGCTGCCTGACTTGTTGGTGACGGACGGTTGTATCTATATTGCAGGGGAGATCAGGGAACCGGGAACGATTCTGCTGCGGGGCGATATCTTCCGTATTGTCTATGGGGTGAGGAAGCCGGAGGAACTCAGGCCGGAGTTGTTTACGGTGGCGCAGGATCTGAAGGAAAGCGGTATTGACGGTGTGCTCTCCGACCATATCAGGCGGGATGCGCTGCAGAAGTTCGCCTATGTGTCGCCAATGGCGGCCTGTGGGCTGTATTATCATGTGTCGGCCGGAGAAGTGCAGAAGACCGGAGATCCACGGGACACCTTCGTGAAACTGATGAAGGAGATTGACGCGCTGGCTGTGGCTATGGAGGTGCCGTTTCTGGTGGATATTGTGGCGACGAACCTGCGGATTCTCGATACATTAAACCCGGAAGCCAGTACTTCCATGCAGAGAGACGTCTATGCGGGCAGGCATTCGGAGATTGACGGCCTGATCTATGAAGTGGTGCGGATGGGACAGCGGTACGGTGTGCCGGTGCCGACCTACGAGATGATAGCGAAGAAGGCAAAGGCAGACGGATTGTGTTAGGACTGGTTTTGCACGGCTTGAGGGAAGGGTAAGAGTGATTTATGGAAAAGAAATTTAAGGAGAAATATCTGGCGGGAGAGGTTTCCTTCGAGGAGATTGACGACTACAGCCAGGAGTGGGGATTCAGTGACGAACCGGTGACGCTCCGGGAATATCTGGGCCTGAATGCCGAGGAGGAAGATGCCTGGGTGAGCATTGGCGATGAGGCGCTTCGGGACCTGCTGGATCGGCAGAAATAACAAAATGCGATACAGCAGGTGTCCTTTTGCGGCATAGATTGTCACTGTTCATGCCGTCTGAGGCCGGCTACGGACAACCCGCAAAACAGCACTATATAACAAATGCAGGAAACCACAAAGACCCTCAGATCGATCTCCATCTGTGGATTGTTGGCGCGCATACCGATACTGTACAGTGAGTAAGGATAGAAAAGGCCGGCGCCTTTGTTGACTATGAGCATACCGCCTATGCCGCCTGCCAGCCCGATACCGATGGGGACCGCAAAGGAACGAACTACCATCGAGATGGCGAGCTGCACACAGCAGATCACGATGCTGCCCAGGATACCGCAGAGGAACCATTCCAGAGCCTGTGGCGGGAAATGCATCTCCAGACGGCATAACTTCCCACACAGAAAGTACAGGAAGAAGATCCAGGTATTCCCCAGCATAACGACCTTTGCGGCCTGGAAGAGCTTCCCCAGATAGAGACAGAGCAGCGGCACCGGTGCAGTGAGGAAGTTGTTCCAGTTGGTGCGCAGGTGTTCCAGACGCCAGAGGTAGGAACAGACAGTGCCGATCAGCGCGGGCATGAAGAAAAAGCAAAGAAACAGGGAGTGCTGGGACCAGAGGCTGAACCACTCGCTGTTCAGAACACCCTGGTTCATAACATAGTTGCCTGTGCCGAAGAAGGCGGACAGGAGGGGCAGGATAAAGAATGCCAGCCATATAGGGCTTCGTTTTAATTTCAGACGTTCGGCTTTGATTGTTCTCATGAAAAATGAATGCATAGGTTTCTCCGTTTCTGCGCTGCTTTTTGTGTATAAACGAGTTTGTGGCAAGCAACGCGCAGACACAAATCTCGCGATTGAAAAATTGAAAATTTTAATTTTCAATCTTTAGTCTTCTTTCGTATAATCAGGATTGATGGATATGATGATTAATTCTCCCGGCGGTTGAACAGCAGCCGCCCTCCCACATAGAAGAGCACGAGCCACACAAAGATCATACCGACAGCGGCCAGTTCCACCGGGGAATATTCACGGTAAAAATAAGACGCCTGCCGGGTGTCGGCGTTCCACTCGATCATGACCAGGGCAGAGTTGAGATTGCCTCCCCAGGGGAGAAAAGAGTACATCTTGACGAACATCAGCAGCAGGCCAAACAGGGAACCGCACAGGCCCACTACCAGAGGGATCATCTGGTTGGCAAACAGCATGGAGAGCGCCAGCTGCATCAGGAAGAGGGCGCTGTTGCTGGCAAGCTTCAACCCATAGGAGAGCAGATAGTGTGCGGCATCCGGGCTGTCCTGATAACCGATTGCGTACCCGAGGAGAATAAAAAGGGTGTACTGCACGGCAAACATGACAATGATGATAAGCAGACCACAGCAGGCCTTGGCATGATATAGGCTGCCGGGTGTTCGCAGAGTTTCCAGCTGTTTGTACGTACAGCCTTTGTGTTCGATGTCGGCAAGGCGGGAAGCCAGTATCGCCATAATGGGCGGAACCATAACGGCATCAAGGATGGGGATAGAATAAAGCAGGGACAGGAAACCTTTGGCCTGCTCTGCCGGCGTGGGATCATGAAACGCCCATAGTCCCCATAGAAACTGTACGGCCAGAAAGGCTGTAATCGTCAGGCCGATTTTTCTTCTTTTGATCTTATAAAATTCTAACAGCAGTGTTCTCATAGACTCGTCTCCTTTCCGGTCAGTGACAGGAAGATGTCCTCCAGACTCTTTTCTCTTTTTTCAATGCGGTACAACGGAATATTCTGTTCACAAAGCTGGCGGCAGAGGGCGGCAGTCCGCTCGTCGTCAATCATGGGAATCAACAGATAGTCTTCATCTTTTGCCGCTTCCAGCCCGTTACGGCGCAGCAGTGACAGCGTATCGGCGGGACGTCCGGTGCGCAGAGCGATCTGTTGTCTGGCGTGGGCGTGCAGTGTCTCTAACGTATCCTGGAAAACCAGCTGTCCTTTGCGGATAATGCCCACATGGTCGGCCATCTGATCGATTTCGCCAAGCAGATGGGAGGAGACCACTACGGTAATGCCATACTCGGAGGGGAGCGAGCAGATCAGTTCACGCATCTCCTGAATGCCGGAAGGATCCAGCCCGTTGGTAGGCTCATCCAGGATCAGCAGCCTGGGAAAACCGAGCAGCGCCGAAGCCAGCCCGAGACGCTGCTTCATGCCGAGAGAATAATGACTGACTTTCTTTTTGCGGGCTTCTTCCAAACGGACGATTCGTAATACTTTGTCAATGTCTGCTTTTGCACAGCCTTTAAGTGTCTGCAGGATATGCAGGTTCTCCTCGCCGGTCAGATGGCCGTAGTAGCTGGGTGACTCGATTAAAGAGCCTGTCTGGGACAAAAGCCGAATACGATTCTGACCGTTGACGGGTGTGCCGAAAAGCGTGATCGAGCCGTCGGTCGGCCGGGTCAGTCCAAGGATCATCTTTAAGGTAGTGGATTTGCCGGCACCGTTCGGACCCAGGAAGCCGTAGATAGCGCCCTGAGGCACCTGCAAGTGCAGAGAATCAACGCAGCGGATTTTGCCGAATTGCTTGGTGAGATGATTCGTTTCAATAAGATTTTGTGTTTTCATAGAACTCCTTTCTGCGTATAAGCGTCTATAGGGGATTTCCTATATCGTAAAATAAGCATAAGCGGAGCGGATTACTTATGGATGAAGACTACCTTACATTTACATTAAGATTTGGCGGCCGCTGTTTCTAAGATAAGGAAAAGAGAGTATACTGAGGACGACAGGGAGGCGTAAAGCGCGTCGATGCGCCGTCCGGGTAAATGAGACAGAAAGCAGTGGAAATGGGATCAAATTATGAATTTGTATGAATACAGGATCATGATCGTTGATGATGAACCGGAGCTGCGAAGAATGGTAGCCGGTTTTCTTAAGAAAGAAGGGTTTGTGCAGGTGGTGACCGCCGGCAGCTGTCAGGAAGCAAGAACGGTATTTGAGCGGGAACATCCGCATCTGATCCTGATGGATGTAATGCTGCCGGACGGTGACGGATTCTCGCTATTGAGAAAGCTGCACGAGAAGTCGGAGGTGCCGGTCATCTTCTTATCCGCCAGGGATGAGGACGAGAACAGGCTGGTAGGTCTGGGGCTTGGCGCGGATGATTATGTGACGAAGCCTTTTCTGCCGCGGGAGCTGATCCTGCGGATCCTGGCAGTGCTGAAACGGGTTTACCGGGTAAGGGATGGAGCGGAGGATCAAAGAGTGATTGCGCTTGGAGACTGCCGGATTGATCTGCGCAGCGGCGTGGTCAGCAGACAGAATGTGCGGACAGAAACCGAAGAGATACAGCCGCCGGCGGAAGTAACGCTGACTGCCAAGGAGTATGCGATCCTGGAGAAGCTGGCAGCCAACAGGGGACAGATCGTGACGATCGACGCCCTGTGTGAAGCCGTATGGAAGGACGGTAATTACGGGTATGAGAATACGCTGATCGTGCATATCAGGCGGCTGCGGGAGAAGATAGAACAGGATGCTTCTCATCCGAGACATCTGCTGACCGTGCGCGGGCTGGGCTATAAGCTGGTCTGAAAAGAGCTGCTGTCCGTATCACTTAGAGAAGGGAGACAAACGGTGAAAAAATCTGTTTCAAAAGCGCATCCGATCAAGCTCCGCATCCTTTCCTACAGCGTTTTTACATTCGCAATGATCGCATGGATGACGCTTACTGCAAACTTAATTATTTTCTTCATCATTGCACTGCATTATCAACAGTACAGGCCGGCATATATCACCGGTGAGGAAGTGATGGAGGAGCTGACACAGAATGAACAGGGCTATGTGCTGAGTGATAGAATGCAGTGGCAGTTGGAGGAAAAAGGGCAGTGGGCCATGCTTCTGGACGGAGAGGGAAAGGTGATCTGGTCCTATGCGAAACCGGCAGAGCTCAAGGACTCCTATAGTATGTCTGACATTGCCCGTATGAGCAGGTGGTATCTGAAAGACTATCCGGTGTATCTGAGAGTGTATGACGACCGGATTGTGGTGGTCGGTACTCCGAAACTTTCAATGTGGAAATATAACGTAAGCTTTCCGATATCCTGGATAGAATATTGTGAACATATCTGGTATTGGCTGTTGTTGTTTGATTTTCTGTGGATTCTTGTACTGGCGGTGATTTTTACAAGACGATGGTCAAAAAGCAGGGAAGCTGCAAGGATAGAATGGATTGCCGGTATTTCTCATGATATCCGGACACCGTTGGCTGTGGCGCTGGGGTATGCGGATACGCTTGTGGACGGTAGTCTGTTGTCAGAGGAAGAGCGGCAGCAGGCGGCTGTGATCAGGCATCAGTGCCTGGTGATGAAAGAACTGATTGAGGATCTGAACCTGACTTCCGAGCTGGAATCCTCAATGCAGGCGTTACGAAAGGAACGGTTTCATCCGGCAGCGATGCTGCGGGAAGTGGCCGCGGGCTTTCTGGACGATGCCGAGGAAGGTACGCTGGAAATCGAGATGGATATCGACAGACAGGCGGAAGAGACAGTCCTTTTTGCGGATCGGAAACTCCTTGTCCGGGCGCTGCGCAATCTGTTTCATAACAGCCTGCGTCACAGTGAGCAGGCAGGCGCTGCGACAGTCAGGATCAGCCTGCAGGAAGAGAAGCGGTTCTGCCGCATTGTGTTCTCAGACAACGGGATAGGCTACTCCGAGGAGATGCTTTGCCGGTTGAATGGCAGACGGAGAAAGCAGCCGGTGCAGAATATACGCGGTTTGGGAATCGTCTGCAAGAGCGTACAGGCGCATGGTGGGAAGATCACCTTCGGCAACGGAGAAGCGGGCGGGAGTTATTGTGAGATGCGGTTTCAAAAAAGCTGCTGCAAAATACGGAATTGATATTTGCAGCAGCTCTTTTTGCGGTAACTTTTACAGGGTTTGTATTTAGTCGGCAGGTCAGTCCTGGCCGTTTTGATTCTTCAAAGCAGCTTCCACAAATCCCTTGAATAGCGGATGCGGCCTGTTTGGTCTGGATTTCAGCTCCGGGTGCGCCTGGGTAGCGATAAAGAAGGGGTGCTCCGGCAGTTCGCACATCTCTACGATACGGCCGTCCGGGGACAGGCCTGACAGCTTCATGCCCTTCTCCGTGAGTACGGCGCGGTAGTCGTTGTTGACTTCATAACGGTGTCTGTGCCGTTCATGGATCGTCTCTTCTCCGTACAGCGCAAAAGCGCGGGAAGTCTTGTCCAACACACAGGGATAAGAGCCAAGGCGTAAAGTGCCGCCAATGTCTTCAATACCGTTCTGATCCGGCATCAGGGCGATAACCGGATGGGTGGTGGACGGATTCAACTCTATGCTGTGTGCGTCATTGTAGGCAAGCACGTTTCTTGCAAATTCCACGATTGCCAGCTGCATACCGAGGCAGAGACCAAGGAAGGGAATCTTATGGACTCTCGCGTAGGTGATCGCATGAATCTTGCCGTCGATGCCTCTGTCACCGAAGCCGCCGGGCACCAGCACGCCGTTCACGCCTGCCAGCAGTTCTTCTACATTGTCCGCCGTCACCGTCTCGGAATCTACCCAGCGGATCGTTACCACACAATGATTGGAGATACCGCCGTGCTTCAAGGCCTCAACCACGCTGATATAGGCATCATGTAGCTGGGTGTACTTTCCGACCAGAGCAACAGTCACTTCACCGGTAGGCGTTCTGAGGGATTCAACCATGGCGGTCCAGTCTGTCAGATCCGGTTCCGGGCAGTCCAGTTTCAGGCATTCACACGCTACCTGGGCCAGATGTTCCTTTTCCATGGCCAGAGGCGCCTCGTATAAATGCTCCACATCCAGATTCTGCAGTACCCGGTTGCTGGGCACGTTGCAGAACAGAGCTATCTTGTCCCGCAATCCCTGATCCAAAGGGTGTTCGCTGCGGCAGACGATGATGTCCGGCTGGATTCCCATGCCCTGGAGCTCCTTAACACTGGCCTGCGTGGGCTTGGTCTTCATCTCCTGGGAAGCGCTCAGATAAGGGATCAGCGTCACGTGGATGAGGATCGCATTGTCCCGGCCAACTTCATGCTGGAACTGACGAATGGATTCCAGGAAAGGCTGACTCTCGATGTCGCCTACCGTGCCGCCCACTTCGATAATGGCGATTCTGGTATCCTCGTCGGTAAAATTGCGGTAGAAACGGCTCTTGATCTCATTCGTGATATGCGGGATTACCTGTACCGTGCCGCCGCCGTAATCACCGCGCCGCTCTTTCTGCAGAACGGACCAGTAAACCTTACCGGTAGTCACATTGGAGTTCTTACCCAGATTCTCGTCAATGAAACGCTCATAATGCCCAAGATCCAGGTCAGTCTCCGTGCCGTCTTCCGTGACGAACACTTCGCCGTGCTGAATGGGATTCATCGTGCCCGGATCGATATTGATATAGGGATCAAATTTCTGCATCGTGACTTTATAGCCCCGCGCCTTTAATAATCTTCCTAAAGAAGCAGCCGTGATGCCCTTGCCGAGGCCGGAGACAACACCGCCTGTTACGAATACATATTTCACTGCCATTCTTTTGTCCATGCCTTTCTGTAAATCTGTAAGTGGTTCCCCGCATCATGTGAAAAAACAATATAAAGACATTATACAATGGAAGGAACGGTTAAATCTACTGAACTGTTACCATTATACTTGATTCCGGGAACAATAGCAATGTAAAACATATTGTGTATCATAAAGAGAAAAAACATCGACGAATCTTGCTAAATTTGTAAATAAATTTTATAATTCTTTAATAGTTGTGTCCGCAAATTCATAATTCTCTTATTGATTTATGATTGCGTGTATCTTATATTTTATAGAGAGACAAAATTTATAGTAGAGAAAACAGAAAGTGAGGATTCCTCATGGATGATAATTTAAATCAATATGAAGGCGGGCCGGGAGGCCCGGGAGGTAACGGAGGTTCCGGTGGACCGGGCGGCCCCGGCGGGTCGGGAGGTTCGGGCGGCAGTGGTAACGATCCGCGTAAACAGAGCCTGATCATGTTGGCGGTGGCGGCGATTGTCACTCTGTTATGCATCAGCATGTTCATGAAGATGATGACCGGAGCCACGAACCAGGAGATTTCCTACAATGCTTTCATTGATATGATCGCCAAGGAGCAGATCGAGAGCGTTACGGTAGAATCCGACAGGGTAGTCATCTATCCGAAAGAGGCGGAGAACAAATCACCTTTTGTCTACGGTTACGGTTTGGGGACTATGACCTATTATACGGGCAAGATGGAAGACGATGATACGTTGACGAAGCGTCTGCTGGAGAAGAATATCGAGATCAAGAAACCGACTTCCGACAGTTCAAGTATCATTATGACGGTGCTGCTTTACTATGTGCTTCCGATTTTGCTGATGTGGGGATTGATGAGCCTGTTGTTCCGGCGTATGGGTGGCAAGGGCGGTCCCATGGGAGTGGGTAAGAGCACGGCCAAGGCTTATGTACAGAAGGAGACCGGAATCACGTTTAAAGATGTGGCCGGCGAGGACGAAGCCAAGGAATCCCTTGTGGAAGTAGTGGATTTTCTTCATAATCCTGGCAAATATTCCAAGATCGGGGCCAGGCTGCCGAAGGGTGCGCTTTTGGTGGGACCGCCCGGTACCGGTAAGACGCTGCTTGCCAAGGCGGTGGCGGGAGAGGCGCATGTGCCCTTTTTCTCCCTGTCCGGTTCGGATTTTATAGAATTGTATGTAGGTGTGGGCGCCTCTCGTGTGCGTGACCTGTTTAAAGAAGCGGAGAAGAATGCTCCCTGTATCGTGTTTATCGACGAGATCGATGCCATTGGCCGCAGCAGGGATTCCAAGTACGGCGGCGGCAATGAGGAGCGGGAGCAGACGCTGAATCAGCTCCTGTCCGAGATGGACGGCTTCGACGGCAAGAAGGGGATTATCATTCTGGCGGCTACCAACAGGCCGGAGATCCTGGATAAGGCGCTTCTGCGGCCGGGACGTTTTGACCGCAGGATCATCGTGGATAAGCCGGATCTGAAAGGCCGTGTGGAGATCCTGAAAGTACACGCCAAGGATGTGCGGATGGATGAGACCGTAGACCTGAATGAGATCGCGCTGGCGACTTCCGGTGCGGTAGGTTCCGATCTGGCGAACATGATCAACGAGGCGGCCATCAATGCCGTTAAGACGGGCAGAGAGTATGTCAATCAGAAGGATCTGTTCGATGCGGTGGAGCAGGTGCTTGTAGGAAAAGAGAAGAAGGACCGTATCATGAGCAAGGAGGAGCGTAAGATCGTATCCTATCATGAGGTTGGTCATGCGCTTGTCAGCGCCTTGCAGAAGAATGCGGAACCGGTGCAGAAGATCACAATTGTGCCCAGGACTATGGGAGCGCTGGGTTATGTTATGCATGTGCCGGAGGAAGAGAAGTACCTGAATACGGAAGCGGAACTGCGCGACCGTCTGGTAGGGCTGCTTGGCGGCCGGGCGGCAGAGGAGATCGTCTTTGACACCGTCACCACGGGCGCGGCGAACGATATCGAGCAGGCGACGAGCATCGCCCGCAATATGATCACCCGTTTTGGTATGAGCAAGAAATTCGGCCTGATGGGACTGGCTACGGTGGAGAGTCAGTATTTGGACGGCAGGGCTTCCCTGACCTGTTCCGACGTGACGGCGGCGGATATTGACACGGAAGTGATGAAGATGCTGCGTGACAGTTACAAGCAGGCGAAAAAGCTGCTGAAGGAAAACCGTGAGATCATGGATAAGCTGGCGGCGCATCTGATCGAGAAGGAGACCATCACCGGTAAGGAATTCATGAAGATCTTCCGCGCGGAGAAAGGAATTCCGGAGCCGGAAGAGAAAGAAAGCGAGGGAGCCGCAGCCGGTAAGGAACCTGTGGCGGTGCCAAAGCCGCAGGATCTGCAGGAAGAGAGTGCAAAGCATCCGGTATCGAATCCGAACGACGAACGGCAGGAGCAGCCGGAGGATATGCAGAAGACAGCAGAACCCGGGCAGGAACCGGAACAGCCGTGGACACCGCCCTGTCAGCCGCGCCCGGAGAACCGGGGCGTCTTTTCTCAGGCGCCTGAGCCGCGGGACGACCATAAACGCTGAGAACAGGCAGCAGTTGAGACCGGCTTGCATCGTTACGGTGCAGAGGGTATCGAAGAGCAGGTGAAATAAGGATGGGCAAAGTCATATCAGCAGCTGACTTTGCCTTATCTTTTCAGGAATGAGCGGCGGCGGGAAAGCATAAGAACTACGGTCGGTGTCGGTTCGTCCGGTAATAAGATTAAGATAGGAAATCATATCATGTTTAACTTTGAAGAAGAACTTAAGAAACTCCCGAATGCTCCCGGTGTCTACCTGATGCATGATGCGGGGGATACTATTATCTATGTAGGTAAGGCGGTCAATCTGCACAGCCGTGTGCGCTCCTATTTCCGCAAGATCGTGGGAAGGGGTCCGCAGATCGACAGGATGGTGGAGCAGATTACCCGTTTTGAATATATCGTGACCGATTCCGAGCTGGAGGCGCTGGTTCTGGAGAACAACCTGATCAAGGAGTACAGCCCGAAATACAACACGATGCTCAAGGATGATAAGACATATCCTTATATCAAGGTGACTATGGGGGAAGAATATCCAAGGATTCTTTTTTCCAGAGAGATGAAGAAGGATCGCTCGAAGTACTTCGGGCCCTATACCGGCGCGGCGGCGGTGAAGGATACGATCGACCTGATGAACAAGCTTTATCAGTTAAAGACCTGCAATCGGAGACTGCCGCGGGATATCGGTCTGGAACGGCCCTGCCTGAATTACCATATCAAGCAGTGTCTTGCGCCCTGTCAGGGATATATCAGCAAGGAGGAGTACCGGGAGCGCGTGGAGCAGGCGTTGGATTTCCTGAACGGCAATTATAAGCCGCTGCTGAAGGATCTGGAAGAAAAAATGGCGCAGGCGTCCGAGAACCTGGAATTTGAGGAGGCTATCCGGTACAGAGATCTTTATAACAGTGTGAAAAGTGTGGCGCAGAAGCAGAAGATCACAGACAGCAACGGGGAGGATAAGGATATTCTGGCATTGGCCAAAGACGAGACGGATGCCGTGGTGCAGGTCTTTTTCGTGCGGGACGGCAAGCTGATCGGCCGGGAGCACTTCTATATGACCCATGTGGAAGGGTACGACACGGCGCAGATCCTGCTTGACTTTGTGAAGCAGTTTTACGCAGGTACGCCGTTTATTCCACGGGAACTGATGCTGCAGGAGGAGATTGCGGATATAGAGATCCTGGAAAAGTGGCTCAGCAGCCGCAAAGGCAGCCGGGTCTATCTGCGCGTGCCGAAGAAGGGAGCCAAGGAGAAGCTGGTGGAGCTGGCGGCCCAGAACGCACATCTGGTACTCAGTCAGGATAAAGAGCGAATCAAGCGGGAGGAAGGACGGACTATCGGCGCGGTGAAGGAGATCGCGGCGCTGCTGGAATTGGAGCAGGTGAGCCGTATGGAGGCCTTTGATATTTCCAATATCAGCGGTTTTGCCAACGTGGGTTCCATGGTGGTCTTTGAAAAAGGAAAGGCCAAGCGCAGCGATTACCGCAAATTCCGTATCCAGTCGGTGTCCGGGCCGGATGATTATGCCTGCATGAAGGAAGTGCTGACCAGGCGTTTCCTGCACGGTATGGAGGAGAAGGAAGAGTTGGACAGGAAGGAGATCGGCCATGAGCTGGGCAGCTTTACGAAATTCCCGGATCTTCTGCTGATGGACGGCGGCAGAGGACAGGTGAATATTGCGCTGCAGGTGCTGGAGGAGCTGCATTTGGACATTCCTGTCTGCGGCATGGTAAAGGATGATAACCATCGCACGAGAGGGCTGTATTACCGCAATGTGGAGATTCCCATCGACACCCGTTCGGAAGGGTTTAAGCTGATTACCCGGATCCAGGACGAGGCGCACCGCTTTGCCATCGAGTATCATCGGTCACTGCGCTCCAAGGCGCAGGTGAAGTCCGTGTTAGACGAGATTCCCGGTGTAGGACCGGCAAGGCGCAAGGCGTTGATGCGGCATTTCGGTTCCATCGGCGAGGTCAGAGACGCTTCGGTGGAACAGCTGTGCGAAGTGCCGGAGATACCGGAGCATATTGCAAGGCAGATCTATGAGTTTTTCCGGACGGATGCCGGAGAGCCATGAGGACAGGGTGTGAATCGTCATTCTGATTACGTTTGAGAAGGTGTAGTTTCATCAGATGAATTGCGAACCTCATTTTTGTATGCTAAAATAGAACAGGAGCCGCATCGCTGGCAAAACATTCCTGTTCGGCGTATATGAGCCGTCCGTGCAGGAAACGATAAGGAAAGCGGTAAGACAGGATACGGGAGGTAAGGAGAAGGGTTATGGCGAGCATCAGTTTGACGAAGGTTATCGAGAAATTTAAATGGGAGAATCTGACGCCGGAGATTGATATTTCCAAGATCAGCGTGATCCAGCCGGATATTAACAGGCCGGCATTGCAGATCGCGGGGTATTTCGAGCATTTTGAGACGACAAGACTGCAGATCGTGGGATTTGTGGAATATTCTTATATGAACTGTATGGAAGAGGAGCGGCAGCGGGAGATCTTTGAGAAGCTGCTCAACAACCCCATTCCGGGCATCCTGTTCTGCAGGGAGTTACAGCCGAACCCGCTATTCCGGGAGATTGCGGTGAAGTACGGTGTGCCGATCCTGATGAGCAAGAAAGCCACCTCGGCCTGTATGGCGGAAGTGATCCGCTGGCTGAATGTGAAGCTGGCGCCCTGTATTTCCGTGCACGGCGTTCTGGTGGATGTATACGGCGAAGGCGTACTGATCACGGGTGAGAGCGGCATCGGTAAATCCGAGGCGGCGCTGGAGCTGATCAAGAGGGGACATCGTCTTGTCACGGATGACGTGGTGGAGATCCGAAGAGTCAGTGAAGATACGCTGGTGGGGAGCGCGCCGGATATCACGAAGCATTTTATTGAGCTGCGCGGCATCGGTATTGTGGACGTGAAATCGCTGTTTGGTGCTTCCAGTGTCAGGGATACGCAGAATATTGATCTGGTCATCCGTCTGGAGGACTGGGATAAGGATAAGGAGTATGACCGTCTCGGTCTGGAGGAGGAGTACACCGAGTATCTGGGCAACAAGGTGGTGTGCCACAACATACCTATCAGACCCGGCCGGAATCTGGCCATCATCTGTGAGTCGGCGGCGGTAAACCACCGTCAGAAGAAGATGGGCTATAATGCGGCGCAGGAGCTGTATAAGCGCGTACAGAAGTCGCTGGCGGCCAGAAGGGAAGAAGACCAGGATTAAAGAGGATTCTTATAAACTATACATCATATAAACTACAAACAAGGGGGACTAAGGTATGGCAAATTATGTATTTGGAGTGGACGTAGGCGGAACAACCGTGAAGCTGGGACTGTTTGATATCAGCGGCAATCTGCTGGATAAGTGGGAGATTCCCACCAGAACGGAGAACGGCGGGGTTAATATTCTGCCAGACGTTGCGGCCAGCGTGCAGGCTAAGATGGAAGAGAAGGCGATCGCGAAAGACGACGTGGCAGGCGTGGGGATCGGGGCGCCCGGTCCGGTTGACGGCAGAGGGATCATTCATAAGGCAGTTAACCTGGGCTGGTCCGAGATGAATCTGAAGAAGGAGCTTTCGGAGCTGCTCGGCGGTATGCAGGTAGAAGGCGGTAACGACGCCAACGTGGCGGCGCTGGGCGAGATGTGGAAAGGCGGCGGCCAGGGGCATAAGGATCTGGTAGCAGTCACACTGGGAACCGGTGTGGGCGGCGGTATCATCATCAACGGCAAAGTGGTAACCGGATGCAACGGTTCAGGCGGTGAGATTGGTCATATCCATGTGGAGGACAATGAGACAGAGGAATGTGGCTGCGGTAACTTCGGCTGTCTGGAGGAATATGCTTCCGCTACGGGCATTACCAGACTGGCGAACAGGAAGCTGAAAGCCTGTGATCAGGACAGTGTGCTGCGGCAGGGTGAAGTATCCGCAAAGACAGTGTTTGATGCGGTCAAGGCCGGAGACGAGCTGGCGATTGAAGTGGCGAAGCAGTTTGGGGAATACCTGGGCAAGGGTCTGGGTATAATTGCAGGTGTTGTTAATCCGGAAGTGTTCGTGATCGGCGGCGGCGTTTCCAAGGCCGGAGAGGTACTGTTTGACTATATCCGTCCTCCTTTTGAACGCACGGTATTCCATGGCTGTAAAGACACGAAGTTTGTGCTTGCCACACTGGGTAACGACGCGGGCATCTATGGGGCGGCGAAGCTGGTACTGGAATAAAACGGCGGGAAATAAGGAATGGTTTCCCGATACCGTAAAATGTTCTGTGACATCCGCAGCTGTGCCGGAATATAAATAAATCAGCAGTAAATTCGAGAAATGGATGGGATGAATATTGAGCGCGTCGATGTATGACTATATGAAAACGGTGATTCCAAAAGAGCGGATCTTATTTCACGAACCGATGAGCAGACACACTACTTTCCGGGTGGGAGGAGAGGCGGAATGCCTTATTATGGTCCACCGGGAAGAGGAACTGGCGAAGTTGGTCCGCTACCTGCATCAGATCGAGGAAGAGTACTTTATTCTGGGAAACGGAAGCAACCTTCTTGTAGGGGACAAGGGATATCGGGGTGTCGTACTGAAACTTGACGGGCCCATGGAGGAGATTAGGACAGAAGGAACGCTCGTCCGGGCCGGAGCCGGCGCATTGCTTTCAACAGTGGCGGCAAAGGCGAAGGACCGGAATCTGAGCGGTATGGAATTTGCGGCAGGCATTCCGGGCAGCATCGGCGGCGCCGTGGTAATGAACGCGGGCGCCTATGGCGGTGAGATGAAGCAGATTGTCGTGTCCGTCCGTGGGATGGACAAAGAGGGAGAGATTCTGACGCTGGATAACGAAACGATGGAATTCGGATATCGCAGCAGTGCGATCCGCAACAGACCGATCGTTGTGCTGGAAGTAACGCTCAGGCTTACGGAGGGCCGCAGAGAGGAGATCGGCGCGAAGATGGAAGAACTGGCGGGACTTCGCAGGAGTAAGCAGCCGCTGGAATATCCAAGCGCCGGCAGCACTTTCAAACGTCCGGAAGGATATTATGCAGGCAAGCTGATTATGGACGCCGGAATGCGGGGTTACAGGATCGGCGGGGCACAGGTATCGGAGAAGCACTGTGGCTTTATCGTCAATACCGGGAGTGCAACGGCGGCCGATATCCGGGAACTGATCGAGGAAGTGCAGGAGCGTGTGCAGGAGAGATTTCATGTGACGCTGGAGCCGGAAGTGGTTTTTCTGGGGGATTTCTAAGAGAACAATTGGGAGAAGGTATTGGATATGGACATGCGGCGGTTAGCATGTAACAGGTACGGGAGATAGCAGGATGAGATTTGTGGTAGTGACCGGCATGAGCGGTTCCGGCAAGAGGACCGCCATGAAGATGCTGGAAGATGTGGGATTTTATTGTGTGGATAACCTGCCGGTGCCGCTGATCGAGAAATTTGTGGAACTGATCGCCATGCCGGGCAGCGAGACCACGAAGGTCGCGCTGGGCCTGGATGTGCGGGTCGATCAGCCCTTTGGCGATGCGCAGCGCACGCTGGACAGGCTTAAGGAGAACGGGTATCTCTTTGAGATACTTTTTATGGATGCGAGTGATCAGGTTCTGCTCAAGAGATATAAGGAGTCGCGGAGGATGCATCCGCTTTCCCCGAAGGGGCGGGTGGAGGAAGGCGTACACAGAGAGCGGGATATCCTGAAAGAGATTAAGCAAAAGGCTGACTATGTGATCGATACTTCCAATCTCCTGACACGGGAGTTAAAAGAAGAGATCGACCATATTTTTGTACGCAATGAAGAATATAATTCGCTGATGATCAGCGTTTTGTCATTTGGGTTTAAGAACGGGATCCCGGCGGACGCAGACCTTGTGTTTGACGTCAGATTTCTGCCGAATCCGTTCTATATTGATGAACTCAAGCATAAGACTGGTAATGATAAAGAAGTACAGGACTATGTGATGAACTTTCCGGAGGCCTCGGCATTTCTGGGAAAACTGATCGATCTGTTGGATTTCCTGATTCCCAATTATATCAAAGAGGGAAAGCATCAGCTGGTGATCGGGATCGGCTGTACGGGCGGCAAGCACAGAAGCGTGACGCTGGCCAACGAACTTTACACAGGGATCAAGGAACGTGGGAACTACGGCGTTAAGCTGTATCACAGAGATATCAAACAGGGAGTGTAAGGAATGTCTTTTTCCGGAACCGTGAAAGAAGAACTTGCAGTGCATATAGATTCTTCAAGGCACTGCCAGCTGGCAGAGCTGGCGGCTATCCTGCACTTTGGCGGTGGGATCTGCGGGACAGAGGACGGGTCTCACTTAAGCCTTGAGACAGAAAATGAAGCAGTTATCAGAAAATGCTTTACATTATTAGAAAAAACATTTAATATAAATAAAGTTGAGGTACAGGGCAGAGGACGGATTCTGTTTGACGACAGAACGGAGGATAAGGTGATACAAGCTCTGCATCTGAATAAAAGGGAGAATGGCCGGATCGTACTGCAGACACCGGTGAATTCTCTTCTGATCAAGAATTCCTGCTGTGCCAGAGCATTTTTGAGAGGAGCATTTTTGTGCATCGGTTCCATGAGTGATCCTGAGAAAAGTTATCATCTGGAATTTGTTTGCGGTGCGAAGGAGCAGGCAGGACAATTAAAGGATATCATACGGGAATTTCAAATCGATGCCAAGAGTATAAGGCGGAAGAAATATGAAGTTGTTTATTTGAAGGAAGGTGCCGGGATTGTAGACCTTCTGAATGTGATGGGAGCGCATGTATCTCTGATGAATCTGGAGAATTTAAGGATTGTCAAGGAAATGCGCAACTCCGTTAACAGACGGGTGAACTGTGAGACAGCGAATATTTCCAAGACCGTTACGGCGGCATCGAAGCAGATCGAGGATATACTCTTGATCAGAGACAGGTATGGTTTTGGGAGTCTGCCGGACAATCTGCGGCAGATGGCTGAGGTGCGGCTGGAGTATCCGGACGCCGCGCTGAAAGAGCTGGGAGGATATCTGGAGCCGCCTGTAGGGAAATCGGGGGTCAATCACAGACTGCGTAAATTAAGTGAGATTGCCGATAGAATCAGGTTGTAAAGGAGGGAAAAAGTATGATTCAAAAGTCGATCCAGATTAAGCTGGAGGAAGGACTGGAAGCAAGACCGGTTGCGATGCTTGTGCAGGTGGCGAGTCAGTTTGAGAGTACGGTGTATATCAACTCGGAAGACCGCAAAGTCAACGCCAAGAGTATCATGGGCATGATGAGCCTGGGGCTTGCCAGCGGAGAGGAAGTAACTGTTGTTGCGGACGGTAATGACGAGGATACCGCGGTTGTAGAGATCGAGAAATTCTTAAGCGGTAACTAGGAAGACCGGACTACGCACATGACATTTAGATAAGGCAGAATGTAAAAGAGATTTCTGGAGAGGGAAGTCTCTTTTTTTATACTTTATTGTTTATAAAGAATTTGTGCAATCTTTTAACATTGTCTTAATTGAAATTTGCAGATGACTCTATTAAAATAATAGATACAGGATATATTTATAGTATCCGGTTCGCAGGTAAGGGATCCGGAGAGCCGGATAGAAATAACGAAAAGACGGAGAGTAAACGACTACAGCAAGGGAGGCGGCCTATGAGTCAGAGAATGCTTTTTGTATACAATCCGAGAGCCGGTAAGGCGCAGATCCGCAGTAATCTGCTGGATATTATAGATATCTTCGTGAAGGCAGGGTATGAAGTTACGGCTTATCCGACGCAGGCCACAGGAGATGCGGTCAAGGCGGTGAAAGAACGGCGGGGCAGTTACGACATGGTTGCCTGCTGCGGCGGGGACGGTACACTGGATGAAGTGGTAAACGGGATGATGCAGAGTGAGGAGAAACTGCCGGTGGGCTATATCCCGGCTGGCAGCACCAACGATTTTGCCAATAGCCTGAGGATTCCGAAGAATATGAGCAAGGCGGCGGACGTAGTGGTTAACGGTGTGAATTTTGCCTGTGATATCGGGCGGTTCAACGAGGAAAGCTTTATCTACGTGGCGGCTTTCGGCATTTTTACGGATGTGTCTTACGGGACGAAACAGGACGTGAAGAATGTGCTGGGGCATGCCGCTTATCTGTTGGAAGGCGTGAAAAGACTGCCGTCCGTGCGGGCCTGTCCGTTGAAGATTACCTGTAACGGCCAGGTGATCGAAGGGGAATTTCTCTACGGTATGGTTACGAACTCCTTTTCCGTGGGCGGATTCCGGGGGATTACCGGGAAGGATATCCTGCTGGACGACGGTCTGTTTGAGGTGATGCTGATCCGCAGACCCAACAATCCGCTGGAGCTGAATAATATCATCATGGCGTTGGTGGATAAACGGGTGAAGTCAGAGTATATCTATACTTATAAGACCTCGGAACTGATCGTGGAGAGCGAGAAACCGCTTGCCTGGTCGTTGGACGGAGAATTTGGCGGCGAACACTGTAAGGCAGTGATCACCAACGAACGGCAGGCATTGCAGATCAGGGTTCCGCAGCAGTATCTCGAATGATGTTGCTTACAGGGAAAGCAGTCTGTCCGATGGAAGGCGGTTTCTTCATGGAAAAAGGAACGGCAGGGATAACTATTGCAGGTGATACGCAACTTAGAAACTGTCTATGGAGTATAGAAAAAGATTGGATTGGATACGGTAACATCTGACGGAGAAACCGCGCGTTTTTTGGACATATTTTCCGGAGAATCTATTTGCGTATAAACAGGCTTTGGGTTATAATAAGGGCAGTGGTTTTCACCCGGTCCTGTGCCGGTCAAAATATTAAGAAAGGTGGTAAGAACAATGCCATTAGTAACAACAAAAGAAATGTTTAAGAAGGCATACAATGGCGGTTATGCGGTTGGTGCATTCAATGTTAACAACATGGAGATCGTTCAGGGTATCACAGAGGCAGCAGGTGAGCTGAACAGCCCGGTTATTCTACAGGTTTCCAAAGGAGCGCGTGCTTATGCGAACCATACTTATCTGGTTAAGCTGGTAGAAGCGGCAGTACAGGAGAACCCGCAGATTCCGATCGCTCTGCATCTGGATCATGGTGACAGCTTTGAGCTTTGCAAATCCTGTATCGACGGTGGATTTACTTCCGTTATGATTGATGCATCCTCCAAGTCTTTTGAAGAGAATATCGCGCTGACCAAGCAGGTTGTAGAGTATGCGCATGACAAGGGTGTAGTGGTTGAGGCTGAGCTTGGAACACTGGCAGGCGTTGAGGACGAAGTAGTAGTAGAGGCTGGTAAAGAGTCTTACACACGTCCGGAAGAAGTAGAAGAGTTCGTTTCCAGAACAGGATGTGACTCTCTTGCGATCGCGATCGGTACTTCCCATGGCGCTTATAAGTTTACGGCAGCTCAGTGTACAAGAAATGCTGACGGTATTCTTGTTCCGCCGCCGCTTCGTTTCGATGTATTAGAGGAGTGCATTAAGCGTCTGCCCGGCTTCCCGATCGTTCTGCACGGATCTTCTTCCGTTCCGCAGGAGTTCGTTAAGATGGTTAACCAGTATGGCGGCGATATGCCTGATGCAGTGGGTATTCCGGAAGAGCAGCTTCGTAAGGCAGCTGAACTTGCAGTATGTAAGATCAACATCGACTCCGATATCCGTCTTGCTATGACAGGACACATCCGTAAGTACTTTGCTGAGCATCCGGATCACTTCGATCCTCGTCAGTATCTGAAACCGGCTCGCCAGGCTGTTAAGGATATGGTTGCTCATAAGATCGTTAACGTTCTTGGTTCTGACGGCAAGGCATAAAACAAGAAGTTTTGTTAAGCGTCTATGAATATTGTTTAAGAAGATAAGAAAATAAGAAAAGCCTCACTCTGGATAAGACAGGGTGGGGCTTTTTGGCGTATTGTTATATAGGAAACTTCTTTGTATTACTCGGCGTGTTCCTCGTTGATGTCGGGGAAGACGGAGAGGATGGGCGCCACGTCTTTTCCGCGGATGACGCGGTCTACGTAGTTCTTCGTGATGCGCATGACGAGGGGCGACAGGCACAGCACGCCGATCAGGTTGGGCATGGCCATCAGACCGTTAAAGGTGTCAGAAAGATCCCAGGCAAGACTGAGGTTCATGGTCGCGCCCACGTAGATGATGAGAATAAATACAATCTTGTAGGCGATGGTAGACCTCGTACCAAACAGATACTCCCATGCTTTGGAACCGTAGTGGCTCCAGCCAAGCACCGTAGAGAAGGCAAACAACAGGATTGATACGGCGATGAACATCGGGCCGAAGGAGCCAAATATCGTGGCAAAAGCCTCGCCTACCAGAGCAGAGCCGGAAGATTCGCTTAAGACCGCGCCGGTCTCCAGATCCACAAGGCCGGAAGACAGTACGGAAAAGGCAGTCAACGTACAGACAACTATAGTGTCGGCAAACACTTCAAAGATTCCCCACATACCCTGGCGGACAGGTTCCTTGACGTTTGAGTTGGAGTGCACCATCACGGAGGAACCAAGGCCCGCTTCGTTGGAGAAAACACCCCGCTTCATACCCCAGGTAAGCGCCAGCTTGACACCGGAACCGACGATACCGCCGCCCATGGCTTTCAGGCCGAATGCGCCCTTGAAGATAGCGGAAAAAACCAGGCCGCATTGGTCAATATTGGCAAAGAAGATCACGAGCGCGCTCAATATGTACGCAATCGCCATAAAGGGAACCAGTTTCTCTGTTACGGAAGCGATCCGTTTCAGGCCGCCGACGATGACCAGGGCCGCCAGAATCATCAGCCCGATACCGGTGGCAATGGTAGGAATGGAGAAAGCGGCTTCCATATTTGCGGCGATAGAATTCACCTGACTCATGTTGCCGATGCCAAAGGAGGCCAGCAGGCAGAATGCGGAAAAGAGCACCGCCAGGACCGCCCCGATCTGTTTACAGCCCTTATAGGAGCCGAGACCGTCTTTCAGATAATACATGGCGCCGCCGCACCACTCGCCTTTCGTATTCTTGCGGCGGTAATAGATGCCCAGCACATTCTCGGAATAGTTGGTCATCATGCCGAAGAAAGCCACGATCCACATCCAGAAGATGGCGCCGGGACCGCCTGCGATCAATGCGCTGGCAACACCGACGATATTACCGGTACCGATGGTAGCGGCCAGAGCCGTGCACAGAGACTGGAATTGGGAAATGGATTTGTCTTCCTTATCGGTGTGCTTCGTAATGTGTTTGTCGCGGAAGATGCCGCCAATGGTGTTTTGGAACCAGTGTCTGATATGAGATAACTGGAAAAATCTGGTCAGTATCGTCATCAAAATGCCTGTGCCGACCAGCAGTACCAGCATGGGAATTCCCCAGACAAAGCTGTTGACAGCGCCGTTAATGCTTGTGACAGAATCAACAAGGCCTGCAAAAAATTCTTTCAAAATATTCTCCTCCTTCTTAGCTTCCGTAAAAAAACGCAGACACGACAGATCTATGCCCACGTTGACATTGCGGAAAGTATTCACTGAAACTGTTAAAACTCACTTTTACAGTATAGCACAGCAAAGTGTAAGAGGCAAGAATTAATTGTATACATGGATATCTGGATGTAATAGCCGGTAATATACACCGGACAAATTTAAGTGGTGTGAGGCCGTAAAAAGTGTGAGTTTTTGAAAAGACCACCTTTATCGGGAAATGCGAAGTCTGAAAAATGATTTTGTTGTGCGTAAATTGTTGTGGGTATGCACCATGTGAAGATTAACATGGTGCATATTTTTGGCGAAAGCTAGACTATAAATTATTTAGAATCTAAGGAAACAGATGGTATATAATAATGAAGAATGAATTGTTGCTTTGCAGTCATAAATTCTGTTGACTTATGTATAATAGAAGCATATAGTATAAGTACAATAAACGGTACGGTTTTAAGTACGGAAAGAGGTGCGCTATGATCGTAACAAAACAAATGGATGTAAGAGCAAATATAAAAAAGTATTTTGATATAGCGTTTAATGGAGAACCAGTGATTGTATCACGTAAGCAAAATAGAAATGTTGTTATTATTTCTGAGGCAGAATATAATGAATTGGAAAAAGCTAAAAAAAACGCGGAATATCTTTCAAAATTGAATAGGGCAGATGAGCAGATAAAAAATGGACAGGTGATTACTAAAACTATGGATGAACTTCTGGCAATGGAGAATTAATTATGAAAATCACTTTTGCAGAAGATGGATGGAGTGAATATCTCTATTGGCAGACTCAGGATAAAAAGATCGTAAAGAAGATAAACCAGTTATTGCAAAGCATAGAACGGGATGGGGTATTGCAGGGAATAGGTAAGCCAGAGCCATTAAAATACGGGAAGTCTGGATCATTTAGTAGACGAATAGATGAAGCGAATCGCTTGGTTTATGAAGTTTCTGATGACCAAATTATTGTGAAATC
>CANRZW010000032.1 GCA_947644545.1 uncultured Lachnospiraceae bacterium
CGGCGTTGATCGAGGTGCGTGTGACACCGCAGCGCGGACAGGGCTTTGACAAGATTGCGGAGCGGATCTACAAGTATCCGGAGGTGAATTCCGTGTATCTGATCTCCGGCGGTTATGACCTGCTGGTGACGTTAGAGGGGAAATCCCTCAAACAAATCTCCGGCTTTGTGTCGGATAAGCTCTCTACGCTTGAATCGGTGCTGAGCACGGCGACCCACTTCATCCTCAAAAAGTATAAGGATCACGGCACGGTCCTGACGAAAAAATATGAGGATACGAGAGAGAAGGTGACACCGTGAGAAATCCGTTAGCAGATAAGGTAATAGAGATCAAACCGTCCGGGATCCGCAAATTCTTCGATATTGTGAGTGAGATGAAGGATGCGATCTCGCTGGGGGTGGGAGAACCGGACTTCGATACGCCGTGGCATATCCGGGACGAGGGAATTTACTCACTGGAAAAGGGGCGCACTTTCTACACGTCGAATTCGGGCCTGAGGGAATTGAAAGAAGAGATCTGCCGCTATACGAAGAGAAAACAGGGTGTTACATATGATCCGGACCACGAAGTGTTAGTCACGGTAGGCGGTTCGGAGGCGATCGACATCGGTCTGCGCGCGATGCTTAATCCGGGGGAGGAAGTGTTGATCCCGCAGCCCAGTTATGTCTCCTATGAGCCCTGTACGGTGCTGGCTGGCGGTGTGCCGGTGATCATCGAGTTAAAAGGAGAGAACGAATTCCGTCTGACGGCACAGGAGCTGGAAGACGCTATCACCGATAAGACGAAAGTGCTGATCCTGCCTTTCCCGAACAATCCAACCGGTGCGATTATGGAGCGAAAGGATCTGGAGGAGATTGCAGAAGTTATCCGCAGGCATGATATCTTTGTCATGTCCGACGAGATCTATGCGGAACTTACCTATAAGGAGAAACATGTTTCGATCGTGGAGATTGAGGGAATGCGTGAGCGGACGATCCTGATCAACGGCTTTTCCAAAGCGTTTGCCATGACCGGGTGGAGGCTGGGTTATGCCTGTGGACCGAGAGAGATTGTGGAGCAGATGACGAAGATTCATCAGTTTGCCATTATGTGCGCGCCCACTACGAGTCAATATGCAGCCGTAGAAGCGCTGCGTAACGGGGATGACGACGTGCAGGAGATGCGGATGGCTTATAATCAGCGCAGACGTTATCTGATGAATGCTTTCCGGGAAATGGGGTTGGAGTGTTTTGAACCTTTTGGGGCGTTCTATGTGTTCCCGTGTATTAAAGAGTTCGGTATGACCAGCGATGAGTTTGCGGCGAGATTTCTGGAGGAAGAGAAGGTGGCTGTGGTGCCGGGAACGGCTTTCGGTGATTGTGGGGAAGGATATCTGAGAATTTCCTATGCGTATTCTCTGGATAATCTGAAGATCGCAATCGGGAAATTATCGGCTTTCGTAGCGAGACTGCGGGCGGAGAAATGATTGAAACAGCGTGAGTATTCCTTCGGAAAACTTCGTCCAGATATACTCCGCCATGGGGGTAATAATGCATATCATATTACATCAGCCGGAAATTCCGGCGAATACGGGGAATATCGGCCGTACCTGTGTAGCGACAGGTACGAGCCTTCACCTGATCGAACCGCTGGGGTTTCGGTTGGATGAGAAGTCGATCAAACGGGCAGGTATGGATTATTGGGAACATCTGGATGTCACCCGCTATATGAACTATACGGAATTCAGACAGATGCATCCGCAGGCCAGAATCTGGATGGCCACCACCAAGGCCAGGAAGGTCTATACGGATGTGACCTTTTCCCTGGATGATTATATTATGTTTGGCAAGGAAAGCGGCGGGATTCCGGAAGAGATTCTGGTGGAAAATGAGGAGAACTGTATCCGCATTCCGATGCTGGATCAGATCAGGTCGTTGAATCTGTCAAATTCCGTGGCGATCGTGCTGTATGAGGCGCTGCGGCAGAATCATTTCCAGGAACTGCAGACGGCAGGGGAACTGCACCGACTGCAGTGGGGCGGTACGGCAGGGGAATTGCATCGGCTGCAGTAGGGCAGTACGGCGCCACACTGATTGCGAAGCAGCAGTGTGCTAATCATCATCATCCACATCCGACTTCGGCAGAGAAAAGATAAATTCCGTGCCCACGCCCTCCGTGCTGATGACATTGATATTCTCACCATGGGAGCGGATGATCTCCTTGGTGATGGAGAGGCCGAGTCCGGTGCCTTTCTTATCTTTGCCGCGGGACAGGTCGGATTTATAGAAGCGGTCCCAGATCAGCTTCAAGTCGTCCTTTGGGATGCCGATACCCGAATCTTTTACGCTGACGAAGATTTTATTATGTTTTTCGGTTGTCTCCATTTTGATAATGGAATCATGATGGCTGAATTTGATTGCGTTGTCCAGCAGGTTGTAGAGAACCTGCTGGATTTTGTCTATATCGGCAAAGACATACATCTGGTCGCCGGTCAGCACCAGCTCGATGGCGATGGTCCGCTCACGGCAGGTGCCCTCGAAGGAGGCCGCTACATTACGGATCACACCGTTGATATCGAAGTCGGATTTGTTTAACATGATTCCCTTGGTATTCAGATTATTGAGCGTCAGCAGGCTGTTGGTCAGCTTGGTCAGGCGCTCCGTTTCATTCAGCAGGATGGAAAGGTATTTCCCGTGCATTTCCGGCGGGATCGTACCGTCGATCATGGCTTCCAGATAGCCCTTAATGGAGGTGAGCGGAGAGCGGAAATCGTGAGATACGTTGGCCACGAATTTCTTCTGGTCGTCCTCCGAGCGGGCAATCTCACTGGCCATGTAGGACAGCGTAGCTGCCAGATAGCCCATCTCGTCTTCACTTTCCACGGTAAACTCATAGTGCATATTGCCACTGGCATACTGTTCCGTCGCTTCCGTGATCTTGCGCAGCGGTATATAGACGATCTCCGTGAAAAAAATAAGAATGATAAGGGAGAGCAGGAACAGAATCACAAGCATCAGGTAAGAGATGGTGAGCAGGCTGTTGGCTTCCATCTGTATGGCGCTCATGGGCATGTGGATGACAACGTAGCCCTTGACTTTATAGTCGGCAGTGATGGGTGCGAAAACGCTCAGCATGTCTTCCTCGAAAGTATGGAAGAAGTTTCCAACAACATAATTGGAGCCTGCCGTAACGGTAGAATCGAAATTCTCGATGACAATCTCGTTTTCCAAGTCCAGTGGGGCGGCAGAATCCAGGACAAGACGCCCTGACGGGTTGATGATCCAGAGCGTTGCATTTGTGTAAGCGTCCAGAGCGTCCAGCTGTGCCTTGACGGCTTCCAGGGAAATCTCATTTTTATACAGGTCAGCAGCGTAGGTGTTGGCGATAAAGGTGGCCTCGCGGTAGAGGGATTCCGACTGTTCCTTTTTCAGATGATCCAGCGTCATATTGGCCACAAAGGTAGCCACTACCACGAAGCCGAACAGACCGAAAATGATATAGGCAAGTATTAATTTAAGATATAGAGTTTTTCGCATGGGGAACCTCGCATTATTCTTTCTTACGAGATTATACCATAAACGAAAGAGTGTGGATACTCTTTCATAAGATTACAATAATCCGTGGGCGGCGCAGTCATGGAAGTTTGACATATACGGATAACTATAATTATTTTTTGCAATATTCAGCAGGCGGATTGGGTTTTGTCTTGCTATTATTCCCGGTAATGCATATAATTATGGATATCCGGAGTTCCTGAAACAAAATGAGGGAGTAAGTGAAAGAGTTAAATATCTCCAGAGCTTCTATTGAACGTTTGCTCGATGCGTTGGATACTCCACCTCTCTTTTTCGTGCAGAGATTGCGAGGAAGAGGATGCGCGGATCGAATATACTATGACTTGTAAGGAGGAGTTTAGGATGGATTGGATTGAAAGACTGAATCATGCGATCAATCATATTGAGGAGCATTTGACGGAGGAGATGGACTATGAACGGCTTGGACAGATCGCCTGTTGCTCATCCTATCACTTTCAGAGAATGTTTACTTATATGGCAGGTATTCCTCTGGGAGAGTATGTCCGCAGAAGGAGAATGTCGATGGCTGCCGTGGATCTACAGGGAAACGACCAGAAGATTATCGATGTGGCCGCCAAATATGGTTATCAATCTCCCACCGCATTCAACAGAGCTTTCCAGTCTATTCATGGGATTGCCCCGTCGGCTGTAAAAAGCGAGGGCGTATCCGTGAAATCTTTTCCGCCGATCCAATTTAAGATCATTGTGAAAGGAGTAGAAGAAATGGAGTATCGAATTGAAACAAAGGAGGCTTTCCGGATTGTTGGCGTATCCGTACCGCTGCACAAGGATATCGAGAAGAACTTTACAGTCATTCCCCCGAAGTGGCAGGAAGTAGCTATGAACGGGACATTGCAGAGACTTTGTGCTATAATGGACACGGAACCTATGGGTGTGCTGGGCATCAGTACCTGCAATGATACGGAACCATGGCGGTATTATATCGCGGTATCTTCCACACAGGAAAAAGATGATTTCGAGGAATATGTTGTACCGGCAGCCACATGGGCAATCTTTTCCGGGGAGGGTACGAACCAGTCCATTCAGGAACTGGAGCGGCGCATTGTAACGGAATGGCTGCCGACTTCGGGATATGAATACGGTAATGCGCCGGATGTGGAAGTTTATTTGAACCCGGACCCGCAGAATGCAAAATATGAAGTTTGGATACCTGTGGTAAAAAGATAGCGGTTTCCCGTAAATGTACCGGAAAGCTGTCAAGAGAGGGAGTAAGGGAGTCTGTGATGTATTTTAGGAAGAAAAGGAAAGTCGGGGATATCTTGGGAATTGCGGCGGCAGCCATGCTGCTTGTCGGATGTGGCGGGCGCGGCGTAGAGGATCAGGCCAGGATGGAAGGGGTGGATACTGCATCGCAGTCACACCAGAATGAGGCAGAGGCGGCAATCGAGGGAGAGATATCACAGGATCGGACAGAAGAGACGTCACAGGGCGGGCAGCAGGAACAGCAGGAGAGACCGGAAGAGACGTTACAGGACGGGCAAGAAGGGCAGCCGGGAGCGCTATCGGGCACATCCGGCGTCTACCCGCAGGACAGGCTGGATGTCGGCAGATTTATCGAGGAACAGTCCTTTCCGGTGGTATTGAATGACTGGGGAGAAGTGCAGTTTGTATCCTATGAACCTGATCCCGCGGAAAGCAGCCGCCTGCCGGATGTGACTTTCTATCTGTTAAAAGGGGAGGAGATCCTGTATCAGTTTCCGTATATCGGTGCGGATGACACCAGTGGGTATGGCTTGTTTTATGATGTGAAGTTTGTTATGTTTACGGATACGAACACCGATGGCAAAGACGATGTGGTTATAGGGGCACAATACATGAGCGGCGCAGGTCCGCAGGGCGCCATCCCGCATGTGATGGTGCGGATCTATGAAGACTGCGGAGACTATTTTACTTATAACGAGGAATTCAGCAATACGATAAACGGATATCTTTCCTGGGAAAGCAACGTGCTGGCCAAAGACGTCAAAAGACTGATTCAGTTAACGGGAGGGAGCGATCCCCTCACGGATTACGAAAGTTATTCGGGAAAATGGCGTGTCAGTACAGGTTACGTTGAGGCATATGAGGATCCTGCCCCGGTAAGCAGGAACGAACTGACGTGTAGTATCATAAATGGCAATGAATTTACCGGAAGTCTCTTTACAGAACAGGGAATGACGGAGCGGATTGCTTCGGTGGATGATATTGTGGGAACAATCCAGAACGGTGAATTGTATTATGGATTTACGGACGATGGATGGGGCGGAACGGGAACGCTTCATATCATGTTTCTGCCGAATCAGATCAATGTGGAAGTTCTGGACTATGAGATGGCAGAAGAAAACGCGAGCGGCTACGGGATATCGGGGGATTATGAGATGACTGTACGGGAGTGAAGCGTTATTTCCTTCCCGTATAGTCATTTTATATTGAATGGGACGGGGTGAACCCGTCCATATATGATCACTTCCCCTTGCAGCTTTTGATGTGTGCTTTCAGCTTTTTCATGGCCCAGTCGTAATGGCTGGATGTATTGCTGACAAAGTAGGATCCTAACGCGCTGCCGCCCACCCATTTGTATACGCCTTTTGAAAACAGTTCT
Organism: uncultured Lachnospiraceae bacterium; assembly: GCA_947644545.1. Taxonomy (GTDB): domain Bacteria; phylum Bacillota; class Clostridia; order Lachnospirales; family Lachnospiraceae; genus UBA3282. The sequence goes on from CANRZW010000032.1 coordinate 6,157, forward strand.
TCGTTGGAGAAAGTTTCCGCCAGCTGCATGATTTCCCGGTGGCTTTCATCAAGCATCTCCCTGGCTTCTTCCAGGGATGTATTCTGATGCTTTTTCCAGAAAAAAATGTTCATTTCACCATAGGTTTTCCAATTATAGGGCCGCGGCAGGAAGGGTTTTTCCTCTCCGTTTTGATTGGACTGTACCCAGCTTAAGAGAAGCTGGTGCCACTCATAGAGATGGATCAGGACATCCCGGAGATTTTTGTCCCGTTTCCAGTGCGCTTCTTTCCTTTTCTCATCCGCTGCGAAATCAAATTCGGTTGTCAGTTCCTTTTCTGTCAACCCGTCAATAAGAGTGTTCAGTTTGCAATAATTGTCGGCGGCTGCGGTCAATAAGTCTGTTTTTGAAGTTGGTCTGCTCATAGATTTCGTACCTTTGTCTTTCTCAGTTCTCAGGTGTTCTGTTCCGGTGTCAGGAAGCGGAACAAATATTTGTTATGTTGCCTGCTTTGGTTAAAGAATAGCACACATATACTGACATCTAATGTCAGGGTTAATTATCTTGTTGGAAATTCCTTTGTTTACTCAGGATTCACCCATTTTTTCAGGATTTATTGATTTTTTATAAATCTGCAGGGCCTGTTCGGCCACAATCTCTTTCAGGTACTGGGGTTCAAGAATCTCGACCTGCGTTCCGAAGGAGAGCAGATAACCGATCAGCCATGCATCCACAGGCATTTCGGCGCTGGCGGTCAGGCTGCCGTTATCCTGACAGGTGATCTGTGCTGTGTCAAATTCATCGTAGACGCGGTAGGCGACTTCTCTGGTAAAGGAAAGGACGATTCGCTGGCAGGCAGGCGGCAAAGTCTCTTCCGGCTCCGGATATGGTTTTGGCACAAAGGTCTGTGTCAGCAGTTCCAGGTCAGAAATGCGGTTTAGCTTGAAGATGCGGAAATCCTGCTTTGTGAGGCAGAATGCTTTCAGATACCAGCCTTTTGATTTATAGAGCAATTTAAGCGGGCAGACGGTGCGCTGGCTACTTGTGCCGTTCGTACCGGCGTAGATAAATTTGATTTCCCGGTGCTGGATGACGGCCGTTTTCAGCGTTTCAAACTTTGTGTTGTCGAAGGCGAAATCTCCCCAGCGTGAGAAATCCACTTCCAGCCAGTTTTCCGTATCCACATGAAAAAGAGCAGCCAGTTTTGTCAGCATTTCTTCGCCGGCGGCATACCCTGTAGCCAGGATGCCCTGGAGAGAGGTCAGGATTTCCTGCTTTTCTTTTTCGGTGAGGACAGCTCTGTCTAAAATAAAATCGTCCAGCAAGCAGATACCGCCGTTTCTTCCCGGTTCGGTATAGACCGGGATGCCTGCGCTGCTCAATGCGTCAATATCGCGGTAGATGGTTCTTTGGGAAACCTCGAATTTGGCTGCCAGTTCAGGAGCAGTGGCGCGGCCTTTATCCAAAAGATGGTACAGGATCTTGAATAAACGGCTGTCTGACATGACGATACATTGCCTCCTTTTTGGGATTTTCCTTTTTTCTTTTCAAAATAAGCATACCATAAAAATTTTGACACAGGATGGCAGGTTTCGTATTTTTATGGAAGATAAATATAACTTTCGTATTTTACCGGGGTATGCTACAATTTATTGCAGGAAGAGAAGTATTCCTTTGTAACAATAAAATAACAAATCGTTCATAATTTGATAAGGATTGAGAATTATCATGAATAGTAAAGTATTACGTGTCTTGGAGTACAACAAAATAATCGAGCGTCTGACCGACAAGGCCACTTCGGAGCAGGGGCGGAAGCTGACGGCGGCTTTAGAGCCGATGACGGACCTGGAGGCGATCAGGAAAGCGCAGACGGAGACGGCGGATGCGCTGGGATATCTGCTCCGCAAGGGCTCAACATCCTTTGGAGGCAACAAGGATCTGGGGATGTGCATTCGGTCGCTGGAGATCGGCAGCACGCTTTCCATCGAGGAACTGCTGTGGATCGCAGCTTTTCTGGAAAACGTCAACCGCATCAAGAGTTACGGGCGTAAGGAGCGGGAGGATACACCGGCTGATTCTCTGGATGAGTATTTCGAGAGTCTGGAGCCTTTGACGCCGATTTCCAATGAGATCCGTCGGTGCATTCTGTCGGAGGAGGAGATTGCCGATGATGCCAGCCCGGCGCTGAAAAAGATCCGCCGCAGCATGGCGATCGCGAACGACCGCATTCATTCTCAGCTGGCGTCCATGATCAGCGGTTCCTGCCGGACGTATCTGCAGGACGCGGTGGTGACCATGCGCAACAACCGCTACTGTATTCCGGTCAAGTCCGAGTACAAGGGGCAGGTGCAGGGGATGGTGCATGACCAGTCGTCTACCGGTTCCACCTTTTTTATCGAGCCGGCGGCTGTCGTTAATCTGAACAACGAGCTGCGGGAGCTGGAGATCAAAGAGCAGGAAGAGATTGCGGTCATTCTGGCCGATTTGAGCGCGCAGGCGGGAGCATATACGGAGCTTTTGACCGGGAATCAGAAAGCTATGACGGCCCTTGACTTTATCTTTGCCAAGGCCGCTCTGGCGCTGGAGCAGAATGCCACCATGCCTGTTTTCAATACGGAGCATCAGATCCGCATCCGGCAGGGGCGGCATCCCCTTCTGGACAAGAAAAAGGTGGTGCCTATTGATATTCAGCTGGGCATTGATTTTGACCTACTGGTCATTACCGGGCCCAATACCGGCGGTAAGACGGTTTCTCTGAAAACAGTAGGGCTTTTGACATTGATGGGGCAGGCAGGACTGCATATTCCGGCGCTGGACCGTTCGGAACTGTCAATTTTTGAGGAAGTTTACGCGGATATCGGGGATGAGCAGAGTATTGAGCAGAGTCTGAGCACCTTTTCTTCCCATATGACGAATATCGTGTCAATCCTGCAGGAGGCGGACGGCGGTTCACTCTGTCTGTTCGATGAGCTGGGGGCGGGCACGGATCCCACCGAGGGTGCGGCGCTGGCGATCTCGGTGCTGGATCATCTGCATGGCCGCGGCATCCGCACGATGGCCACCACTCACTACAGCGAGTTGAAGGTTTATGCCCTTTCCACGCCTTTTGTGGAGAATGCCAGCTGTGAGTTCAGCGTTGAAACGCTGCGGCCCACTTACCGCCTGCTGATCGGGATTCCCGGGAAGAGTAACGCTTTCGCGATCTCGTCCAAGCTGGGACTGCCGGATCACATCATTGAGGATGCGAAACGGCATATTACGGAGGATAAGGAGAGTTTCGAGGATCTGCTGGCGAATCTGGAGAACAGCCGCGTGACCATTGAGAAGGAGCGGTTGGAGATCGCAGGCTATAAAGAAGAGGTCAAGGCGCTGAAACAGAAGCTGGAAGCCAAACAGGAGAAGATCGATCAGGCGAAGGAGAAGATCCTACGGCAGGCCAACGAGGAGGCACGCGAGATCCTGCAGAATGCCAAGGAGTTGGCGGACGAGACAATCCGCGTTTTCCAGAAAGCGGAGGCCGGTATTTCCATTAAGGATCTGGAGAAGTCCCGCCAGAAGGTGCGCGACAAGATTTCAGAGAAAAATGAAAAACTAACGCTTAAGAACGATAAGCCTACTCATAAAGTATTGAAGCCTACTCAGATCAAGCCCGGGGACAGCGTCAAGGTGGTGTCCATGGGGCTGAAAGGGACGGTCAGCTCACTGCCGGATAAGAACGGAAATCTGTTTGTACAGTGCGGCATCATCCGGTCCAAGGTATCTTTGAATGATCTGGTACTGATCGAGGAGGAGACGATCAATACCGGTAAGATGCAGCGGTCTTCTTCCGGCAAATTGAAGATGTCCAAGTCCTATTCCATTTCCACGGAGATCAATCTGCTTGGCCGGACGGTGGACGAGGCGCTTTCCGAGCTGGACAAATATCTGGATGACGCCTACCTGGCCCATCTGCCGAGCGTGCGCGTGGTACATGGCAAAGGGACCGGAGCCCTGCGCAATGCGGTACACAATTACCTGCGTAAGAACCGGGTGGTGAAGAGCTACCGCCTGGGAGAATACGGGGAAGGCGACGCGGGCGTTACGATCGTGGAGTTTAAGGAGTAAAAGGGTTCGATAAGTGCTTCGGCATGGAGGTAAATATGGTAAACAGACAGAAAATCTTGATCGTAGATGACGACAACAATATTGCAGAGCTGATTGCGCTCTATCTGACGAAGGAGTGTTTCGAGACGATGATTGTCAACGACGGTGAGTCGGCGCTTTCGGCGGTGGACAGCTTCGGGCCGAACCTGATGCTGCTGGATCTGATGCTGCCGGGGATCGACGGTTATCAGGTGTGCCGCGAGGTGCGCGCCAAGTCTACGCTGCCGATCATTATGCTCTCGGCCAAGGGAGAGGTGTTTGACAAGGTGCTGGGGCTTGAGCTGGGCGCCGATGATTACATGGAGAAGCCTTTTGATTCCAAGGAGCTGGTGGCCAGGGTGAAAGCGGTGCTGCGCCGTTATAAGCCGGTGGCCGCGGAGCCCAGGGCTTCCGACGTCAAGAGCGTGGAGTATCCGGATCTGATCGTCAACCAGACCAATTATTCTGTTATCTACATGGGAAAGACGATCGAGATGCCGCCCAAGGAACTGGAGCTGCTCTATTTTCTGGCGTCTTCGCCGAACCATGTTTTTACGAGAGAGCAGCTTTTGGATCAGATCTGGGGCTATGAATATATCGGCGACACCCGTACCGTAGACGTGCATATCAAGCGTCTGCGGGAGAAGATCAACGATCATGAGCGGTGGCGGATCGCTACCATATGGGGGATCGGGTATAAGTTCGAGTCGCGGTAAGATTGAGAAATGTGCCGCTTGATAAGGCATACCGGTCAGGCTATTACGATGATATGGTGGAGCTGATCAGCGGACTTTTCGGGCAGGTGCTGAAAACGAACAGGAGCCTTTATTTTGCGGTACTTACCGGGTGTCTGCGGATATCCAGAGAGAGTATTTTTACAGGGCTTAATAATTTTAATGTATACACGATCAAAGATGCGCGTTATCGGGAATACTTTGGATTTACGGATGAAGAGATAAGAGCCATGCTTTCCTATTATGGATTTATGGAACAGTATGATGCCGTAAAGCAGTGGTATGACGGCTATCAATTCGGTAATACCGGCATTTACTGTCCGTGGGACGTGATCAATTACTGCGGCGATCTGCGTGACGGGAATGTGGCAGAACCGCAGAACTATTGGGTAAATACAAGCAGCAACGATATTGTCAGAAAGTTTATCGGCAGGGCGGGATCGGCGGCCAGAAATGAGATGGAACTGCTGATCGACGGCGGCAGCATCCGGAAAATGATTCGGCAGGAGCTGACTTATCGCGATCTGGATTCTGATGTTGACAACCTGTGGAGTATCCTTTTTACAACAGGTTATCTGACGCAGCGGGGACAGCAGCAGGGCGACATGACAGAACTTGTCATTCCGAACAGGGAGATACGCTGGATCTTTGTGCAGCAGATCCGCAGATGGTTTCAGGAAGAAACGAAAAAGGATAGTTAAGCAATCTTGACGGCTGGTGTGTGAGATCCAATGCAGAGCCGGGGGATGGCTACAGCGATATCATGATCGAGATCGAGGCGCAGGAGATCGGTATCGTGATCGAACTGAAATATGCCGAGAACGCCGCCTTTGATGCCGGTTGCCGGGAAGCTGTCAGGCAGATCCGGGAAAAGAAGTATGAGGAAGCGCTTGTCAGAGACGGAATGAAGACAATCTACCGGTACGGCATTGCGTGTTATCAGAAACGTTGCAGGGTTATCTCAGGTTGACCCTGCATACAAATATAGTAAACGAAATTTTTAATGTCGTTACCTATAGAATGACTGTGCGCAGCCGAAGCTGTGAGGAAGGAGTACACGTTACGCGTGTACTTTTTTTGTGGAAAGATTTAAAACAACAAAAGTCATTAGGCAAATCAGCCAAAAACAAGCACCTGAAATTGTAAAAATACAACAAAACGTATTTACTTTTCACAAAATCGGACTCCAGTCCTATGTTTCTATAGGGACATATGTCATGATATCGGCATACAAAGTTCACCCTTCCTGATTTCGATGACCCGGGCTTTCTGAAATCTCAGGGAGGGATCTTAACGGTATGACGCGTTGTGCAGGATTAAGGTAATAAGTGAGATGAGACAGGAGGAAATATTTTTATGAAAAGAAAGATGATCGCCATGTTTCTGGCGGCTGCAATGACATTTTCCCTGACGGCGTGCGGCGGCAGCGGCAATGCGACAGACAAACAGACCTCGGCTAAAGCGGAAGAGTCCGGCGGCGGTGGGGAGGAGACGTCCGGTTCGGATATCAGCCTTGCCATGATCACCGATTCCGGTGACATTACGGACCAGAGTTTTAACCAGACCACCTATGAAGCCTGTAAGGCGTGGGCAGAGGCCAACGGCGTTGATTTTACCTACTACAAACCGGACAGCGATTCCGACGAAGCGCGTAACGCAAGTGTTGATCAGGCAGTAGCGGGCGGAGCGAATGTGATCATGATGCCGGGATATATGTTTGCGGCAGCGGTGGTGGCGCAGTCGGATCTGTACCCGGACGTAAAGTTTGTCGCGCTGGATGTGAGCGCGGGCGATATCTGTGAAAAGGGTGTGGGCGAGGGTTACGATTACAACCCGGATAACTGGGACGTGACGGAATACTATAATACGGATAATGTATACTGCTGCACGTACCAGGAGGAGATATCCGGTTATATGGCGGGATACGCGGCTGTCAAACTGGGGTATAAGCATCTTGGATTCCTGGGCGGCATGTCCGTACCGGCCGTTACCCGTTTTGGCTACGGCTATGTGCAGGGCATCAATGATGCGGCGAAGGAGCTGGGAATCGCCGGGGAAGTGGAAGTTGAGTATGTGTGCGGCGGCCAGTTCTACGGCGATGCGGACATTACGGGAGCGATGGACACCTGGTATGGAACAAAGGGTGTGGAAGTCGTATTTGCCTGCGGTGGCGGTATCTTTACTTCTGCAGCCGAGGCGGCAGTCAAGACCGGCGGTAAGGTGATCGGTGTGGATTCCGATCAGGCGCCGATCATCGACCAGACACAGGAAGGGCTGACGGTCACCTCCGCCATGAAGGGACTTTCCACCACAGTAAATACGGTGCTTACCGACATTCAGGACGGCAAGTGGTCGGATTATGCGGGCAAGATCGACAATCTGGGAATGGTTTCCGAGACCCCGGAGGAGAATTTTGTGCAGCTTCCCACAGCAAGCACGCAGTGGGGAGACGGCTTTACGGAAGAGGATTACAAGACGCTCGTGAAAGCAATCTATAACGGAGAAGTTAAGATCTCCAATGATATTTCGGCTATGCCGGCGACAGATGTCAAAGTGACTGATTACGGCAGTATTAAATAATACAGCGGTATCCGGCAGCAGCCGGACAACGGGCCGTACTTGGAAAGAAGCAGTCCAGAAGACCAGAGGAGCGGATATAGTCTGCTCCTCTGTTGTCTTTTTGGGGGGAATCAGGGAAGCGGAAAAAGTAAAAAGCGGAAAAAGCAAAAAGCAAAAAAAGAAAAAAGCAGAAAAAGCACAAGCAGAATAACATAAAAAAGCAGAAGAAAATGTAGAAAAAAAGTAGAAGAAGAAAGAGTAGAAGAAGGAGTAGAAAAGGGAGAGGAGGCAGAAGGAGAATGGCTGAGTATGCGATTGAGATGCTGAACATCACGAAAAGGTTTCCGGGGATCATTGCTAATGATAACATTACCCTGCAGCTGAAAAAGGGTGAGATCCATGCCCTTCTGGGTGAGAACGGGGCCGGAAAATCCACACTGATGAGTGTGCTTTTCGGATTGTATCAGCCGGAGGAGGGCGAGATCCATAAGGACGGGAAGAAGGTCACGATCAATGACCCCAACGACGCCAACGATCTGGGAATCGGGATGGTGCACCAGCATTTTAAGCTGGTGGAATGTTTCAGCGTTTTGGACAACATTATTCTGGGAGTGGAGACCACCAGGGGAGGGCTTCTGCAGAAGGATGAGGCGAAGAAGAAGGTCATGGAGCTGTCCGGCAAATATGGCCTTTCGGTGGATCCGGATGCGCTGATCGAGGATATCACGGTGGGGATGCAGCAGAGGACGGAGATCTTAAAGATGCTGTATCGGGACAATGAGATCCTGATCTTCGATGAGCCGACGGCTGTGCTGACGCCGCAGGAGATTCAGGAGCTGATGACGATCATGCAGAATCTGGCGGCGGAAGGCAAGAGCATTCTTTTCATCACACATAAGCTGGCGGAGATCATGCAGGTGGCGGACCGCTGCAGTGTGCTGAGAAAAGGCAGGTACATAGGAACGGTGGACATCAAAGACACGACGCCGGAGAAACTTTCGGCGATGATGGTAGGACGTGACGTCAATTTCGTGGTGGAGAAGGAACCTGCCACACCGGGCGAAGTGGTGCTGGAGATCAAAGATATGACGGTGGCCTCGAAGCGGCATAAAAACAACGCCGTGAACAATGTATCCATGCAAGTGCGCAGAGGGGAGATCGTCTGTATCGCCGGCATCGACGGCAACGGACAGACGGAATTCGTCTACGGCCTGTCGGGACTGGAGCCTTTAAAGAGCGGCACCATCGTGATGAACGGGCAGGACATCACCCACATGACGATCAGACAGCGGCTGACTTCCGGCATGAGCCATATCCCGGAGGACCGGCATAAGCACGGGCTTGTTCTGGATTATTCACTGGAAGACAATATCGTGCTGCAGCGGTATTTTGAGCCGCGGTTTACAAGTAAAGCGGGCTTCCTGAAAAGAAAAGAGATCAGGGAGTATGCCAACGGGCTGATCGAACAGTACGATATCCGTTCCGGTCAGGGGCCGATCACCAAATCCCGTTCCATGTCCGGCGGCAATCAGCAGAAGGCGATCATTGCCCGCGAGATCGACAAGGATCCGGAGCTTCTGATCGCGGTGCAGCCCACCAGAGGACTGGATGTGGGAGCCATCGAATACATTCACAAGCAGCTTGTGGCGCAGAGGGACGCGGGCAAGGGCGTGCTGCTTGTCAGTCTGGAGCTGGACGAAGTGATGAATGTGTCGGACCGGATTCTGGTGATGTATGAAGGCGAGATTGTGGGAGAATTTGATCCGAAAGAGGTTACGGTGGAGGAATTGGGGCTTTACATGGCCGGTTCCAGAAGAAAGGAGGCAGGCAGACATGCATAAAAATTCCGGTAAAAAGGAGAATATTCTGAGAAACAGCGCTTTTCAGACGATTATCGCATCGCTTCTGTGTATCGTTCTCGGGCTTTTCGTCGGCTATATCGTATTGCTGATCATCAATCCGGCCGGTGCGGGAGAAGCCATCGTGGCGATCATGAAGAATTTCCTGTACTACCCGAGCGCTGCAGCTGCGACCAAGTACCTGGGAACCACGCTGGTAAAGGCATCGGCGCTTCTGATGTGTTCCCTGTCCGTACTGTTTGCCTATAAGGTGGGACTTTTTAACATCGGCGCTGCCGGGCAGTATGTTGTGGGCGTAGGCGCCTGCCTGTATTTTGCGCTGCGCTTCAATATGCCCTGGTATGTGTGCCTGATCGCGGCGATCGTGACGGCGGCGCTGGTGGGTGGTATCTCAGGAGCCCTTAAGGCGTATTTCAACGTGAATGAAGTGATCTCCTGTATCATGCTCAACTGGATCGGTCTCTACAGCGTCAACATGCTGTTATCGCAGGTCAAGGAGCAGTCCACGCCCTACACGAAAGCGCTGGCGAGCGCCAACAAGAGCGCCCTGCTGCCGAATCTGGGGCTGGATCAGATTTTTTCCAAAAATGAGTTCGTGCCGCTGGGCCTGCCGCTGGCAGTGGTGATGGCGCTGGCCGTATGGGTCCTGCTGGAAAAGACGAAATTCGGCTATGAATTAAAGGCTACGGGTATGAACAAGCAGGCCGCAAAATACTGTGGTATGCGTGAGAAGAGAAATATCATCCTGACCATGATGATCGCAGGAGGTTTGGCGGGCTTTGGCGCGGGCATCTTCTATCTGACGGGGATCGAGCAGTGGATGGTGCAGCAGACGGCGGTTCCGGCCATGGGCTTTAACGGGATCGCGGCGGCGTTCCTAGGCGGGCTGAATCCCATCGGCACCGTTTTTTCCTCTTATTTTATTCAGCATATTACAAGCGGCGGCACCTATGTGGATAAGACAATGTACTGTACACAGATCTCGGATCTGATCTCCGCCTTTATCATCTATCTGTGCGGATTCGTACTTTTCTTCCGGCTGTGGCTGAACAGATTCCTGGATAAAAGGGATGAGAAGTCGGGCAGGAATGGGCAGAAAGGAGGGAAAGCATAATGTTGTTATTGATTCAGTATACTTTGATATTCGCTTCTGTTCTGGTGCTGGTGGCGCTGGGCGGATGCTTTTCGGAGCACAGCGGCGTGGTGAATATCGGTCTGGAAGGTATCATGGTCATCGGTGCGCTGGGCGGCGCCTTGATGATGAAATATGTGCCGGCCGGTCTGGCGGCTCCGGTGGTGATTCTGCTGGTGATCCTGTCCAGCGTTCTGATCGGGATGCTTTTCTCACTGTTGCTTGGCGTTGCGGCGATCCGGTTCAAGGCGGACCAGACGCTGGTGGGAACGGCGCTCAATCTGCTGGGACCGGCAGCGGCGGTGGTTCTGGTGCGGGCCATCAATACGGCGGAGAGCGTGGACAACGTATCTTCCACCGTGGCTTACGGCACGGCAAAGAAGGCGTTTATCGTCAATATCGGCAGATTTGAATTTAACTGGTTTATGGTGATCGCGTTGCTGCTTCTGGCCGTATCCTATATAGTATTGTATAAGACCAGATTCGGACTCAGACTCTGTGCGTGCGGGGAACATCCGCAGGCGGCGGATTCTGTGGGCATCAATGTGTATAAGATGCGGTACGCCGGTGTGCTGATCTCCGGCGCGCTGGGCGGCCTTGGCGGGCTGGTGTACATAACGGCGGGCGTAAGTGAGTGGAAGTTTGAAAACGGTGTGGCGGGATTTGGATTCCTGGCGCTGGCGGTTATGATCTTCGGGCAGTGGCGGCCGGTGAATATCGGTCTGGCGGCGCTGCTGTTCGGGCTGTTTCGGGCGTTGTCCAACGTCTATACCGGATTTGACGCGCTGGTTGCCTTGAAGCTGCCAAGCACAATTTACAATATGCTGCCCTATATCATATCGCTGATCGTACTGGTGTTTGTCTCCGGTAAGTCGAGAGCGCCGAAGGCGGAAGGAATCCCCTACGATAAGGGACAAAGATAGGGAGCAGAAGGTAAGTGTGAAAGGCAGGAAGAAAGCCAAGAGCAGAAGCCAAGTGCAAAAGGTAAGAAGCAAGATGATAATATTAAGAAGAAAGGCCGGACAGAAAGGAAAGTCGATCAATGAGTAGAAAAAGCATGAAAATAGTCCTGGCGGTAATCGGGATCGTGATGGTAGGTATGGGGGTGGCATTCAATGCCGCCGCCGCGCTGGGAAATGATCCGGTGGGAATCGTATATGACGGGATCAGAAATACGGCGCAGCTGTCGGCGGGACAGCTGGGAATGGCCTCCAATATCGTGAATATTGTGCTGATGATCCTGGTATTTTGTCTGGACAGACATTATGTGAATATCGGAACTTTTATCTATGTGGTTCCCTACGGTGTGGCAGTGGATTTGGGGGGAAGGCTGTATGCCGCTTTGCTTCCGGCACAGACGACCGCATTCCAGATCGCAGGTGCAGCGCTTGGCTGTCTGCTGCTCTATACAGGTGTTGCCCTGTTCATAGCGGCGGATATCGGGCTGGACCCTTTTACGGGTGTGGTCATGGTGATACGGGATAAGGTCAAAGGGCAGTACCGGACGGTGAAGATCGGTTTTGATATCTGCTGCATCATTCTGGGGGCCGTGCTGGGCGGAAAACTGGGGGTGATCACGATCCTGACGGCACTGTCGGCGGGACCGGCGATCCAGTTTTTGGCGGACGGCATGAAGAAAAGAATGAAAACGGACGGCTGACACGATTAGAAAGATATGCCTGAGAAGGGAGGAAGACTCATGGAACAGAAAGCCTTGTATGAAGAATTTCCGTTTCTGAGGGATGTTGGCAGGGAAAGGCAGGAACAGTTTGAGGAATATTTTAAGAGTGCGCCCAGATGGCTGATGGGCGCGCTCCATAAGGAAGAGTTAAAGAAGGGCACGGTTTTTATCAGGGAGGGAGAGCAGGCGGATACTATTTTTTTCCTGGTAAAAGGCATTGTGGGAGCGACGGATTACCGCATCTACGGGACACCCTATGATTTCATGCAGTATGACAAGGCCTATGCCTTCGGCGGTATGGAATTTATTATGGATTATGACCTTTACAGGACGACGCTGCGGGCCATGACAAACTGCACGGTGGTGAAGATCTCCCGGGTCATGTTTGAGAAATGGATGTATTCCGATATCAGGGCCATGAAATATGAGGCCAAGCAGGTAGGGGAATGTCTGCTGGAAGAGGGACGAAACAGCCGGCTGTTCCTTTTTATGCAGGGGGCGGACAGACTGGCGCTGCTGCTTGTGGAACGTTACGAGAAATACCAGAAGAACGGCTGCCTGCACATGAAAGGCAGCCAGCGCGATCTGGCTGATGTGACGGGCCTGTGCGTGAAGAGCATCAGCAGAGGGATCAAGAAGTTTATGGAAGACGGCCTTTTGACAAAAGAAGGCAAGCAGATCGTGATCAACAGACAGCAGTACGAAGGATTGAAGCGGATGGTGTCGGAAAAGGTCGATCTGGAGTAGGGGCTGTCGAAGATGTGATGTCGTGTAAATGACAGGGAACATTGGAAATTTAAAACGCTTTGAAACGGAGGTTAAGAATGAGTCAGATTTATGATAAACTGGAAGTGTGCATGAAGAGCATCAGAAAACAGACGGACTTTAAGCCGGAGACGGCGCTGATTCTGGGATCGGGGCTGGGAGACTATGCGGATGAGATACGCATCGAGCAGACCGTTGCCTATACGGAGATCGAAGGGTTTCCCGTTTCGACAGTGGCGGGTCATAAAGGAAGGTTCGTATTCGGCTACGTGAAAGAGACGCCGGTGGTTATCATGCAGGGAAGAGTGCATTACTATGAAGGGTATCCTATGGCTGACGTAGTGCTGCCCACAAGACTGATGGGACTTATGGGGGCGAAGAAGCTGATCCTGACCAATGCGGCCGGCGGCGTGAATCCTGACTATCGGCCGGGAGATTTCATGCTGATCACGGATCATATCACGACGGGCGTGCCCAGCCCGCTGATCGGCGCCAATGCCGATGAACTGGGCGTAAGATTCCCGGATATGAGCGAAGTATACAGCCTGCGGATGCGCGGGATCATAAAGCAGGAAGCGGCAAAGCTGGGCATCGGACTGAGAGAGGGCGTCTACGTGCAGCTGACCGGACCGGCCTATGAGACGCCTGCGGAAGTGAGTATGTGCAGAGGCTGGGGAGGCGACGCAGTGGGCATGAGCACGGCCTGCGAGGCGATGGCAGCCAGACATATGGGAACGGAAGTATGCGGTATTTCCTGTATCACCAATCTGGCGGCCGGCCTGTCGAGTGCACAGCTGGACCATAAGGAAGTGCAAGAGACGGCGGACCGGGTGGCCGGGCAGTTCAAGGCGCTGGTCACGGCAGTAGTCTGCAGCATATAACAATGTGTAGAGTATAGAGCGATACATAGTGATGTGCAGCCATATACAACAGCATACGGCGTAAACGCAGTGCTGATCAAGGTGGATGAAACAAATTGATCCTGCGCCTAAGGCAGCGGTAATGATCGTGGGTTATGTCAGGGAGGTATGTATGGAAAGAATATCAACAGAGGATTTTCGGTTTCTGGACAGTAGGACATACAGGCGCAGGGAACATTTTGAATATTTCAGTGGGCTGGCCTACCCGTATGTGGGCCTTACCGTCAATGTGGATATCACGAAGCTGCAGGACAGGATCAAGTCCGAGCGGCTCCCGTTCTTCCTCACGATCTGTTATTGTGTGTCGAGGGCGGCCAACAGGGTGCCCGAATTTCGGCAGAGGATTCTGGACGGAAAGATCGCAGAGTTTGTGAGATGCAAGACCTCCCATACGGTGGCATTGGAAGACGGTACGTATTGTTACTGTACTTTGGAGGATACTATGCCTTTTGCGGAGTATATCGTCTATGCGGCCAGGGCACAGGAGGAGGCGAAGAGACAGGGGTCGATCGCGGAGGCGGAAGAAGATATTTATGATAAGTTCTTTATCTCCACACTGCCGTGGGTTTCCTATACTTCTCTGATCCAGCCTGTGCCGATTCCGGCGGACAGCAACCCGCGCATCACCTGGGGAAAATATTTCCGGCAGGGGGAACAGACGCTGCTGCCGGTGTCGGTGCTGTGCCATCATGCGCTGGTGGATGGACGACATATCGGGGATTTCTACAGGTATCTGGAAGAGGAGATGTCCTGGATCACAGGGGAATAAAAACTTCAAAAATTATTGCCTGAAAATGAAAAAGAAAAGCTGCAAAAATACGTATTTTATTGCGTCGGGTGGCTTTTCTTTTTTTGTGCGGCATTGACACAGGTTGGAAAAAAGATTATGATAATTGAAAGCTAAAACGTAATAGCTATAGATTTTATGGGAGATATGCAGAAGAAAACGGGGGTGAAAGTATGTTAATGCAGGTAAGAACAGAAAACGGAGTGGTGGAAGGATTGGAAGCGGCCGATCCGAGAATTATTTCTTTCAAGGGCATTCCCTTTGCCGCGCCGCCGGTGGGAGAGAGGCGCTGGCGGGCGCCACAGCCGGCCGAAAACTGGGAAGGGGTGTTGAAGGCATATCGGTTTGCGCCAATTTCGGTACAGAATCCGCCTGGTGTGGACCCGAGAGATCTGTACAGCAGAGAATGGAATGTGAATCCCGGGATTGCCATGTCCGAGGATTGTCTGTACCTGAATGTGTGGACACCGGCAGATTCTGAGAAGGATGCACTGCCGGTCTATGTGTGGTTCTTCGGCGGCGGTTTTCAGTGCGGGAACACGGCAGAGATGGAATTTGACGGGGAGAGACTGGCCCGCAGGGGTATTGTGGTGGTGACGGTGAATTACCGCCTGAACGTATTCGGCTTTCTGGCGCATCCTCTGCTTACCGCAGAACAGCCGGAGACGCCGACCAATTACGGACATCTGGACCAGCAGGCGGGTATTAAATGGGTGAAGAGGAATATCCGCGCTTTTGGCGGTAATCCGGAACAGATTACCATCGGCGGCCAGTCTGCAGGCGGCGGCAGCGTGATGATGCATCTGACATCGCCCCAGAGTGAAGGGCTGTTCCAGGGGGCGATCGTAGACAGCGGAGCATTGCACTATCCCTGTCCGGGGCTTGGGGTACGGATGGTACGCACGATGGAGACGGCCGAGGACCAGGGCAGGCAGTTTTTTGAATTTGCAGGGATCTCCTCTCTGGAGGAGGGAAGAAGAATGGACGCGGGCGTCCTGCTGGAAAAGTACAATGCCTTCCATGGCCTTTTCACATCGGTTATAGACGGTAAATTCGGTGTGGGAGATCCGGTGCTGCAGGTTAGCCGGAATCAGTGTATGCAGGTGCCGATCCTTTCCGGCAATACGACCACGGAATTCCGGTTTGCCTTCCCGGAAGAGGATACGGAAGCATATATCCGGAAGGCGGCAGGCAGTCTCGCGCAGGATTATATAGAGCGCTGCCGGGAAAAGATGAAGGAAAGCGTCACGCAGGTGCGTTCCCTGGCTGCGGCTTCGGACATGCCGGTGATCGAGTACAGTGTGCGGCTTATGTTTGAAGGCGGTCTGAAAAGCGGAAATGAGCAGAATCATTATTATTATGTATTTGATCCGGATATTCCCGGAGCGGATCATCCCGGGACGTTCCATTCCAGTGATCTGTGGTTCTGGTTCGAGACGCTTGCCAAGTGCTGGCGGCCCTTTCATGGACAGCATTATGACCTGTCCAGAATGATGTGCAATTACTGGGCTAATTTTATCAGGACAGGAAATCCGAACGGTTTGGATGCGGACGGAATGCCGATGCCGGAGTGGGAGCGTTATACGAAGGAAAGGCCGGCATGTATGCGTATGACACAGAACGGACCGAAACCCGAAATCTTTCCGGCTTCGGGTCCCATGCGTATTCTGCTTAATGCGTTATAATTTGCGTTTGCAAAGGTTGCATAAATTTTCTGATGAGCAATTAATAATTAATGGTATTGACATTTCTGGGATAATCATTTATCATGAACTAAAAGGATTTAGCAAAAGCTAAACGGAAAGGGAGGTATTACTAATGAGAAGGAAAATGAGTGGGTTGCTTTCGCTGGGACTGGCATTTGCATTGACGGCGTCGATGTTGTCCGGCTGTGGTTCTCAACCGGCGGCAGATTCGGGTGCGAGCCAGGAGGAGAGCACTGCGGAAGCATCGGATCAGGCAGCAGAGGATTCGGGCGCGGCGGACGAGACGAAGGCAGATGACGCGGCGGCAGAACCGATCACCATCCAGTTCTGGAATAGCTGGACGGGTGCAGACGGGGAATTGCTGACGGAGCTGGTAGACGAGTTCAACGAGACCAATGACAATGGTATTACGATCGAGATGGACATCATGCCATCCAATGACATGAGTCAGAAGCTGGCTACTTCTGTGGGAGCGGGTACGGCGGCGCCACTGCTTCTGTACAATACGGCGATCAAGTTCTCCTATGGTAAAGAGGGTGAGCTGATGAATATCGACGGGATCTTCGAGAGAACGAACCTGAAGAAGGAAGATTTCGACGCGGAAGTATTGAAGCTTGGTGAATTTGACGGTACGGACTACTTTATTCCGATGCAGGCAAGTACCTATTATTTCTTCTGGAACAAGGATTTGTTTGAGGAGGCAGGTCTGGATCCGGAGACACCGCCCGCAACCTGGGACGAATACGAGGAGATGGCTGTTAAACTGACAGATCCGGACAGGAATATTTACGGCAGCGGCACGCAGTACAACAGTTCTTATATCCAGATGTGCGGCCTGAGGAATTACGGCGGCGAGATGATCACATCAAACGGCGACGGCACATTTACCTATAACCTGGCCGACAATGAAGGGTATGCGAAGTATCTTGGCATCATGGCCGGTTTGATCAGCAACGGACAGGGCACCATGGAAGGCGGCGGCGACGATCTGTTCAGAGCCGGACAGGCAGGTATGCTGGTAAGCGGTCCCTGGCTTCTGACAGGCGTTAAGGAGAGCGGTATCAATTACGGAATCGCTCTGATGCCGGGCGGCGATGCAGGAGCTTACAATCCTTTGATGGGCGCAGGCTTTACCATTTTGGAGAAGGCAAGTGAGGAAGAGAAGGCGGCAGCGTGCAAGTTCATCGAATGGTGGTTCATGGGCAATGACAAGACGGAAAAGACGGCAGCGCTCCGCTGGTCCACAGAGATCGGATATCCCGCTTTCTATGCGCCGGTCAAGGAAGAAGAAGAGTATAAGTCCAACAATGATATCGTTGTGATGTCCGGTTACGGTGATTCTGCGGTACAGTTCACACCGGTTGATTATCCGCAGACAGTTGCCTTTGGCGCTGACGTAGTGGCTCCGTTGATGGAAAATGTATGTAACGGCGGCGATATCACACAGGCGCTGAAAGATGCACAGGCGGCAG
The DNA here is from genome assembly GCA_947644545.1 of uncultured Lachnospiraceae bacterium. Taxonomy (GTDB): domain Bacteria; phylum Bacillota; class Clostridia; order Lachnospirales; family Lachnospiraceae; genus UBA3282. The sequence continues at coordinate 23,873 of CANRZW010000032.1, forward strand.
CAGAAGCAATTCCGATCAATTGACGCTCGCCTGACAGATCAGAGAAAGCGCTGACAATAAGTAAATTTGGCCGGCGGCCTGCCAGAAGGCAGGCCGCCGTTATATCATCAGCAGGGGGTACGCAGTATGATGGATTGGCTTAAAAGAGTCAGGAACTATTGGAGCAGTGGGTCACGAACCGGATATGTGATGGTGGCTCCTGCGATCCTTGTTTTGCTAATTTTTAATATTATTCCGCTGTTTGCATCATTTGGCATCAGTCTGTTGGATGTAAATGTCCTGTTTAATAATCCGAAGTTTGTGGGTATTCAGAACTACCTGGAGGCATTCAGAACGCCGCGATTTTGGAATTCACTGAAAAACACTTTTATTTTCACCTTTCTTGAAGTGCCCTGCCAGATGGTGATCGGCCTTGCCCTGGCCGCGGTACTGACCAGAAACAAGTGGGTAAACAAGCTGTTTCGCTCTATTTATTTCCTGCCGATCATCTGCTCTGCGACGGCAGTGGGTATTATGTGGCAGCTCATTCTGAATTCGAATATCGGTTATGTTTCCTGGATGCTTCGCAGTATCGGACTGCCCAAGATATCTTTCCTGAAAGATCCGGAGATCGCCATGTATACCGTTATCTTCATGTCAGTCTGGAGAAGTTTTGGCATCTCAACGATCATATTCGTGGCAGGGATGCAGGAGGTGCCGGCGGAGTTGTATGAATCAGCGGATTTGGACGGCGCCAGCAAATTCCGGGAGTTCTTCTCCATCACGCTTCCGGGGATTATTCCCACGATCTACTTTGTTTTGATTACCAGACTGATCGGTTCCATGCAGGTATTCGACCTGATCTTCGTGACGACAGGCGGCGGACCGAACTTCCGGACGGAGACTATGGTCAACTATATTTATTCCCGGGCATTTAGCTCCGACACCAGACTGGGGTATGCAACGGCCATGTCGGAATGTCTATTTGCCATTATTCTGATTATTTCCATTCTGTTTTACAGGCGTATGTTGAAAGATGAACAGGCATAGAGAATGGGGAGAAGGAGGGGATAGTTAATGAAACAGAAGAGAAAACTGGGAAGTTTTATTAAGTTTATGATATTATCATTTGTAGCGGCGATCATCCTGCTGCCTGTTCTTTGGATGTTCTTTTCTTCCTTCCGGGCTGCGAAGGAGATCATATCCTGGCCGCCGAAGTTTCTGCCCCATGAATGGGTGTTTGATAATTACAGGAAGGTATTTAAGCGTGCGCCGATGATGACTTATATCAAGAATTCGGCAATATTTGCGGTCAGCACCACATGCCTGTCATGCATGATCAATTCGTTTGCGGGCTACGCCTTCGCGAGACTGCATTTCCGTGGGAAGAACGTACTGTTCACCATGTGTCTTATGACGATGATGATTCCCTTTCAGGTGACGATGATTCCGTTATTTACGATGATCAACAAAATGGGGATCTATGATACCTGGGCAGGCTTGATCTTACCGAGAATGGCCGGGGTAATGGGTATCTTCATGATGAGGGCATTCTTTGTGGGACTCCCGTTAGAGCTTGAAGAAGCGGGCAGGATAGACGGACTGACGGATTATGGAATCTTTGCGAGGATCATGCTGCCACTGGCCAAACCGGCGCTGGTGACGCAGATCGTCTTGGGATTGAACGGAGCGTGGAATGATCTGCTCTATCCTCTGCTTATGACGTCCAATGTGAGGATGCGTATGCTGTCAAACGGAGTTGCGCTCTTTGTCGGACAGGATACTACGGATTACGGTCCTGCATTCGCGGCAGGTGTGGTTTCCATGCTGCCCATGCTGCTGTTGTATCTTTTCGGACAGCGTTACTTCGTAGAGGGAACTGCGACCAGCGGCCTTAAGGGGTAAGAGGCAGGATCAGTAAAGAGAGGAGTTTAGGCATGTGCGCTGTCTGCCGCAGACTCGTTAAGGTAATAAGAGCAGCGCAGAAATGAGGGAGACTATGACGATTACAAAAGAATTGGCGGGCAATCAGGCGCTGCTTTCCCATGCGCTGTGTTTTGACCCCATCAATCAGCAGCAGATTCCGGGCGGAGATTTCAGACTGCATTTCAGAGAGTTTGCGAATGTGCCCGGTATCAGGATCCTGGAGGATGGCGGCGTGGAAGTAACCTTCTATGCACCGGGGGCAAAGACCGTACAGATCCAGGGACTCGGAGGCTCTTTTGAGGGAATCTATGATCTTGAGCCGGTGGAAACGATGACCGGTTACTGGCGGACGACGCTTACAGGGTTGATGAGCGGATTTCACTATCACTGGTATCTGGTGGACGGTGTGAAGACATTTCACCCAACGATACCTTTCGGCTACGGCTGCTCTTATGTGATGAACTATTTCGAGCTGCCGGATCCGGAGTTTACCGATTATCTGCTTAAAGATGTTCCTCATGGGAGCCTGCATATGGAGTTGTATCATTCCGAGGTGACAGGCAGGGAGAGGAACTGCTGGGTCTATACGCCGCCGGGTTATACGGAGGATACGGGAAAAAGATATCCGGTATTCTATCTGCAGCATGGCGGTGGAGAGAACGAGACGGGGTGGATCTGGCAGGGAAAAATCAATTATATCCTGGACAACCTGATCGCTCAGAATAAGTGCAGAGAAATGATCCTTGTTATGAATTGCGGATACAACTTCCAGAGCAGGGGAGACGGAACATTTGTGCTGGAGGATATCCCGGAGGTGATCTGCAGGGACTGCGTACCGATGATAGATAAACGGTACCGCACGATACCGAAGAAGGAGTACCGGGCCATGGCCGGACTGTCCTTTGGTTCCGTTCATGCCAGAATGACGGTTCTGGGGAACACGGATGTATTTTCTTCTCTGGGTATTTTCAGCGGCGGTTTCGATTATAAGACGACCGGCGCACGGGGGGAAGGGAACTTGGGTGTCTATGACTATTCGGAGATCTTCCGCTCACCGGAAACTTTTCAGGAACATTTGAAGCTGCTGTTTGTGGGAATGGGCTCCCTGGAAACCGATATGATCGAAGGCTGCAGGGAGAGACTGGAAGAATTGCAGCGGGCCGGGATCGAGATTGAACATCACTTGTATGAAGGCTATCATGAGTGGAATGTGTGGAGAAAATGCGCCTATGATATGGCACAAAAGCTGTTTCGGTGGTAAAATAAGGCAAATTCATAATACAGCGCAGAAATGTAGAAATGGAGAAAAGATTGAAGAAAAATGAATTGCCACAGATCAAAGAAATTGCCGATGCACTGAACCTTTCGCCGACCACTGTCTCTTTTGTATTAAACGGCCATGGGGACAAGATGCGCATTGCAAAGAAAACACAGGAAAGAGTCCGCCAGGAGGCGCAGAAGCGCAATTACAGACCGAATATCTATGCCAGGCGCCTGCGCACGAGGGCGGGCGGACTTCCGGATTACGTGATCGCGTGTTTTTGGAATGTTAATTTATATGTGGATGAGATCATTGGTTCGCTGATCCGCAGCGTACATGGATTTGAAGAGACAAACGACATTGATCTCGAACTGATTATACAGCCTTATACGGGCGGCAGACTGTCGGAATTTAAGGAGAGGATTTCTGCGGACCGGTACAGCGGTATCATTTTTATGGGACTGCAGGAAGAGGATATGGCGTTTCTGGAAGAGCAGAGGTTCAGGATTCCGATCGTGGTGAACAACCGGCATATGGAGCATTATCCCTGCATGATGAATGATGATTTCCAGAGCGGGATCAGGGTAGCGAAACACTTTTATGATAAGGGGATTATGAAAGTGGGTGTTCTGCTACATGACTCCGACAGCTATGCGGCCTCCAGAAGAATGGAAGGCTTTATGAGCGCAGCCAGACAATATGGCATGACGGTTCTGGATGAATGGGTTGTAGAATGCCGGTTGAAGGGGACGGAAGGCGGCTATACCAGTGCCATGCAGGCGCTTGACAGAGCGGACAGGCCGGAAGGCTTGTTCTGTATGTACGGTACCGGCGCGGCGGGCGTCCTGAGGGCCTGTGAGGAATTGGAGATTCGGGTTCCGCAGGATATGGAAGTCGTAGCATATGGAGACGTGAGCGGGCTGAAATACACAAGGCCGTCCGTGTCCGTGATTCATGTGCCTGTTTTTCGACATACGGAGGCAACATTGAAGTTATTGATACACGTTATAGAATGTATGGAAGTGCCGGCGGCCAGGGAAGAAGAAGCATGGCCGGAAGTGCTGTGTGAGCCTGAGTTCCTGTACCGGGAAAGCAGTCCGGCGCCGGCAGAATGAGAGGAAATATGGGATTACTATATAAAACACTGGAAGCCTGCCAAAGATCAATGTATCTTTATTTTCCACCGATTCCCAAACACTCGCCTTATAAGCGGTGTAGTGTGACTGTACTTCTGGACGAAGTGGATGAGCCGGCAGTGGAGCGTATTCTGGAAGAGAGCGGCTTAAAGGAGATGGCACGGGAGCGGCAGCTGATTCTGGCTTTTCCTGTTCCGGGGCCGGAGGGCTGGGAGTATGACAGCGATCTTAGCGTGATAGAACAGATGCAGGGCGCCATGACGATGGAGCGGGAGTTTGAACCGGTTCAGACATATTTCGGGATTCCCACACTGGAATCTATGCTGGCTTCCTGGCATCTGATGAATGATACCCGTTATCTGATCGGGATCGGGGAGAAGGGCGCGGCCATGGCGCTCACGATGGCGGCCTGTCAGCCGGCGAATGTGGCGGCGGTCATGGCGATCGGCGGTTCCCTGCCGGCGGATATCGAGGAAAGGGCGGTTTATTCACCGGTTCCTGTCTGGCTGTGCGGTGCAGATGCACGGACGGTCTCTTATTTTATCAGCGCCAATGGGGCCAGGAAAGTGTATGAGACCGCATGGGCATGTCCCACGAAGCCGCTGCAGTGTGTAGAACTGCATCCGGAGGCAGAGCTTACGGCAGCATTCCTGAACAGGGTTTGGGAGGAATTGTTCCGGAAGGTTCGCCGGACGAATACGGGCCGCTGCGGAAATGTGGTGCATCGGACCATGATCGAGAAATATGGCGGAGAATATTTTATAGAAGATACCCGTTTGGGTGATCAGGACGGTATGCCGCATACGTGGCTGACCTTTGTGCCGGAATGCGTCCGGAATCTGCCGGAAGGAGAGAAGGCGCCGCTTATGATCTTCTATCATGGAGGGTCCGACAACCCGACGGAAGCGGCGGAAATGGCCAGATTTCATGAGATTGGGGAGAAGGAAGGGTTTATTACGGTCTATCCCTGGGGCTCTAACCGATGCAGCTGGAATATCTTTATGAATGAGGATGAGATGGATGATGTTGCCTTCTCGGAGGCGTTGATCCGCTATATGACCGCACACTATCCGGTGGATCCTTCGAGAGTCTATCTGTCGGGATTTTCCAATGGGTCTTCTCAGGCCATGGTGACTGCCATGGTGCATCCGGAGCTGATAGCGGCGATCTGCCCTATTGACGGCAACTGGCCCGGAGAGCGGATTGGTCCCTCCGAGGTGGATTATGAGCAGATCCGGCCTATGGCGTTGGCAAGACAGATCCAGAAGAAGTATGATTATCGGATGCCGGTATGGTATACTTACGGGACGCGGGAACCTTCTTATCCGGTTTACCGGGGATGCACCCAGCAGCATCAATATGATTTCTGGAAGGAATATAATCATATTCCCATTAAGGAGACGCCAAAAGACGGCAGGCAGGAGCCTTCCGGGGTCGGTGTTTGCGGAGATCAGACAGAGATTCTGCATTCTCCGGCGGACTGTGCAGAACACTGGTACTCGATTCATCGCTTCTACAGCAGCGATGCGGAGCCGGAGAATCTGTATAATTATGTGATGATGCATGATAAGGGCCATGAGGTGGCAGAGTTGGATCCGTATCTGGGCTGGGAATATGTGAAGCATTTCCGCAGAAGGCCGGACGGAGGACTGGAAAAGATCTGATAACTAAAACTTAAGAAGAAAGAAAAGGGATCGGAGAAGTTTTCATCTCCGGTCCCTTTTATGAGCGGATCGTGCAAACGAGTGCCGTTTCCTCTGTACTCAGTCCAGGCAGCCATAGGCAGCCGCCCGCATCCGGAGATGGTGATATTCTTCCAGATTGGGCTGCAGGTTGTGCATGTACACGATGGAAGTGCCGGTAGAGGGATCTGCCTCGGTCCAGGTACCGGAACCGCCGGTCCAGCCGAAAGCGCCCAGGGAACCGTTATGCTGTCCCGTATAAGGGTCAAGCAGCATCCGCATTCCATAGCCGTAACCGTAGCCGGCCAGATAAGTATTGGAGAAATCTTCCTCGATCATTTTGGGGGTAAGCGTATTGGTGCGGATCAGGTCGATGGTACCGTGGCCAATGATGCGGTTTCCCTGATGAACGCCGCCGTTTGCCAGCATCTGCATTAACTTATTGTAATCGCGGCAGTTCGTTATAACTCTTGGGAACCCGGAGACGCTGCCCAGAGGTCCCACGGATTTCACCTCTACCTTCTCTTCCGGGATATACAGGGCGTCTTCCTCGCCGAGATTCCTGCCGTCCCGCAGATAATAATTCCCCACCAGTCTCTCTCCCAGATCGCCGAACAGGAAGTTAGCGGAGCAGTCCATCCCCAGAGGCTCGAAGAGCAGTTCTTTGATCACCAGCCCTGCAGGTTTGTCTTCCAGCACTTCCAGCATACCGGCCGCCAGTTCGCTGGCAAATCCGTAGAGGAAGCGGGAACCCGGTTCAAAGGCAAGGGGTACTTCGGCCATGGCACGAATCTGTTCCCGAAGCGTGTAGAAGCCCTTTTCACGCAAAGGCTTCATGGCCTCAAACATGGCGATGGAAGTAGGGTGCCAGGCATTTACGTCGCCCAGGAACATGTCGTAGGGCAGTCCGCAGGTCATATTCATAATGTGCTTGACAGTGATGGGATGGTCGGTGGGAACGATGTCCACTTCGCCGTCCGGTCGACGCACCACTTTAACAGAGTGACGGTATTCCGGAAAATATTCGTACAGAGGGTCCGTCATCAGAAAGCGTCCGCGTTCATAAAGCATCATCAATGTGGTGTAGAGTGCGATCTTAGTCAGGGATGCCTGGCGGAAAACATGTTCCGCAGTCAATACCTCCCCCTTTTCAAGATTGGCATATCCGAAATAATTCTCATACAGGATCTCGCCTTTTCTGGCAATCAGGCAGGCACAGCCGGGAAGTCCTCTGTCAACGTAGTTCTGAAGGAGCCTGTCAAGGTCTTTGAAATCAGCCATAATTTACTCCATTTCTGCCGTCATCAGACGGCCGGTTCTTTGCTAATATCGATTATTTACGAAACATCCATATCCCGTATCTGTCATGCCGCCATAACAGGAAGGGAATGAAAATACTCAGTCCATCAGGGCATAGGCTGCATTACGGATGCGGTGATGGTAATACAGTTCGTCGTTGGGCACCATATTATGCATGTATACGATGCTGACACCGTCATTGGGATCCGCCTCGCAGAAAGTGCCAAAGCCGCCGGTCCAGCCAAAGGAACCGGGAGAGCCGTTATGATTTCCCGTGCCGCGGCACAGCAGCGTGCGGACACCATACCCATAGCCGTAGCCGGCTTCGTAAGGATTGGAACCGTAAGCGGCAGTCTGTGCCGGCGTCAGGCCGTTGGCGCGCATCATGTCTATGGTCCCTGTTCCGAGAAAACGTCTTCCTTTATACTGGCCGCCTTCTGCCAGCATCTGCATCAGGTGGCTGAAATCTTCTACGGTAGAGAAAAGGCGGCCCCAACCCTGCTCGTGCTCTTCGCCCGGAATGTGCTTTTCATCCAGCGGACAGTCATAAGGAACTCGTTTTCCCTCGTCATCCAGGCGATACAGCCTAACCATACGCTCTTCAATGTCTCCGAAGTAGCGGGAACCGGTATCGGGCATTTCCAGTGGCTCGAACAGCATTTCCCGGAAGATGTCGTCGATCGGCTTGTCACAGAGCACTTCCAGCAAGGCGGCCGCCAATTCACTGGAAAAACCGTAGATCCAACGTTCGCCCGGTTCTGCGGCCAGAACGGCGTCTGACATGGCACGTACATGCTCACGCAGAGTAAAATGGCCCTTTTCCCACAGCGGTTTCATACAGGCCTGCATGGAACGCAATGTGAGATTGTCGGTGGGCACAGGGGAATTACAATAGGGAAGTCCGCATTTCATGGAAAAGACATCCCGGAAAGTGACAGGCTTTCGGACGGGAACCGTATGGACAAACCCGTTGGCGTCATATTCGTATTTTTGCAGGTCACGCCACTCCGGCAGAAAAGTCCAGATGGGATCGGACATCAGAAAGAAACCCCGTTCGTACATCATCATCAGCGCCGTATACAGCGGAATTTTGGACATGGATGCCATGCGGAACACGGACTTGCGGGTGAGTGGAGTCTGTGATTGCGGGTCTGAGAAGCCTGCGTAGTTCTCGTAAACAATTCTGCCGTGCTGTACGACTTTCAGGCCGCAGCAGGGCAGTCCACGCGAAAGAAAAGCGCACATCAGAGTATCAAGATCCTGTGTGGTTGCCATAAATTATCCTCCTTGTCAATTTCTGTCTCGTCGTTTGTTATAGTTTTATTATAGGAGCGCTGCAGCATACTGTCAATAAAAAACTAAAACGAATTAGCAATTAAAGAAACGGGTGTGCTCAAAATAAATTTGACAAATATTCTTATAAAGCTATATAATTGACTAAATCGAATTAGCAAAAAGATTGAGAAATGACGAAACAGAATGACAAAATTAGGAAGAAGGGGTAAGAAAATGAAGAAGAATGGAAAATGCGGTGTGAAATTGTTTACAAGAGCTTATATTTTTCTGATTCTGATCAGCCTGATGACGGCCATGAGCTATAGCATGATCTCCACATTGATCACGAATTATGCTGTAGAACTGGGCGGAACGCTTGCCATGGCCGGGACAATCGCCGGTATTTTTTCCATGGCGGCGTTGTTTAGCCGACCTGTCGGAGGAGTGGTCTGCGATACGCTGGACAAGAAGAAGATCTGTATGGCTGCCACGATTGTGTTTACCTTAAGCTTTCCCGGTTATGCGCTTTCCAGGAATATGGCGGCGCTGCTTTTTTTCAGAATGCTGCAGGGGTTTGCTTTCGGAATCAGCGGTACCGCCAATATGGCGCTTGTTGCGGAGGTCGTGCCAAAGAAGCGGCTGGGTGAGGGACTGGGGTATTTTGGATTAGGCCAGGTAGTCTCGCAGGTAATCGGGCCGATCGCCGGAGTGGCAATGAAGGAGAGGCTGGGATTCGAGAAGCTGTTTTATTTTGTGACCGGAATTTCGGCGATTGCAGTTTTTTTACTGCTCCTGTTCCGTTATAATAAACAGACAGGGAGCGGTATATCTGAGGAGGCGGAGAGGAAGTCCGGGAAAATGGCGGACGCTCTCACCCTGCGGAGACTGGTCGCGGTGGAATGTCTGGTCTATGCGCTGACAGCCGGTATGTTTTCCATGGCCAATGGTGTTACCAGCTCTTTCCTGGTGCTTTTGGGGGAGGAGCGGGGAATTGCGAATATAGCGCTCTTCTTTACGGTAAACGCTGTCTGCCTGTTCTTTATCAGGATCCTGATGGGGAAGATCGCGGACCGGGCTTCGGTTCTTTGGATCGTAGGTATTTCGCTGGCGGTCAGTCTTCTTTCCATGACGCTGCTGGCGAAGGCATTTGTGCTGAAAGCGGTGCTTTTGGCGGCACTGTTCAAGGCGATCGGGCAGGGCGGCGGCCAGATCTCGCTCCAGTCGGCCTGCATTAAGGCGGTGGATGAATCGAGAGTGGGCGTGGCCTCCAGCACGTATTATATCGGGGCGGATATCGGCAATGCGCTGGGGCCGGCGATCGGCGGCTGGATATCCGGCCTGTGGGGGTATGAGGTGATGTTTCATGCGGTCGCGGCGCTGATGGGAATGATGTTGGTGTTTTTCTGGTGTTACGAGAGAAGGATGAAAAGAATGGAAGGAATGAGAAGAACGGAGGGGGAAAATGGGAGTTCTCAGGTTTAATTATCACTCGGAAGTATTGGGCATGTATACGGATATCACGGTCACTTATCCCACGGGACGCTATACCTGCGGGGTAACGGACGGCTCGGAGAGCGGGCTGCCGGGCAGCGGCGTAAAGAAGAGGACGTATGTGCCCGGCATGAAGCTGCCGACAGTGTATATGCTGCATGGCGGTGGAGAGGACGACACTGTTTTTCAAAGAATGAGCCGCCTGGAATATTATGCGGAGCAGAACGGGGTTATGACAGTGACACCGCAGGTCAATGATAGTTTCTTTCTGGATACCCGCTATGGGATCCGCTATTTTACATATCTTACGGAGGAGCTGCCGGTGCTGATCCGGTCGCTCTTTGCATCTTCCGGCGCTCGTGAGGATAATTATGTTGTGGGCATGGCCATGGGAGGAAACGGGGCGCTGCAGCTTGCCATGCGGCGGCCGGATTTGTATGCGGCCTGTGTGGATCTGTCCGGCGGGATCGGCTGCACCATCGATACGGACAACCTTGTCAGTCAGCTTAATTCGATTGGACATCTGCCGAAATTCCAGGGGGCATTCGGAGAGGCAGCAGGGATTCCGGGAAGCGAATACGACCTGGCGGTGTATGCGAAACGTAACAAGGAGGAAGGGATTGAAGTCCCGCAGTTGTTCCTGGCGGTTGGAAAGGAGGATTTTATCCGGGATGTGGTGAGAAAGGACCGGGATGCGCTCTTACGCCTGGGCTATCAGATCACCTACGAGGAGCCGGAGGGGTATGCGCATGACTGGGATTTCTGGGATGTTTATCTGAAGAAGACATTTGATGAGTGGCTGCCCATAACAGGGCGGAGAAAAGGAGGAAGTGCAGAATGAAAGAGGCAAAGAAGGCAACCGTTTTTCTACATCCGGGGCATAGAATCGGAGAGATCTCTCCGCGGCTGTTCGGAGCATTTATCGAACCGATCGGAACGATCGTGGACGGGAGTATGTACAATCCGAAACATGTATCTGCAGACGAGCTGGGATTTCGAACCGATTTCCTGCAGGCAGTAAGGGAAACAGGGCTTCCGGCCGTGCGTCTGCCGGGCGGTAATTTTGTGTCCGGCTGGAACTGGAAGGATTCCATCGGGCCTGTAGAGAAGAGGAAGAAACATCTGGATCTGGCCTGGTTCCAGTACATCACCAATCAGGTGGGTCATGACGAGTATCTGCGGTGGAGTGAAAAAGCAGGTACGGAACCGATGTATACCATTAACCTTGGTACCGGAGGGATTGAGGATGCAATCGATATTGCCGCTTATACCAACCATCCGGGCGGAGAGTACTGGTCGGATCTTCGTCAAAAGAACGGACATGAGAAGCCCTATGGCGTGAAGATCTGGTATCTGGGCAATGAAATGGACGGGCCATGGCAGATCGGATCCTGGGAAAAGGCGCCGCGGGGATACGGTGTTCTTGCAAATGAAGTTTCCAAGGCGATGAAATGGGTGGATCCGACGATTGAGACGGTAGCCTGTGTTTCCAGCTCTCCCAATCTGTCCCATTATCCGCAGTGGGATATGGATGTACTGGAGCAATGTTATGAAAGTGTGGATTATATCTCGCTGCATCATTATCATGCGGCGACACCTGATAACCTGCCGGCTCTGATGGGAGGATCGGTTTATTTTGAGAACTATATCAACACGGAGATTGCACTCTGCGATTTCCTGCAGGCCAAGCTGCGATCACCGCGTAAGATGATGCTTTCATTCGACGAATATGCGACGATCCTGCGGCCGGCGGAGGAACTGCATCCCGGGTATGGGCCACATGCAATCTATGCGGCGCATTATCGGTTCGATCAGAACAGGGAATATGTGCTGCATGATCCGGATCATATGGAAGGCGCGCGCGCACCGAAGATTCCGCAGATGATGGAGGCGCTGACCAACACCTCCACGCTGATGGCCTTTCTGCGCCATGCCGACCGGGTAAAGATTGGCTGTATGACGAGCGGTCTTGCAGCGCTTGCCAGAACGGACAGAGAGCATGTGTGGAAGCCTGCCGGCTATTATCCCTATGAGGATATGATCCGTCACGCAACCGGCGTATCTCTGCGCCCGCTGGTTACCTGCGATTGTTTTGATATTCCAGGATATGCCATGGATGACAATTCGCAGTACCAGACACAGCGTGGTGTGCCTTATATTGATGCAGCCGCAGCTTATGATGAGGAAAAGGGTGAGATGACTGTCTATATCATCAACCGCAGCTGGGAAGAGGACTTTGAGATCGATCTGGATGTCAGCCATTTCCACGGTTATACATTGAAGGAACATGTACAGATGTATTCGGAGGATCCGCAGGCAGGAAATACCTGGGAGGATCCGGAGAAGGTGAAGCCGTCAGTCTCGGAAGCCGCAGACTTTAAAGACGGCCGGATCACATCTGTCGTGAAGAAGCTTTCCTGGAATGCTTTTCGTCTGGTGCGCGCTGATCGTTAAGCGTGATGTTTTTGTCATTGCACTTCGGCGTCTATAAGATATAATAAAGCTAATGACACTAATGATATCTATAGAAGAAGGGGGTAATCACAAATGGGAAGTTTTACGTATCTGGATGATTTTCTGAAAGAGCGTGTACAGAGAGGGCCTGTCGGCTGCGGATGCGCCGTGGCGCAGGACGGCAGGATATTGTATGAAGGGTATTATGGGTATGCGGATCTGGAAAAGGGCAGGCCGATCACGCCGGACAGTGTATACAGACAGTTTTCCATGACGAAAGTAGTGGTGTGTACGGCGGCGATGATGCTGTTTGAGCGTGGGCGTTTCCTGATGAATGATCCGATCTATGAGTATTTCCCGGAATGGAGAGATACCATGGTGGCGGAGGAGAATGAAGATGGCGCCATCCTGATCAGGCCGGTCAAAAGCCCGATCCGGGTCAAGGACTGCTTCTCCATGGCGATGGGAATCGGATACGACGGGGATGACTATACGCATAGAGTGATGAAGCAGGTACGCGCGAATCTGAGGAAGTCGGTAGGGGACTATACGCTGCGGCAGGATATTCACGCCATGGCTCAGGTACCGGTCAGATTTGATCCGGGAACCCATTTCCTGTACGGATTCGGCCATGAGCTGGTGGCAGGGCTGATCGAGGTAGTTTCGGGTAAAAAGGTGAGTGAGTTCCTGCAGGAAGAGATCTTCGATCCGTTGGAGATGAAGAGTACCGGTTATCGTTATTTTGGCGACACAAGGGAGCGCATGGTAACGCCTTATTATATGCAGGAGGACGGAAGCAGGGTGCCGACGACAGCAATGTTTGATGAGCGTCATGAGCCTGATGCGAAATATGAAGCGGGCGGCGCCGGACTCTTTTCCACGGTCAGGGATTACCTCACATTCTCGCAGATGCTGGCTTGTGGCGGGAATTGGAAAGGACAGCAGATCATCGGAAGAAAGACGATCGACCTTATGCGGTCCAATCTTATGAATGAACAGCAGCTTAAAGATTTCCAGAATTCTTATCTGGACGGATATGGATACGGGTATGGTGTGCGCACCATGATGCAGCCGGGCGTTGGCAGCAGTACGTCGGTGGGAGAATTCGGCTGGACAGGAGCGATGGGCACTTATGTCTCGATTGATCCGTCAGAGAAGGCATCGATAGTCTATATGCATAATCTGGATCCTAATATGGAGGAGTATACACATATCCGTGTGCGCAATATGGCGTATGGAGCCTTGAAGTAGGACAGGCAGGGTTATTATTCACGGTGCCCTGCACTCTGCTGCAGGGCAGGTGACCGGTTCTGACGCATGATGGTGGTTTACAAGGAGGATAAAAGAAGATATACTATCAGTTAGGAAATTAACGGTTAAAAGGATAGCAGGAAGGTTGCACACCTTATGGCGGAATGGAACAAGGAACAGAATGTTATAGAGCAGGATGCGGGCCAGGGAAAAGGCATAGAGCCAAAGGCAGCGAAGGAGCAGGCGGAGTATATGCCGCCGATGCAGTCGGACTTTCTACGGGAGACGATCAAGCAGAAGCCGGTCAATAAGAAGAAGCTCCTTAGAAGAACGTTGATTACGGTGGTGATGGCCGTGGTATTCGGTCTGGTGGCGTGCTTTACCTTTCTGGTGTTGGAACCAGTCATCAGCAACCGCCTGTATCCGGAGGAGGAAGCCGAAGAAGTGCGGTTTCCCGAGGAGACGGTGGCGGAGGAGATGAAGCCGGAAGATATGATCGTGGAGGAAGAAGTACCTCCGCCGCCGGAAACGGTGCCCGTGGAACTGGAGGACGAGCAGATAGAGAAATTGCTGTCCCAGGTACAATTTGGGATAGAAGATTACCAGATGCTCTATGAAGAACTGGCAGCGCTGGCACAGAAGACAGGGCGGGCCGTAGTCACTGTGACAAGCGTTGTTTCGGATGTGGACTGGCTCAATGATATCTATGAAAATGAGGCGTCGGCATCGGGCATTATCGTGGCCAATAACGGTAAGGCTGTCCTGATTCTGGTCAGCGCAGGGGCGCTGAGCGATGCGGACAGTATTATCGTGACTTTCTGCGATCAGGCGAAGGTCAATGCGGAACTGGTACAGAAGGATGCGACTACCGGGCTGGCAGTATTGTCCGTTCCTCTCGTATCCATCGAGGAAGAGACCATGGATGTGATCGATATTGCGAAGCTGGGCAGTTCCAACAATACGAAACTTCTGGGAACGCCGGTGATGGCATTGGGAAGTCCGATGGGGGTAAGCGGAACGGTATGTTATGGGATGGTAACCTCGGTGGGGACGGTGATCGACCAGCCGGATTCCGCTTACAAATCCATTGTTACGGATATATACGGCAGCCGGAACGCGACAGGGATCCTAACGGATCTGAACGGCATGGTGCTGGGGATCATTGACAATATGAATACCAGCAATGACATGGGCAACCTGCTGACGGCTTATGGGGTGACGGAACTGAAACGGACCATCGAGAAGATGTCCAACGATCAGGAACGGGCTTATCTGGGGATCCACGGCGCGGACGTGCCGGAGGAGGCCATTGAGGAGTCTGCGATACCCGTCGGGACCTATATCAAGGAGATAGAGATGGACTCTCCGGCGATGAATGCGGGTATCCAGAGCGGTGACGTGATCACGCAGGCGAATGAGATACCGATCGAAAGTTATAACGACCTGCTGAATGTGTTGTATAATGCGAAACCTGAGGATGTGCTGGATGTACTGTTGGTGCGTCAGGGACAGGAAGTGAACGTGCAGGTGACATTGGGGAGACGATAGAGGAGTTTGCAGTATAGAGTATGACGCCGACTGATACGAAAGAGCGGATGCATTTTGGCATCGTTTCTATAGATAGAAAAAGGGGTATTGAGTGAAATCAATATCCTGTAGCGCAAGACGGAGGAGATTATGAAATATATCAGGGATTTTAAAGAGAGCGATCGGGTATTCGACATTTATCTTTGCAAGCATAAACAGTCAGCGGTCACGAAGAACGGTAAGCCTTATGAGAATGTGATCCTGCAGGATAAGACAGGGATTGTGGATGCCAAGATCTGGGATCCGAACAATGCGGGGATTGAGGACTTTGATTCACTGGATTATATAGAAGTGTATGGAGATGTGACGAGCTTTCAGGGCGCTTTTCAGGTTAATGTGAAGAGAGTGCGCAAGTGCCGTGAAGGCGAGTATAATCCCGCAGACTATCTTCCGGTGAGCAAATTTCCGATAGACGATATGATGAAAGAATTGCTGGAGCTGATCGGCAGCATCGAGAACATCTATCTGAAAAAGCTGCTAAGAGCCTTTTTCGTGGAAGACAAGGAGTTCGTGAAGGCTTTCAGGCAGTCTTCGGCGGCAAAGACGGTGCATCACGGTTTCGTTGGAGGCCTGTTGCAGCATACACTGGCGGTAGCCAGATTGTGTGATTACTTCTGCACGCAGTATCCTGTTTTAAAAAGGGATCTGTTGCTTACGGCGGCGATCTGCCATGATATCGGCAAGACGAAGGAATTATCCCTTTTCCCGCAGAATGATTATACGGATGACGGACAGTTTTTGGGACATATTGTGATCGGCAGTGAGATGATCGGGGAGAAAGTGAAGGCGATAGAAGGTTTCCCGGCATTTCTGGCCAGTGAGCTGAAACATTGTATCCTGTCCCATCACGGAGAATATGAATTCGGTTCGCCGAAGAAACCGGCGATCGTAGAGGCGGTGGCTCTGACTTTTGCGGATAATACGGATGCGAAGATGGAGACTTTCACGGAGCTTCTGGAGAATGCGAAAGAGACGGGATGGCTTGGGTTTAACCGGCTGTTTGAGTCGAATGTGCGTGGCACGAGATTGGAGTAGGAAAGCGGCAGAGAGGTGTGTATGGAGCGCGGGCAATACAACAAAAATGACATTGTCACGGTGATGATAGAGGATATCGGAAACGACGGAGAGGGTATTGGTAAATGTGACGGTTATACCCTTTTCGTGAAGGATGCGGTCCTTGGCGATACGGTTGAAGCACGGATCACGAAATGTAAGAAGAATTACGGTTATGCGAGAGTAGAGAAGGTGGTAACGCCTTCTTCTTTTCGTGTGGAACCGAAATGCAGGTGTCACAGGCAGTGCGGCGGCTGCCAGATCCAGGCGATGAGTTATGAAAGACAGCTTGTGTATAAGGCAGATAAAGTACGAAATAATCTGATGCGGATCGGCGGCTTTACTGCGGGACTCCTGGATGAGATCATGGAGCCGGTAGTGGGTATGGAAGAGCCGTGGCACTATCGCAATAAGGCGCAGTTTCCGGTAGGCTATGATAAAGCGGGAAATCTTGTTGCCGGTTTCTATGCGGGCAGGACGCATGATATTATTGCCAATACGGACTGCGCGCTGGGCGCGCCGGAGAATCAGGTTATTCTGGAGACGGTGCTTGCCTATATGCGGGAGAATGGGGTGAGCGCCTACCGGGAAAACGAGGGAACCGGTCTGGTGCGGCATGTGTTAATCCGCACCGGGTTTGCAACAGGGGAGATCATGGTCTGTCTGGTGATCAATGGCAAGAGATTGCCAGCAGAAGAGAAGCTGGTGGAGAAGCTGCGGGGAATCGTGTTTGAAGAGGGCAAGCCAGGGAAGGCGCCGGCAAACAAGGAGAATGCCGGTAAACATATAGCCAGTATTTCGATCAGCGTCAACACGGAGCGGACAAATGTCATCATGGGGCAGGAAATCCGGCTGTTGTGGGGAAGCAGGGCAATCAGGGACAGCATCGGCGGGCTTGCGTTTTCCATATCGCCGCTTTCCTTTTATCAGGTCAATCTGGGGCAGACCGAGAAGCTATACAGCCTGGCGCTTGCCTATGCGGGACTTACCGGAAAAGAGACGGTTTGGGATCTGTACTGTGGGATTGGGACGATCTCGCTCTTTATGGCCGGGCGGGCTAAGAAGGTGTATGGCGTTGAAGTCGTACCGCAGGCCATCGAGGATGCTCGGGAGAATGCGCGGCTCAATGGGATCTCGAACGTGGAATTCTATGTGGGGAAGGCGGAGGAAGTTCTGCCGGCGTTTTATGCCGGATACGGCTATACGGACAAGGATGGGGCATCTTCCGGGGTTGAGCAGGAGATGACAGCGGAAGGGGCAGCCGGAGAGTGGACGGAGCAGGACGCTGTCTGTGCGGTAACGGATGCACTGCCGGATAAGAAGAGACACCCGGATGTGATTGTGGTAGATCCGCCACGGAAAGGCTGTGACGAGAAATGTCTGGAGACAATGCTTGCCATGCAGCCGGACCGGATCGTGTATGTGAGCTGTGATTCGGCTACGCTGGCGCGGGATCTTAAGGTATTGTGTGGCGGCGGGTATGAGTTGAAACGTGTGAGAGTGGTGGATCAGTTCGGACATACGGTGCATGTGGAGACTGTGGTGTTGATACAAAGGAAAGATACCTAGAAATCCTTGAATTTGCGCACTTTGTGACATTTTTCAGTTTCAACAAAATCGGTGAAAATCATAAGGAAAAGATACT
>CANRZW010000033.1 GCA_947644545.1 uncultured Lachnospiraceae bacterium
CGGATGAGCCTATTTTTTAGCTCAATTTTTTCATAGATCACTTGACACTACCTCCCGAATTACGATAATATTTTTCATACTCTGACCGGATTTTTGATTGCGTATCATTTGTATCCAAACTAAACAGCATCATAATCTCCCATCGTAAGAAACCAGTTTTGAAAAATACCAACATCTTCTTTTTTCATCTTATCATTAAGGATCCTTAGAATAACCGGAAATGGCTGCGGTTCCAAAGATTTAGGACATATAAAGTATCCCGCTTTTCTTAATATTTCAGCTTCTTCAAAGTGTTTCTGCATCAGGCAGCCTGATAACTCAACCTTTTCTTTCTTAAACTTCTTGGCAGCATACTCAACCAGACTTTTTCCTGCCTTCACTTTTCCTTCCAATACTAAAAAATCTACAATCATTCCGCATTTGATGCCATTCACATCTGTTATTCGATAGATCAGATACCCCACTGGCTTTTCATTCTCAAATATCATCTTTATTGTGTATTCTCTAATCGGAATTTCTATATATCTCCATAACATATATTGCTTATCTCTGATTACCATAATAGGATATTTATCCCTGACCAGTCTCCAAAATTCATTTATGTAATCTATGTTACCTTTATCGATCGTCACAATCCGATAACAATCCGGACAATTGTCCACACAAATATTGCTGCCAAATGACCTCTGGATTCCTGTCGTCAAACCAAGCCCCAGCTTCTTTAGAACTAGTCTGAACGGTGAAAAAATTCGGATGTATAAAGGAATGATTCCCAAATCCTGAAACTCCAGTCTGTTTATAAATCCTCCGAAAGAATTCGGGTTTGGAAATCCATAACAAAACTGGATATCTGTATTTTTACATTCCTGAAACATACTATCTGCCAACGATGTGAATATTTGTTGTCCTCTGTAACTTTCTCTTGTTAATGTATTAAGGGAAAGCAGAACACGATAGTCTCCGCCCTGAACTCGTATATCTATCGGAATCGTAATATACTGCCCAGCCAAAACGCCTTTCGCTGTATCATATGCCAGCTTGATGAATGCATTGCCTGCCGGATTCATAAAGTATTGATGCTGCAAGAATTCTTCATGCGCGATTTCAATATTACCATACTGTTCCACAATCATTTCTTTCATATCATTTGCTTTTTCAGAAGAATATTCTTTTGATTCCCACATCTCAGCACCTCAATACTTATGCATCTTTCAATCATTCCATTTCATTCATAGGAACAAATGCAAAAGAAGTAACGAGCTTGACCAGCTTACTCCTGCATCTTCTAATTCCCCAATATTGTATGAATCTATCCCTGAACGGCAATGATATACGCGGAGTATCCATATCAATCTCCCATGGATGAATATACATAATACATGCGTGTCCTTTGCGATTCAACGCTCTGATACATCCGGAAACAAACCAAAATGGTAAAAACCTAAAATAGAATCCTCCCGAAAAGGGAATATTGATCCCACATATCCGCACTGTAGAAGGCGGAAATTCTTTCATAAAACTCTTTTGGCTATATATCTGAGTAGAATAAATAAATCTTGGCGCCCCTGAAACACCATACAGAAAATTCCTGAACGGAAAAATACTGCTGTCATTTTTAAATCCTTCTTCCTGCAAGATTTCCAATGCCCAAAACGTTTCTTCCCTGATAGACCACGATGGCGCTCTGTAACTCTCTACCGGTATATGGATAATGGATTCCAATATCTGCTTCGCTTTCCTGATATCCTGTCTGAATTCTTCTTTTGTCTGATCATAGATCAGTTGATGTGCATATCCATGTGAAGCAATTTCATGCCCGTCTTGTTTAATCCTCAATATCAGCTCCGGATATTTTTCCGCAATACATCCCAACACGAAAAACGTACAGTGTATTTGAGCCTCCCTAAAGATACTCAGCAAAATCTTCGTATTCTCAACTACTCTGTCCTCTGCACAAGCTTTATCAATGCCGTTTGCCAAATTTGCGTTATACCAGTCTTCCAGGTCAACACATAGAACATTCTTCATGCTTTCACCAACCTTTATCGTTATCAGTCACCTTGTCACTCACATAGTAATCCCTTTGCAAATTACTGTTTATAATATCAACTTTAGTAATTTTTCAACTTCCTTCCTATGATCTGGCTGCTCCTTTTCTGACGCAGCAGCCGCATAATCGTGCATCTCTTTTGGATGGTCAAACAGATCAATAATATTTTCAGCTAACACTTCCGGGTCAAACTTAGAAATCCTGCCGTCAATCCCATCGATAATCTGTTCCTGCACTCCATGATATTCCACTGCTACTATCGCACATCCCAACACCTGTGCCTCCTCTATGGCAACACTCATCCCCTCATAATGAGCAGTATGCGCATACAGATCACACTGTGCATAATAAGGATATGGATTCTCCTTCATTCCTAGAAGGAAGAAATCTTCTTCCAATCCCATTTCATAAATTTGTTCCTGCAGTTCTTTTCTCAATTCTCCTTCCCCTAATACATACCAGCGAAAAGGTTTTCCCGTCTTTTTCAAAATCTTCATGGTATTGATTGCCATACTAATTGCTTTCTGTGGAACCAAACGGCCAACCGTCAATATCCTAAATCCATCATAATTATCAGGAAATCCTCCCGCTTCCATAGACTTGTCGATTATTTTCTCACGATTGATAAGATTATAAAGTACTGTAGTCTTCTGTATACACTCAGGATAAGCCAATACAAACGCTTTCCGCACACTCTCCGAAACCGTAAAAATATGATGGAAACTTAAATAGCACTCCTCGTCCAGCTTTCTGTTATAACCGGCATCTGTATAATCGATATGTATAAATGCCGCCTTTTTCTTTGCCTTTACATGAGAAGATATATAATATGTCGAGCCGCCTTCCAAGTATGCAACTGCGAGATCATATTCCATATCCAATCGCTGCGCTCCATCCGATAAGATCTTCCACAGAAGCTTATCCATGCGGATCTCTCCTGCTTTTATCATATCGACCAGATTTTTTGCAAGGTAACCTGCTCTTTTTAAGATCGTCCCACGAACAATCATCGCCTTCGCTGCCGTTTTCATAAGCTGTACCTTCCCCTTATGATCAAGTACTGAAATCGGAAAATACCGCTTATTAAGCAGCTTTACCTCCCCCGGCAGCTGAGCAATCAAGTCTCCCTGTCCGGTAAGCACATATAAATGCACTTCATACTCTTTATAATTTATTTGATTCAGTAATTCTAATAAAGCTTTTTCTGCACCACCTCCAACGCCAAAAGTGTTGATCACAAATAAAATCGTTTTCATTTTTCCTCCAAAGCTTTATTTATAGCATCTAAATATATCAAATTTTGACTTTACTGCAAAACATATTGGTGGCAATAAATCTCAGCCATCCAATATAAGATTGATCCATTGATCGACCACATTATTAATATCAAGGTCTCTACTTCTCTCTAAGCTCTTTTTGCGATAATGCTTTCTTTTTTCACTGCTATGCAATAACATCAAAAGTGCATCAGCCATTTTTTTCTCTCCGTATTCAAGGGGCTCAACACTGCTATATTTTCTTCCACTGCATACCGGAATCAATATACCATATTCCTCCTCTGACACATCATTTACTCTTTCTCCCATTACATCTAAGGAAGGGGCTAATATTTCCCTTGCTCCCGAATGCACATCAGTTGCAATACAGGGTATTCCACAACACACTGCCTCTGCCAGCGCATTCGGATAGCCCTCACACAACGATGGGAATACAAAAATATCTGCATGTGCAGTATACCAAAATGGGTTCTCCGTCCATCCAACAAAAATAATCTGCTTCCCCAAACCATAAACATTGACCAATCCTGTCAAATAGTCTCTCAATTCACCATCTCCAACTATCATCAATATTGACTGCGGTTCCCTTCTTATAACCTCTGAAAAAGCTCTGATCAAATGCCATTGCCCCTTTAATTCGCACATTCTTCCTGTTGTAATAATCAAATGTTTACTTTGAAACACATGTTCATCAATTTTTTCACCGTTCCTTGGCAATATATTCATATTAGTATTTATCCAATTGCAGTCAAATCCATTTACAATTGCCTGTACTTTGTTCTCAGGTATTCTAAACAGATCCACCAAACCTGATCTGATCTCTTTTGAAACAGAAACTATCTTATGTGCATAGACATATAAATACTTTATTAAAATATAAGATATTATTCTATCAGCCATTTTGACATTACCTGATAAAATATCACTTCGTATCGATACAATTGTTTTACAATACTTATTTCCAGATAAAACATTGGATATATTTGAACTGTCTAAAAAGCTTATACATGCATCATAATTCCCACTTTTTTTGATCTTGCGCAAATGGAATGTTCTACTTATAATACTCGCCCCAAAATAAAATAAACTTTTCTTTCTCGGTCGTGATAATGATAAAATATTTCCCTTATATGCAAATTCAATCAAGGACTCATCATTGATCAATATATCAATATACCAATCATCTGGAAAATGCGTCACAATATTTGAAAGGGCTCTTTCTGCCCCACCCCCACATAGTGATTCAATTACAAATAATACTTTTTTCATCTTATCTGTATTACTCCAATATAGTTGAATAATCAGTACCTGAGCATTTCCCTGCTCTTTCATATAAAACATACACTTCATTCTGATATTTGATATCATATTGCCTATGCAGTCTCTTTAATATCTTCTGATTATGAATTGCATCATAATTTTCCAAGACAACATATTGTGGTCCATCATGGGCAAACATATCATCTATCTCCTTTTCTATTTGCGGATTGACCAATATGAATGACTCCTGCGTCTGACAGTATTTATTATAGGGTAATAGCCCAGATGCCCGAAGCCAATAGGGCCTTGTATTATAATTATATACACTGTTACGCTCATCTACAGGAATCTGTATTAGGACATCAGAAACCCTGTTAAACGGAATATAACCGTAAGCCTCCTCCCAATCCGGCGCATAATCTCCTATCATATGGGCTAAAGTCCCTAAAAAAGTCTTTTCACTCTCAGGCGTATTTAATCCCAATGCAAAAATCACCCTTCCTTCCTGCATAAACAACAAGCGTCCATTCAACACAATCATGCTCAAAATAATTGCTCTAAAACAAAACTTCTTTTTCCCAAAACACAACTCTTGTTGTGTTCGCATTACTAACCATACATTAGCCATCACTGGCGGAATCATAAGCTGATAATAATGTATATAACCATATCCTAACATCAGAATTCCAATCGTCACTGCACTACTGAAAACTGCGAAGAAGCAGCATACCCTGTCGCATTTATTAAACCAAACAGACATGATTGCCACTCCGAGCAAAATAATAAGCATATTAAATCTTAAAGAACCACTTCCATGTGTTCCATAATAATAATTAAACACAAAAGTAGCGTATAGCATCTCCGAAAGTAAATGATGCTGTGCGTAATAAAAAAAAATGGGAATAACTGACATTATGAAACCAGCTATAAAACCCAACATACATAACAAAAGGAGTCTATATTTTCTGTTCCATATCAATTCCACCAGTACAACTGCCACCAGAACACATAGAAAAGCAGCATTTGTGATTCTCATAAATGCTAAAAATCCAAATGATGCGCCAAAAATAACTGCATAAAGAAACCCTCTGCTTTCACTTATATATATAAATTTACAAAACAAATATAAGCACATAAACAGAACTGACAGAGAATATTCTTCACTTAAATTTCCACAGTCCCAGGTAAGTGCACCTAGAAATAGAAAAAATAAGACAGAAAATATGCGAAAACGAAATTGATTTCCGCATACTATACAACAGGTACGATCCAAAAAATATAAAATAGCACATATATTTATTATTTGCAGAAAAAAAATCCCAGCTCTCCCATAACATAGAATCTGCCCTAAATATTGTATCAAGAATAAGTACGGTCCTTTATTATCAAATATATCTCTATACATGACACAACCTTTTGTCATACTTTGTCCAACCATCTGAAAAAATGCCGAATCAGAGCCATATGAATTTGTTGTTAGTGGACTCGTAGAGATTGAAAAGAAAAGAAGAAACAATATCCCCATTAAAATCATACTAAAGTACCACGTAAAAACACATATTTTTTCTCTTCGTTGATTTAACATTCTGTCCTGTTTCCTCGCTCAAATATTTTCCTTCTCCAAGAGCCTATCATATCTTTCAATGAATAATAAACCAAACTTGGAAAATAGAGTAAACATGTCAGTACGGGATATACTGCGTCTTCCAGTAAACGCTGATTCTTTACCATTCGCTTGCTGGATATATATAAAATTGTATCTATCATTTTGTATTTTAATTTCTTATCAAGTTTCAAACGTTGGATGATATATGCCTGATATCCATATGGATTTTCTCGAAGAATGCTGTCCATTCTCAAGGTATATCCATCCGCGAGGTACTCTGCCCTATAGAAACTTTCTTTTGTAATATACATTTCTCCTTCCTGATCCAAGCGATCATATAAATATGACTCTTTCATAAACTTTTCTCCATGCAAAATCGGAAATTTATATTTTTTTATAATTGAAGTCTGATAAACAAGCATCGCATCACCTCTTAATCCATATTTTCTATAAGCATCATACACAGTACAGTATTGAACTCTTCCACTCCAATGCGCAGTCTCCCTGCCATCCATTCCTTTTTTTGGTGATATGATTCCTATTTTATCGGGATGTTTATTCCACATTGATATTATTTTTTCAACACAATCTTTATCCAGTACATCATCAGAATCTACGCATGTAAACAACTTCCCCTCCGCCAACTCTACTCCTCGATTGTGGGCCTGTGCCTTTCCCATATTCTCCTGCCAAAAATAACGAATACAAATTCTCTCCTCCTTCTTCCATGTTTCAATAAGACTACGGGTATCGTCCTCCGATCCATCATCTACTATCACCCATTCAAATTTCTGGCAAGTTTGTAAACAAAGCGATCTATACAGACTGGGCAAACAATATGCTCTATTATAGGTCGGCGTGAAAATCGTAATCTCTATACTCATAAAGCTCTCCCCACAAACTGATCTTCTATTTACCTATTCCCAAATTATAGGGCTTATCCATATCCTGCTTAATATAGTAACATACAAAATTCTCATCTTCGTAATAAACAATCAACTCATTCGGATATCGCTCCTCAAAACTCCTACACCATTCATAAGCTTTAGATTCCAAAATAACACGCCCGCCACTATAAATTTGATTGATGCTGGCATACTCTGATAAATCTTCCTGCGCTGCAACAGCAGAAATTTCATAAGCTTCAATATTATTATCTCTACTTTGCCCCAACCAGGCAGGTCCTTGAAAATTATATAATTGCCAATATACGATCGGCTTTTTTTCAACATATATAAAAATATTTTCTGTAGAAATGGAATAATCATCTTCTTTCGTCCGGTTGACAAATTCCGATATTTCTTCATGGTTTCCATACAGTTCCACCTGACACAGTTCTTCTTTTGGAGATATAATGGTGTAGCTTTTCTCAGGAAACTCCTTAATAATAGAATTCGTGACAATTACTGCCGCTTCATACTCCATTAATTTACAATATGGGAACGTATGGAAAATACCAAACCATTTTGTTGCTATATATATTACACCAACCAGAACCACAGATATAACCCGTAAAATCTGATCCTTTACAAATACCACTGCCATAGAAAACATTAGATCAATCGGCATCCATAAGACTCCAAGAATAAATACATGTCCTGAAGAACAGTGTCGAGAACCCGGAATAATCTGTGGAATTCCCAAACCGGATATATTACATGTAACAACGATCAGCATTGAACAAATGGAAATCAGAATAATGGGCGGATATCCTTTACATATCCTTCCAATCTGTTTGCCAAATCTTGACCGCCCAATAATACATAGCCCAATAACTATTATAGTAACCTGAAATATTCGTCTTCCACGCTCCTTCCCATACATTAATTTATATCCATGTTCATAGATTTCTTTTATAAGTTTTTCTACCCTTATTATCCCACGCACCAGTTTTTGGCCACTATCTGGTAATTTTTCTATCACTTCCAGATCATCAGCATTTGGAT
Organism: uncultured Lachnospiraceae bacterium; assembly: GCA_947644545.1. Classification (GTDB taxonomy): domain Bacteria; phylum Bacillota; class Clostridia; order Lachnospirales; family Lachnospiraceae; genus UBA3282. Next base: position 8,140 of record CANRZW010000033.1, read on the forward strand.
CCAACAATCCTGGACTATCATTTGCTGATTCTTGAGACACATCATCATTGGCAGCCTGCATTCCCTGTAATCCCCAATAAATAGATGCCTCAAATGGGATCCCTGATACTAATGCCCCAGCCATAGGCATCATTGCAACAATACACCCCACCATTGTTGCTATAAACAAAGGAACTAAATAATTGAGCCTTAAAATTTTCTTAATGCTAAATATCGCAATTGAAAGACACAAAATGAATGCCATAATCGTCGTATGGAAATGGATCATAATGGATGCTGCCAATGATAGCATAAATATCCGTAAATTATCATCCCTCCACCCTCCTGTGCCTTTTTGTTTATCGTATCCATCACCTTTTATATATCTAAGCAAATACAAGCCACATAGAAATTGTGTATATAACCCAAATTCCATAGAAAGAGTAGAAGCAAATCGATACATGCTATACATAAATCTATTAAAATCTAATGTTAAATACAATGCTAACACAAAAATCGGAGAATATCTCCAACAGAATATCTCCCTCAACAGACAATACACAGAAATAAAAAAAACAATTAAATGAATACACTGCAAAAACTTTATTATGCTATAGATTCTAATACCAAATAGTGCATTCAGGCAATAAATAAAACAATGCATTGCCTCCGGATAAACCCCTTCTGGAAATATTACCCCTTTTACAAGACTATTAACCCATTCATGATGATGTGACATATCCGGCGCACCATAAGTGTATATCTGAAGTACACCATATGAAAAAAATACTACTCCAAATGTAACAACAATAAGAAGAAGCAAATATTCCTCGATCCTAGGGTGAATCGCTTTCCAAAAAGCATTTGCGAATTTCTCTATTTGCACTTTACATCTCCTGATGTTACACGAAGCAACTCTTTTACTCTTGATCATTACCAAATGCCGACTGACTGACCACATAAACACCCCATAAAACATAATTACTATCAATCGCTTATTTAAAACATGAAATAGGCCTAACATCAGAACAACCGTATTAATGATCAAAATTTGAATAGTAACACAAAAACTGAAGCTATATCTTGCATTTTTATCTTTTAAATGCTTTCTAAAAACAACACTTGGCCATAAAAACATTAGAAACATATAACCCAAAAAAACTTTTCCATATTCCAATATCCAATACGTTTCCATACTGACTCCTTTAACCAGATTCAAAATATGTCTTCCACCTATCCAGGTAAATCTGTACAATCAATTTACTGTCAAATTTTTTATAATATTTCTCTTCAATAACCGGATAAAATTCCAATGCGGAAGAAATTATTTGTATAGTTTTGTCAAAATCTTCATCTGATCTAGTTAAATATTTTGCCAATTCGCCCGTTAAGATTTCACTTGGCCCATATAGACAATCATCTGAAACCACCGGAATCCCATGAACCAGCGCCTCCACCAAATTCATAGGTAATCCTTCCTGTCTGGAACATGAAAGCAAAAGTGAAGCGTTTCTTATCCACGTTTCTGAATTCTTCTGAAAACCAGCTATATGTACATATTCTTCCAAATTATATTCATTAATTCGTTCTCTAAGTGCCATTTCCAACGGCCCTTGCCCTAAATACACGAGATCAAACTTTATGTAAAAACCACCTTTATAGTATAGATCCAATGCACGTAAAGGATTCTTTAAATCCACTAACCTTCCCATAAAAAGAATATATTTTCGCTTGTATACAGACTGTAGTTCTACTCCAGATTTGAGAATCATTTTACATGGATTATAGATTGTCGTAATATTTTTGGATTTTATTCCATATCTGTTAATCAGTTCAGTCTCCAGGCCTTTTGAAACCGTTACAATCCTTTTTCCTTTTAAAATTAATCGCAAACCCATTATCTTCATATAGGAACTGGACGCATTTACTCGACACCATCTACTATGTATAACATACATACATCTTTTCCCTACTGTCGTTAAAGAAGCCAGCAAATATGACGGTTGGAGATGCGCTGTTATTAACACATACTCTTTACCGGAAATAAACTGGTTTACCTTCCACACAGAACTCATAATACCCAATAAAGCTTTCAAAGAAGTATCCTTTGCATCTATTTTCAGGGAAAAGACATTAAGATACTTCGGTATTTCATAATCCGCTGTCAAATCATAAACTAATACAAAATCACTCTCTATCCCTATCTCGTAAAGCTGTTCCGCAAGATTCAGGCAAACTCGTTCCGCCCCTCCTCCTGAAAAAGAATTTAAAAAAAACAGTGCCCTTATGTGTGTCACCCCTCTCCTTATCTAAAAGATTATACTCAACATTCCTTCCGATAACACAGATCCACTTTAGTATTCTGAAATACCATTTCCATATTCTTTCCAAAGTAGCATAAAACGGATAATGTGCACAACCAATGCAAAATATCAGCCTTTTAAAAATATTCATCTTAGCAAACATACACGTTTGCTTTTCAGTTTCTATCAATCGTTCCAGATACGCTTTAAGCAGCATATCATCTGTCCACTGTATATCTCTATTCCACTTTATTATCTCACAACATATAATCCACTCTGTACATTTTGCATCTGCCATTTTATTATTCTTAATTTCATAATCACGAATATAACTTATCACTTCAATCTTGTTTCTACAAAACTCAATTGAATCTGCCTTTTTCCTGCCTCCTGTAGTGATTCTATAATAATACCATTCTTGAAATAGTACTGTGACATCCCCACCGTTAGCTATGACTTTAAAGAGAAATAATGTATCTTCAGACTTGGTCAAACTCTCGTCAAACCGTATTGTCTGTATTGCTTCCCGAAGAATCAGTTTACCACCAATTGCAGTAAGTCTGGTCGTATTACTTGCAAAATATCTAGGCTTCATTGCTTTATCGCACTTCAAACAGCAATCTTTCCTGACGCTTTCCCTTTCTACTTGCTGTTCAATAATATTTAAACTCGACTCTCTACTTACACAGTGAAATCCTACCGTTGCAATTGTCGTCTGATTTGTTTCCTGTAGCCGATAAAGCACCTCCAGTAACTGTGGATGTATAAAATCATCACTGTCCAAAAAGAATAAATACTTTCCGACTGCTTCTTCCATTCCCACATTTCTTGCTGCAGACACTCCTTTATGTTCCTGATAAATATAACGTATTCTTTTATCCTCTTTACAAAATCCTTCACATTTTTTTCTGCTTCCATCCTTAGAGCCATCATCAACCAAAATTAATTCAAAGCTCTTATATGTCTGTTTTAAAACCGAATGTATACAATCATCCAAATATTTCTCCGTATTATAAACTGGAACAATTATGGAAATCTCTCTTTCTAACATTCTCAAATAGTCTTCCTCTCATATATTTGTTCTCAGCATGACAAGATTCCAAAAATAGAATTATTTAATCCTCTTCAATCCCAGATTTTCTATGGTATAGATCATATCACATTCATATGCAAGGCTCATATGATGTGTTGCTAACACGATTGTTTTATTTCCCTTGACCTGCCTTATGGAATCTATCACTGCCCTTTCTGTTTCCAAGTCCAAGGCCGCAGTAGCTTCATCCATGACCAAAAGTTCAAAGTCTCTATACAATGCTCTGGCCAAAGCAATTCTCTGCCTTTGTCCTCCGGAAATTGTCCTGCCATGCTCACCGATTAGTGTATGTATCCCTTCTGGCATCTCCATAACATCTTCCCATACCTGAGCACACTTCAAACAATCTACCACTCTATCTATATCGATTATTTTTTCATTTGCAAAAAAAGCTACATTATTACAGATTGTTTCACCATTTAAATATACTGTCTGTGGAATATAACTTATAATACTTCCTATATCAGCAATGCATGCTCCCTCTGCATCCATTTGCGCCACAATATCATAATCATCATAAAAAATTTTTCCAGACTGTGGCCTCAACAAACCAAGTATTAAATCAAGAAAAGTCGTCTTTCCGATGCCAGAAACCCCCATAATCGCAACTGAACATCCTGCGGGAATGTCAATAGATGCATCTCGAAATATATATCTATGATCATTATATGCAAAAGTTAAATTCTGAATTTGAATTCCCTTCTGAAGCGTTACATTTATCTTTCTATCATTTCTAATACATTGCTCTTCTTGCACAATAACCTGATAATTTGTCAGCTCCTCTCGCAATTCTCCATATGACTTCTGAGAAAATTTCACATCATTCAATTCACTCACAATTTCATATGCAATAGGCACCATTTTCATGAGCATCGTAAGGTATACCAACATTGACGACAAAAATACCCCAATATCTTTCCCTGGTCTCCATAGAAAAAAAGCAAGAATACCAAACATAGCCGTCATAACCATATTCTTCATGAACATACCTATGATATTTCTCTTGTATTGAAAGTTTTGCAGTGTCTGTGCATATGTCTGCCCTGCTTCCCTATATCTTTGAAGCACGGCCATTGAGCTTCCTGCAATTCTTATTTCTTTAAAGTTTCCATGTGCGATCGAAACCTGAGCATTCGCTTTAATCGCATACATACGAGATTTTTCGCCATAAGTTTGTATCTGATTTCGATAATTAAAGAATACTATCGTCATCAACAAAATAAATGCAACACAGCTGATCAATCCTATCCACTTTGATGTATAAATCATCACCACAAAGTATCCACACATCGTAAAAATATCAACCCAAATATTAGTACACTTGACAATAATACTCAAACATACTTGTGGATCATTGCGAACCAGCGCTAATGCCTGCATAGTGTCTTTCTCATTATGCTTTATTAAACTCTCTTTTAATAACAATTCGTACATTTTCTCAGATACATTCTGTGCGCCGCTATATATAAATTGATTACGTAACTTATACTTATATAGATCAAAAAAGCCTTTCAGTATCGATACAACTCCCATAAAGAACGTAAATGCAACAATCGGTCTCGATGCCTGCTTTTCACGTATTACTATATTAATAATAAGAATAATGATAGAAAAATTGAAAATATCTGTTATTGGGCTGATTAAAGTCATTATAATCAGCTTTTTCAAAACCTTTCGCTCTTCTTTCTCCAGAATCCCAACTAAATATTTAAACATACCTATCATACTGAATTTTCCTCGATTACTTTACCTTAATTGTTCATTACTCTTTCAATTAATCTAAATGGCATGATTCTATATAAATCTACAAGAACATAATAAAATCTGGGTATTCTGCTAGCTTCCAATAATCTTGGCTGGAGCAAATCATTTCTCTCACATTCAAACCAATCTAACTCTGCTTTGATCATTTCCCAAATTTTTCTTGCCTGGTCAGAATGCACAATTACTAAAGAAGTTCCCATACCATCATCCAATTCAGGTTTGACACGCTCAATACCCCAGAAATCTCCAATTGTAAAGTCACTGTTTCTATTTACCGTACAGAATTTGCAATTATAACAAGCGGGGCGCAAAACGTAATTTTTAAAATATAACTTACAATAAATATCCTGATAAATAGAATCTACATACTCTACTCCATCGATCCAATATGATCTCATATGCCCATTATCCACATTTCGCTTGTCTCGAAAGCAAAAATCCTTCAATTTCCCTCTATGCTTATGTTCCAGAAATTTCACATATTTCTTCCAAAACACAGGAGAAGGTACTCCATAACATACCAGATCAACAGTAATGAGCTTTTCATATTTCTTATTCAAAAAAAGTATAAGTGCCTGAGTCTGACAGGGCGTTCCACAAAATAATACCCATCTGTTTCCAACCAGATTCTTTTTAATGCTACTAAAAATTCCTTCCATATTACTCTGTACATATTTCGTCCTTTTGATTCCCTCCAATTGTGCATAGTTCTCGGCTCCTTTATGTACAACATTCATGTCTCTATCATACCCCGCACCATACACAATCCCTCCCCTTTCGATCACGTATTGTGCCAGGACCGGAAAAATTCCGCCCGATGAACTGGAATACCTTAACTGTTTCTTCTTTGCCTGTGCTCCAAAATAAGTATTCTGGCCTTCACCCGTCCCGTTAACCTTCACAGGACACACCGACTTGCATCTTCCACATCCGGTGCAGGAAGACTTATCAATCTCCGGATAAGCAAACCCTTCTCTATCATAAATCATATGGATTGCCCCCTCAGGACATACCTCAGCGCACGCACCACAACCACAACATGTCTCTTTCCTTCTGTTCTTCTCCATATAACAGCCTCTGAAATCATCTTGATCGACTTTTCTTAACATAAACCTTCTATTCCTGCAAACATTGTATGAAAAAATCTTCCGTTGACCTGACCCTTTCTTTAACCCTTCTCTCCACTATACTCCACTCAATATGAGAATCGAGCTGAAAGTCCTCTTCCTGATATAATCTGCCTTCCAAACCACTAAGTTCCAAGATATCACTAATTCTGGCTCCGGCACTGCTATGCTGGAAAACGATAAACTTCTTCTGATAAATAATACTGAATGCTACACCATGAAAAGAATTTGTAACCACATAATCTGCCTTATGAACATAACCCAGAAACTCTGACGGTCCCGCAGTATAATCTGTTATGAGATTTACTCCCACGGCCTCTGGACCACCCTTTATCTTAATGATCAAAAGACCTTTCTTTTTCGCCAGTTCCCTGGCACACTGTATCAATGCATCATTTCTCTCCGTCATATATACCAAAATATATCCCACTTCGTCCGGCAGCTTTTCAATCGCCACCCAATTATCCTTCTTTAATAAAAACACAGGATCCGGAACTACACAGATATCACCTTTATAAAATTGATTTATATAAGGAATCGCTGCTTTCTCCCTGACGGAAATATGATCTACAGATTTTAATAAATCCGAAAACTCCATGCTATATTTATCAGCGATAAATTTCTTCCCCATGCTCGCTGCATAAGCGATCACCTTTTTCTTATTTTTACTTTCAAAGGCTCCAAAGTACGCTCTCCGCAGTCCCAATGTAATGTCCGGATTCCAAATCTGATCACTTCCCACTATATAATACGGATATTCTAATCGTCTCAATTGCCAAATAAAAATCAGTTTCTTCTTCCTCTCACCCATCAAATATCTTCTCCGAAACTGTTTCATATTCGCTCTCTGTTCAAAAAATTTTTTTCCCAACTTCAAATTCTTTATCCAGCCACACCACCCCAAGTATAGAATCTTCTCAAAACTGCCTATCGGCACATAAGGAATCCACCAATGTCTGCCCGTCATAAATGGCGGTTCGTACGGAACAATGTCCGCCTCTATCCCTTTTCCACGCAAATACGTTTTCAAACCATATGCCTGCAGCATTGCTCCGAAATTATCCGCACAATGAAACGTCAATATCCCCACTTCACGCATTCCCAATTCTCCACTTTTCCACCAAAAGACTATCCGCACTCTTTATCGCATTATTCAGAAAACCCGCTATAAATAGTCGTATATACCCTTAACAGTTCTTGGGAGTATTATCGCTGCATAATCCTAATGCTAATCCCCTGCCATCCCCAGTTTATACGGCTGGTTTCCTGGATCTTGTCTAAAGTAATAGCACACAAATGCATCATCCTCATAAAATACATTCAAGACAGACGCGTGCTCCTTTGCAAACTGCTGGCACCATTCATATAATTTCGACTCTAAAACAACTCGATTTTCAAGTTTCAAATACATCAACCATGCATTCTCATACTCTGGAAGCTCTCCCATCGCTATCTCTTCCGTTACCTGCCCTGCTATAATCTCAGGACTTTGGCTTGCTACGCTGTCCGGATATTTATGGGAATATACATCCCAGAAGGGGGCCAGGTATTTCTCTTCTCCCATCCACCATGGACTCTGGAAGAAATGAGACTGCCCATAGAGAAGCGGCTTCTTTTCCACATAAAGGAACACATACTCCGATGGAATACTGTATTCTTCATTACCGATGTTCTCCACAAAGTTAAGCAATTCTTCATGCCATCCTAATTGAATGACAGGATACAACTCATCCGTAGGCGAAACGATCGTATAACTGTACTTTGGAAAAGTATTGATAATAGATTCTGTCACCATCACCGCTGCATTATATCTTGACACTTCATAGAACAACAATCCCCGAAAATTCCCCGTTGCAACCGTCACTCCATAGATTCCCGTAATTGCTGCCAGAGAACCAATTCTCATAATCAGATCACTGCTCAACTGAACAAGAACAGAAAACAGCACATCAACAGGCATCACTGCAACTGCCAACAGCATCATATGCCCAGGTGCAAAGAAACGCCCCTCCGGCAGCAGATCCGGAAGTCCAATCATCGGTGCGGCATACGCCAATATATAGAAGACTGATGCCAGGATCACAGGTGGATACCATACACAAGCTTCCCGGAAACGAGCAAGTTTCTCTTTTCGTCTGGACAACCAACAGAAGAGCACTGCCGCCACAGTCAGAACCATCAGCCAGCCGCCACGCTCCTTCCCGTATAGTGCCGCATATCCCTTATCAAATATTTCCACCACACCTTGGAGCAGCGTCGCGGTAATACTGATCTCATTGCGTTGAAGCTCCAAAGATCCTTCCTCTGCATCTATATCCTCAATAGAGTCCTCTGTATTCTCTTCACTCCCTGTCCCTTCATCCTGTATGCGTGCTTTCCTGCTCTCCTCACCACTCATGGCTCCTATCGCCCAATCTATCGATGCATTAAAGGGTTTGCCTTGCATCAATGCTCCCACCATTGGCATCACGGCGATCAATAACGCACACAGAGCCGAAGCTGCTAATGATACAAAATACTTTCTGCTAAATATTTTTCTCAACATGAAAGCAGCAAAAGCAACACAGACAACGACTACCATCAATACTGTATGAAAATGAATCATGATCGACGCCGTCAACGATGCCATAAACAAAAAGAGATTTTCATCCCACAAGAGTCCGAATAGCTTCCCTTTCTTTTCTGTCTCACAAATATGCTCTCTATTCAGATACTCCACCAAAAACAACGCGCACAGACATACCGTATGCAGGCCAAATTCCTGTGGCAGTGTGATCTGCAGGCGAAACATACTGTGGATCAGATCTGCATTGCTCAGATCCAGTGTCACAAACAGCATCAATACAAAATGCGGTGTATAACGCCAATGGAAAATTTTCCTGAGCAGGAAATAAACCGATAATAGAAACACCGCCACATGAATCCCCTGTAAGAACAACAGAATGCTGTACACTTTGATACCCAGTACACTATGCATACAATAAATAAAACAGTGCATTGCCTCCGGATAAACACCTTCCGGAAATACTCTTCCCTGAATCAACTCATAAATCCATTTATGATGCGCATATAAATCTCCATACCCATACGAATACACCTGAAACGCCCCATAATTAAAATAGACCATTCCAAACACGACCACGATCGCCAACACCCCATATCTCCAAAACAAGGTGCTAAATCTGCGTCCAAAATTCCAGATATATTCTTTCACCCTTACTCTGATCTTAGGCCAATTACATTCTTTCATCCTTTTCATATAATCAAAGCTAAGGAAACGCACCACCTTTTTTGCATATCTATAGCATACGATAAAGAAAAGGAGTACAAGGACCAGAATGCGGTATCTCCCTTTTAGAGTCCGCACATCAGGAAATTTTGCCTCCATCGTTCTTCTGTATTTTCTGTCAAAATACACCAAAGTATTTTTTACAAGAGATAATACAAAGCTGCCATAGAACAACAAGCATATAACCCACTGATGCAGCACATGTAATAATCCAAGCGTCAATACTACCGTATTCATAATGATAATCGGTACCGTAACACAGAATCCAAAACGCCACACCTTCGATTTTCCACGCAAATATTTGTGAAAAACAACGGAGGGCCAGAGAAACATCAGGAACAGATATCCGCAAAATACTTTCCCATATTCTGCTAACCAATACCCTATATTCATGTCCATTATTTTTCTCCCCTTTCCTGTAAATACCTCTTAACATGACGTTAAAGATTATCCAATATGTTATCTTTCAGATACCTCTATCGTCCCGATACCATAACCATATGTTTCGGCATCCTGCTCATTCGCCAACAGGATCCTTTCTCCGGTACGGGAATCCGTAAGAGAGAAGTATGCTTCATACTTTACATTCTGCAGCTCATCCAAAGGAATATTTGCGCGAAGCGTCATGCTCTGCTGCCTCTCATTCCCGCCTGACAGACTGCGCAAATCACCACTCATCTCATAGCGCAGACTCTTTGCCTGCTCTTTATCATAAAGGATCAATTCTGCCTTTGGATTAAAGTACAGCGGTGCAAAACCGACGTTTTGCATTGTCACACCTGTTTCTACATGATCCATGAAAGTATTGTAATGAAATTCCGCCTTCCTGATCAGCAGACGATACCCCAAATGACGCCCTATATAGGTGTAGCCATCCATCCCTTTGAAGCATCCTTCTTCATTGACCACTGCATCTTTCCATTTATCCAGCACTTCGCGATCATGTCCCTCATTCAGGTATGTAACATGCATGGTTGCCAAATCCTTCACGGCGTTTTCAAAATCATTGTAATAATTATCATTGATTACTTCTCCGCCATTAGGAACCTGACGACACAGTTTCTCCTGAAAAGCCAGCTCCTCTTCCCGCTCCGGGGTATTCTGTCCAGGAGTCTCATAAACCTGATAAGTTCCATAATCCCCTTTATTTCCCAACATACCGTCATTATAGAGACTGATCCTGCCTGCCAGAAAATGATCTCTGAGCGCTTCTTCCGATGCCGCCTGCAGGCCCGTAATCTGGCGCCACTGTAATGGTGTCCTGACTGCCAGATAAACATCCGGATGTGTTACACTGTTCAGTTTCGCTGCCAGCTGAATAAGATCACTGTATTCAGAGTACTTCGTACTGTTCATCTCTCCCCAATTACCAATAAACAGCCCCTGTAAGACAAAAATCTGTCCGTTCTCTTTCCTTAATATATCTTCCAGCTGTTCCATATGACGCAGAATAATATCAATGGTATCCGGCTCGTATTTCTCGTTCTCCCCGTCCCAATCATACATAAATCGAACGATCAGCTGCTTATCAATATCTTCCAGAGCCTGAAACAGCCCCTGCACATTCTTAATCCCCGCTTCACTGATCTCGCCGCCACGATAATTCTGCAGATTGATCTCTACCAATGACAGACTGGTATTCGTATCCCCCTTATACATTTCCTGCACGACCTGCCAGTAATTCACTTTCTCATCCGTTATCATAAAGCGGTAAAGGTTATAAAACCCTCTCCCTGGATTACGAAGCTCTCTGGCTGATTCTCTAAATTTGTAATTTTCCATCCTGACATTTCCCTGATATTGATTTAAGATTACGACGCAAAGCGGCAATGCCACGATCAAGACCGCCAGCAGCACCTTGAAAAATCTTTTTCTATCTGTTCGATTCATTCTCTTTTCTACCAAACTATAGCGATCTCGATGTAATACTTTAATCCTGAACACAACTGCCAGCACACTCAGAAACATCCGCAGCATATATCCTATCGGCTCCAGCCCGGAATGCATACTCTTCCCGTCCGTCCTCGCATGCATCACCGCCGGCACCTCCGCGATGTGAAACCCCAGCAGCAACATCTGCATGACCATATTGGCATCCGGATATTGATAATCAAAATTGTTATACATGGAATAGTAAGTGAATGCTTTTCTGTTCAGTCCCTGGAGTCCGGTAGTCGGATCCGCGATTCTTCTTCCCGTTACCACCCTGATCATGCTCCGAAAAAGACCAAACGCCGCTTTCTTCCAGACAGAAACCGAAAACTCTAAACTTCCCTCCATAAATCTGGATGCGAGCACAAGATCCGGCAGGTTTCCGTTTCTGTCTCTTTCCTGCAGCTTCTGATAAATCAACGGAATATTACAGACATCATGCTGCCCGTCCGCATCCATCTGGATAACAAATCGATAATGATTCCTAACTGCATATTTATACCCTAACTGAAGCGCACTTCCATAGCCCAGCCCATACACGTTTGTGATCTGCTCGCACTGAAAACTGTCTATGATCTGTCCTGATGCATCTGAAGAGGCATCATTAATGCATAAAATATCCGCTATCTCCCTTATCTCAGACTGCTGTAGTTTCTCTAACACCTTCTGAAGATTCTTCTCCTCGTTTTTGACCGGCAGAATGAGCAAAAGCTCCTTTTGGTGCTGTTTCTCTTTCCCTTCCTTCTCCGGCAACAGCATGGATACCTCTATTGCAAGCTCCTGATTTCTCATCTGCAGTCTGGAAATATGCAGACTGAACTGATAACAGAAGAACAGGCTGACCACACCGATACAGAGAACCGGCATTTCCTGTTTCTCATGAATCTCCCACCCGGCTATCCTGTATACACTGCCAATCACAATCAGTATTACCCCTGCTATTTCCCATATCACAGCAAGATCAGCGGTCATTCTCTTCACGGCAAGCAGCCAGAAGCTGCACATCATGACCACAATGCCCGCGATAACCATTGCCCCCTCCAGAATAGCGCCAGATTCCATTCAAACCTCCCCGGCAGCTCCTTATCCTGCAAGTCCGCGCCTTTTTTTCTTCTTTTCAACACTGCTATTCCGATAGACCACACTGGAGGGCATCTTTCCCTTGCCCCGCTTCAACAGCAGCCATTTGCAGAACGTATTTCTGTTCAGATTCCTTTCCACCCAGCGCAGTCTGGCATAAGCAACTGACCACCCGGCAAATGCACCAAGCAGAACCCCTAGCCCATACCAGATCTCAGACAGGTGCGTCGCATATACACTGCCCAGAAATGTCACACCGCAGAAGACAAGTGTCGTCAGTACCGCCCCGTTCAGATCATTGTAGTAATACAGGAAAAGATCTGCTGCATACATCAGGAACAGGATAAAGTAACCCGCTGCCATACAAGGATAAATCCGCATGACCATCCCACCGAATCCATACCCTGGCAGCAACACGATGCAGAGCAGATAGACCACTACCGAGATAATAAACTGTATCCGCACAAGACTCATCAATTCATTGGCGATTGCCCGGAACATCCTCCGCTTCGCATTATCAATATCGGTCTTCTTTCCGCCGATCACGGCCTCCGAATAAGCCCTGTATTTATCATGGAAATGCATCTCAATCCTGGCAATGAAGATCACCGTAGCGGAGATATTCGTGAACATGGCAATACAGGTCGCCATATCATAGGGTTGATTACAGACGAAACTCTTGACTACCACGATCCGCATATCCGTCGTCCAGAACACAAAATTATGAATATACAGTCCTAAAATATACAGGAAATTGGCCGCCACCAGCTGCCACCACTTCCCGAAATATTTGATCACCGGCTTATACCGACTGCTGTTCTTCACAAAATACCGCTTTACGGTAGCAAACTCCATCGCCGCGATCAGGAAAAATCCAACCATCAGGGAAAACAACATGGCGATCGTTACTTCCCATCGAAACAGAAATCTTAAGATCAACGACAAGATAAAGGTAACAACCATGCCGATCAAAAAGTAGAGCGATATCTTCTGGTAATCTTTACAAATTGAAAGATACAGCATCGAATAAAATACCAGTACCAGGGAAATATACCCGCAAAATCCTGTGAACACATAGAATACGCTTACTCCGCCTATAAAATGCTCCCAAAGACAGAACGGAATTCCCAGAAGACAGCTGAGTACAATATTCATCATCAGGCCCAGATAATAGCAGGGAAGAATATCCTGATAGCGTTCCTCGAAAATCGCATCCTGCATATATTTGGATAACACTGCATTAAAGGGAGCAGCTGTCAGCAGCGCGAAGATGAACGTATACAGAACGGTACAGAAGAACACTTCCCTGTCCAGATATGCCGACTTATTCAGCCCCAGCACTCGTCCCATCAGAATGATATTCGCTATGACAAGCACCATCGGCGCCACCGTGGCGACCGTACTGTATGTAAATCCTACCAGATTCGCAAAGACTGACTTTTTCTCAAATATATGGTTTAATTTAACGCCAATACCAGCCATTTTATACCTCTCCTATATAGTCCTCCGCCTGTTGTTCCACGATTCCTGCCTCATTCTCTGTCCAGGGCAGCTGCAGACTGGCTGCAAAATCCTTATAGACTTTTCCGTATTCGTACAGCATATTCTCCATAGTGTACAGCGTAGACACCCTGCGATAGCCGTTCTCTCCCATCTGCACTCGCAGCTGCCTATCCTGCGAAAGTGTAAGGATCGCCTGCGTGATCTCCCCGATATTCATAATATGGGTAATGATCCCTGCCTCCCCGAATTCATCGTCTCCGTTCCCCAGGATCAGTCCTCTGCAGTCGCCCACGTCTGTAGCGATCACCGGCTTATGCGCCGCAAAGCTTTCCAGGATCGTCAATGGCTGCCCTTCACTGATGCTGGTCAGGATCATCATATCCATCTTCCCATAGTACTCTCTTACATCTATCTTACCGGTAAAGATGACATCCGGAATCCCCATAATACCAACCATATCAAAACATTCCTGCGCATAGCCGTCATCATTATCCAAGGGTCCCATGATCCAGAGTTTCAGGCGGGGATCCTTCTCCTTGGCAAAACCAAATGCCTGAATCAGCGTCTTGACGTCTTTGATCGGCGTTACACGGAATACTGCTCCGACATATATTTCCTCCGCCTCTGCCTCGGTCTTACCCAGAAGATTCTGGAACTTCTCAACCTGAATCCCATTGGGGATCACCATAGTCTTTTCCACGGGACATTCAAGTTCCGCTTGCAGTTCCCTGGCACGACCATACAGACTTGTGACCAGCTCCGCCCTGTCATAGGACATTTTGGACATCTTCTGGAACTGTTCTATCCAGATATTCTTATAAATTCCTTTCACCCATTTGGAGCGGATCAGCTCCTCCTCCCGCTCTCTTGTATAAATACCGTGTTCGGACACCATCAGACGTCCGCCATGCATATACTTCCCCATACAGCCAAGCACACCCGCATATCCGGTACACAGACAGTGATAGACATCGGCTTTGGGAACCTTCATCTGCAACGTCCGAAACAGGGGCAGATAGATAGAACGCATCGTCCACAGGAAGTCCGTAAACACAAACTGATTGTAATTCAACATATAGAAATCCGTCACTGCATTAAAGAAATCTTCTCCCATCAGAAGATCATTGAGGGAACGCTTTTTCTTCTGGAAAAAATCGATCAGCACTTCCCACTCTACCTGTTTTCCCAATAAAAGGCTTCGCAGCGCCTGATACTCTTTCCTGTTCATCCGGCTTCGGCGGCCTCTTCGCTTACACCAATCCACGTCATCCAGGTAGAGTTCCTGTACTTCCACTACATTCTCTGGCAGCTCATATACGAATTTCCCCCGCAGGTCTCTGTTAGACACGATCGCCAGGATAATAAACTCCTGACCGGGAAAAGAACGGATCAGACCGTGTGCCCAGCTGGACATACCGCCAACCGTATAGGGATAGCATCCTTCCGCCACTATACAAATTCTCATCTCTATACCCACGCCTTTCTCTTAGCCTGCATCAGACTGTTTCTCTCCTCAATAAATAGATCTTAACTTGATCACTGCCTTTTCCTGCTCAACCTCTATCAGATAAGCATCCTTTTCCAGTGCCTTCCAGCTTCCGCCTTCTATACTCTCTATCGCTTCCTTGTTGGTCCTTAAAACAAACCACACAGGCCTGTTTGCATCATTTATCGTAAGCTGAATCGAATTAAACTCTCTTGTCTCACTATAATCCAATGCCAGGAAACTGCGAATCCTCTCATCACATTCCGACACCGTTGTGTCGGCAAATTCCTGCTCACCGAGTCCATAATACTGTATATTCTGCCGAAAAGTATTCGATGCCTCCACCCATTCAATACTGTCCTGCCCTGCAGATACAATGTGCCTTAAATCTGCCATCATACTGGTATAACCCAATGCCGTCCTGAGACATCTGACCCGAAAATCATACCGTTCAAAATTCTCGAATCCATCCAGCACAGCACTCTGCCGAGTCACATACTCTGACAGATATCCGATCACTTCTTTGTTCTCACTGCAATCTTCGACAACCGTCCTCACCGATGCCAGCAAGTCTTCCTGAAGTGCATTTTCCACCTCTTCCTCGGTAAGGCCGTCCGCATAGAAGGAAGTAAACAGATAATCAGGCAGCGTTTCCTGCATGAATATATGATCTCTCGCTATTTTTTTCTCAATAGGAGTATCCGAGAAACAGGCGCCTGACAATCCGGTCTCCGCATCCTGCTCATTCAATAATTTCATATACCGCTCAAACTGCTTTCCGTCCGGATTTTTATCATCCTCGTAATCAAGCTGCGGCGCAAGCATACAGGAGATTGCTGTTCCGCTCTCCCGCCTGACCGCAACGACTTCCGGCCAGATAACATTCTGATAGAATCCTTCCAATGACTGACTGTAACGCTCTATCATCACTTCCCCATTCTCATCTGCCAGGCCCGGATAATTGACATAGATCAGATTCTGCGCATTCACCACCGGATAGAGGTCATAAGGTTTCCTCTCTGCTGAGATAGCGGTCAGAATGCCAACTCCTGCAACATCTTCCATATAATTTCCGTTCACCACGAAGACCGAAGCTGTCTCGTAAGCGGTCTGCCAGATCACCGCGGGCAGTGCCTCCTCTTCTATCGGTTCGCTGCCAAGCGCTTTCTTCTTCGGCACTCCATTCATATAAATCCGGCTTTTGGAAGACACCTCATACCACGGAAATGTAAACACTACATCCGCCTCTTTACTATCCTCCGAATAGACTGCCTCTCCTCCCAGCAGAAACCCATCATGCAGATGGAGATCCTCTACCGTCATCTCCTCCGCCCGGATCGCCTGAATCCCCAGAAGCGCCAGCAGGCGCTCATTCCCTTTCAGAACCGACACATCCGGAAGATTACAGAAAATGAGGCTGCTCCCTGACTGTATGCATTCCTCCAGAAGATCACAGCTGTTATCCCGATCCCAGTCAACTCCTGCCGCATCTAAAGCGATCACTGACGGTTGTACCGCCTGCTCTGTTTTCTTAGCCGCTTCATAATCTGCCAATGACGGGTAAGCCTCCAGATTTTTCTTCGCATAGGCAGCCCACAGGAATACCGTCTCGGCCGTCGGTTTATCCTGCTCTCCTATATATATGACTGTTTCCCGCAAATCCCCTGCAAAATCACTGTCATTCACACTGTAGACATCACTTCTGTTCGGCATTTGTGACATATCCACGACAAAGGCATTTTCTTCATAGTGATTCCAGCTTTCCAACGCAACATTGGAAAACTGAAACAGAAAAAATACAATAAACATTACGATCGTGATCGTAAAATAATTACGGCGTGATATCATTTTAATAACCATATCCTTTCCAGAACACAAATATCCTAACTGAAAATACGGATCAGTTCCAACGTTTCATTGTCAATCACGACATCTGATTTCTTTAACGCGTCTAACGTCCGGAAAAACTCCTCTTTATTCCTGACAATAAAATACAGCTTAAGCCTGCACGTAAAGGCTGAAAGCCGGTTCGGATACTGATTCGCCAGACGGGCACACCATTTCTCACAATTCTCATAATCATGGAGATCCAACAGTCTCAGACAGACACTCTCATACTGCTGGTCTGTCATTCCGGATGGATTCTTTGTATAAAATGACTCCGCTGCCTCTGCCATCATACGGACAAATCGATTCTGCTCCAGATCCGAAAAGACCTGCTGTCTCAAAACATCATCCGTATACCGTATCATCATATCTTCATATTCTGTCTGGTCATCATCCTCCTCACGGATTCCGATGTACAGTTTCTGTACCTCCATGCGAAATTCATTCAATTCATGACTCAAAATCGCTGCCGCATAATGAGAAGACTCTGAATCATTCGTCTCCAGCGCCAGTGAAATAGCCGACAGTGAATTACGGATCTCACCTTTCAACACATTCAGCATAGCAGCGCGCAGGCTCTTCTGATCATTGACCGCAATGGCTTCCTCCAGTGGAATCAGATTCCGCTCCCTCTCCTCATCTGCTTTCAGCTGTGTCCTTACTCTTTCCTTGCTGAAAATAACATCATCCAGTTCCACCTGAACCCGGAAAATAGTCAGATAGAACAAATGTACCACGAAAAAGAACAGCGGTCCGACAACCGGACACAACAGCATCACGATAAACCGCAGCAGATAGGTCCTTCTGTTATCATGCAGCCGCTCGACCTCCCCCTCCCGCTCTCTGTTGCGGATAGGAACCAGGATGAGTGTACCGATCAGCAGATAAAGAACTGCCACGATTATATTGATGATAACAATAATAACAAAAATATACTCATCCCTTGTCAAGGTCATAACTGATCCCCCTCTCTGAGACAACACTCATAACCGGAATTCCGGAAGCGGTTCATTACGCCTTCCGCATTCTTTTCATCCGTATTGGAAAGAAGAATATAGAATCTGCCGTCCTCCAGAATCCCCATATAATCTGTCTGACGCATGTTTTTCCCAAGCTCCTCCGAAGCTCGTGCGATATCTGCCGTCATAATCTCCAACAGGGCACATTCCGTAAGCCCATTCGTCTTTGCTCCAAAAAATGCACTGACCAACTGCGCGAAGGCATCCGTCGCCATTACTCTGCTCTGTCCCACATAACGCTCGGTCGTGAGCGCATCCAGATAACGGTTCGCATGGACAACTGCATTCTGGATCAGGGAACCAACGATCGTCAGCCGGTTCGCCTCCGGAAGGGTCATCCGCTGCCAGGGGATTCCCCAGATCATCAGGATCAGCTCCATCTTGTCTTCCGTATATACGGCACTCGCCATAAGGGGAAGCTTCTCGTCCATCTTCTTATTAATAAAGACCCTCTGCTCACTCAGATCACGGTACAGATCTTCCATATCCGTATACTTAATGGAATTGCCCAGTTTCCTTGCTTCCTGGGATGTAAAGGAAAACAGCCGCGCATAGTCTCCGTTTGCCACTGTATAGACTGCAACATCCTTACTGTCCATCAGTTCCCCCAGCACTTTTGCCGCATAGAACAGCACCTCCTCCGGTGCATACGCATCCAGGCTGGAAGTAATCTCATAGATCTTCCCCAGACTGTCTCTCTGGTTGACCAGCTGCGTCTCAAAGCTCTGTTTCATACGTACATTACTGTCATTGATATCCGCAATATCATCCACCTTCCGGCTTAAGTAACGAACTTCCTCCTCGTTCTCATCCTTCACGAACTGAAGCTGGTCACGCATATATCCTACGACCATTCCGATGATGAACAGCTGTGCCATCCATACATATATATTGTAATCCAAAAGCACCTCGAAACCGGTTCTTCCGTACAACTGCTGCAGGAAATATCCCACTACCGCCAACAGAGACGAGAAGATCGCCTGCTGCTGTCCATACACGATCGCAAACAACAAGACATAAAGCAGAAAGAAATCCAGTCTGTTAAAATACTCGCTGCCGGCCGCTTTACTGTTCAGAATAAAGAACGGCACAAAACAGACCACATTCTCAACAAACGGAAATACTCTCCGAAACGCAGTCTTAATGCCATGCCAGATTCTCCCGGCCCGGCTTCCTCCCACATCCTCCGCGCTGATAAAGGCGTCCGCATGTCGCTTCATATACTTAACAACCTGCTCCACGCCCTCTTCATACTGTACGAATATGCGCTGTTCAAACTCCTCCTGATAGAGCCGTCCGTCTAATATCTGGCGATATTTGTCGCCCACCGAATTATTAGCCAGCCTGATACCGCCGCCCATCGCTTTAATGATCATCTCTGCCAGCGTGATCTCATTGATCTCCTCCATGGACGAGATCTGATACGTAGACAATGCCGGCCGCTCTTCCATGATCACTTTATTTGCCAGCTCTATGGCATCATTCAAATAGATCATGGAGAAAGATCTTCTGTCACTGGCAGACACTCTACCTGTCTTCAAGGCCTCAAGACACATTTGATAACACGGGTTATTCTCTTCCTGTCCCCTGCGCGGAATCCCGTACAGATGATCAAAACGCAGAACAAGGATATCCAGTCCCTGTGTCTTACGATAATTCTCACAGATCTCCTCTCCCTGAGCGACCACCATGGCCTTAAATCCTCTGGGTGATACCGTCTCTGCAACGGGAATATCATTATGATAGGAACCTCCATATACTTCATGAGACGAAAAATAGACGAAACGTCCCCGGCCCGCCATGGAATATGTAGACAGAAGATTCATCAGAGACGCCGTATACCTGACCGACTCCTGTCGTTCCCTGTGCCAGTCAAAATTCGTGTCATAGGCTCCCATGAACAAAACCAGATCCGGTTTCACGCTCTCGAAAACATCCTTCACGCTCTCATCTTCATAAGAATAGTCATACCGCTGAAAAACGTGTTTGTAAGATGTCTGCCGGTCTCTGCGGCCTGTCAGCAAAAAGATCCGATGTTTTCCCTTATTCAGCTTATCAATTACGGCATCTGTCATTCTGCTGCCGCCACCAATCAATAATACATTCATTTTACTCTCTGCCCTCCTTAATAAAATGGCGCGCTTCACACGGCTGCTTCCCAATAAAATATGAGGTACACAATTTCCTCCTTCATGTCCTCATCAATGCCTGTAATCTCCGGTTTCTGAAAAATGCTGTAATCCCGCCTCCATTCCTGGTACTGCCGACACTCTGCATCCACTCCGGTCTCAACATACTATTCTTCCTGAACTGCCCTCGTCAGCCTGTTCCTTCATAACAAGTGTAAACCATTCCGCAGTTCGCCAAAGTACAGTTTGAAGAACTATTACATACATCCATAATATATACAAAACCACTCTGTCATTTATAGTTATTTTGTATATATTATATTTAGTTTCGTATACAGTGTCAATCTTTTTTAGTATTTCAGACTTGTTTTGAATCGTCTCTTTAACTGTACTTTAACGTATGTTCCTTTTCACCTTTACCTTCATGCCGAAGCGTCACAGATTCTTGGTTGCGTAAATTGCTCATCAGAGAATTTATTCAACGACTTCATTCGAGACACTGCAGCCCAATCTGAATCCAATCGTCAAAAACGCTTTACATTAACACATAATTTGATATAATATCTTTGTATATTAGTTTTTTTAATATTATTTATATAGAAAAAAAAGCTACACTCTGGTATAATTTAATTATATGTGGGTGACAGGAGGGACCAAAATGAGGAACAAAAACGACAAAATATTACAGAGTATCGGAAAAATGGAGCCTGTTGATGGCAGCGTAGAGGCACGCGATATCCAGAAACGCCTGAATGACGGAAGAGACAAATTCAATCAGTTAGTAGGCGGTATCTGCAAATCTGTTATGCAGATCAGCGCTCTTGACCTTGCCATGGGTGACAGCACCGATAAGATGGGACTTATCAGTAACACTGTTAAACATATTTCCGAGACGGTTGTTCACGCTTCCCAGCTGACGGAAGAGAATATGAATGAAGTGGTAAACGCACACGAAGGTTTTGCTGAGTCTATCGCCCAGGTTTCTTCTGCCGCCGGTTCTATCATGGATGATATGGAGGCAAGCAGCCGCGAGATTTCTTCCATTGTGGAGGAATCACAGTTTACCATCGATAAATCCGACCAGATGAAAGATGATATGCAGGAACTGCTTGAGATCATCAAGGGTATGAACGAAGTGATCAAGGGTATTAATTCTATTTCAGCCCAGACCAACATGCTTGCTCTGAATGCATCGATTGAAGCTGCCAGAGCCGGCGAAGCAGGTAAGGGATTCGCCGTTGTTGCGGAACAGATCAGAAGTCTGGCTGATGAGACGAAACAGCTGACTGGCAATATGGATGGTTTCGTTGCCAAGATCGAGGCTGCTTCCAAGATGAGCTGCGAGAGCCTTGACCATACCGTAGAAGAGTTAGAGACCATGCGCGGCAATCTTAATAAGGTACTCTCTAACAACGAGCGCAATGTATCTAACATTGTCAACATAACCGATTCCATCACAACGATAGCCGCTACCAGCGAAGAGATTTTCAGCGCCGTTACCAATGTACAGGATTCGATGGTTCGGCTGCGTGAGGAATGTGTCTCTCTGAATGAACAATCCGAAATGCTTGGCAACGTATCCGAAGACCTTAAGGTTAACATGCGTCCGGTTGCCGTTATCGAGAAAGATCTGGATGATTCCGCGAAATTGATGGGCAGCATGGTACAGGATGTCTTCTATATGCTCAGTAACCGTCAGTTCATAGCCAATGTCCAGAATGCGATTACAGCGCATCAGAACTGGTTAAAGACATTAAGCACTATCGTGAAAGACAGAGAATGTGTACCGCTTCAGACCGACGATACCAAATGTGCATTCGGTCACTTCTACTATGCCATGAATCCTCGTAACAAGATGATTTCTCCGCTCTGGAACGGTTTAGCAGAGAAACACCGCCGCTTCCATGGATATGGCAAGAACGTTATCGTTGCTATCAAGAATCAGGATTATGCACGGGCTGAGAGCGAATACAGATCTGCCGTAAAGCTTTCCGATGAACTGATCGGTGATTTTAAGAAGATTGTCGATAACGCGGAAGCGCTTGAAAGAGAGCACCTGAAAGTATTTTCTGAATAATACGTTACTGCAGCGGGCCTGCAATAGCACAGCATCACAATGACCATTAAGAAGAGGATACAGATCAGCATCCATAAGAGCCGATCATGTATCCTCTTTTCATGTGAATTCTGAAAACCAATTCAGAAAACTAATTCTTAAAGCTGTGAATCGGAGCCGGAATCCTTCCTCCGCGATTGACAAACGCTTCACAGGAAAAACCGTTGACCGGCATAATCGGCGCATATCCAAGCAGACCGCCGAACTCTACCGTCTCTCCTACGCCCTTACCGATCACTGGAATAAGGCGTACCGCCGTTGTCTTCTGATTAATCATACCAATCGCCATCTCGTCCGCAATGATGCCGGACAAGGTTGCTGCACTGGTATCTCCGGGGATCGCTATCATATCCAGGCCCACCGAGCATACACAGGTCATGGCTTCCAGCTTCTCCAAGGTCAAGGCACCTGCCGTCACCGCATCAATCATCCCCTGATCCTCACTGACCGGAATAAATGCCCCGCTCAGGCCGCCCACATAGGAGGAAGCCATCACGCCGCCCTTTTTTACCTGATCATTCAACAATGCAAGCGCGGCCGTCGTACCAGGCGCTCCGACATGCTCCAACCCGATCTCACACAATATATCAGCCACGGAATCCCCGATAGCCGGCGTCGGTGCAAGCGAAAGATCAACAATACCAAAAGGTACATGCAGGCGTCTGGAAGCTTCCTTCGCCACAAGCTGCCCTACCCGTGTCACCTTGAAGGCTGTCTTCTTGATCGTCTCACAAAGGATCTCAAAGTTCTCGCCTCTGACCTTCTCCAATGCTGTTTTGACTACGCCGGGACCGCTTACTCCTACATTAATGACCTTATCCGCCTCCGTCACACCATGGAATGCGCCTGCCATAAACGGATTGTCATCCGGCGCATTACAGAAGACCACCAGTTTGGCACATCCAAGAGAATCCGCCTCTTTCGTCGCCTCCGCAGTCTGCAGGATCACCTCACCCATCAACTTCACGGCATCCATATTGATTCCTGTCTTCGTGGAACCGACATTCACGGAACTGCATACTCTCTCTGTCACAGACAGTGCTTTCGGGATAGAACGGATCAGCAGTTCATCTGCCCTCGTCATCCCCTTAGAGACCAACGCCGAATATCCGCCGATAAAATTCACGCCCACTTCATGCGCCACCTTATCCAGTGTATTGGCAATTGAGACAAAATCCTCCGCTGTCCTGCAGGCCGCTCCACCGACCAGCGAGATCGGTGTGACCGATATTCTCTTATTGACGATCGGAATCCCGTATTCACCGGATATGTATTCGCCCGTCGCAACCAGATCCCTGGCCGCATCATAGATCTTGTGATAAATCTTCTCATTGACCAGCTTCAGATCCGCATCAATACAATCCAACAGGCTGATTCCCAATGTGATCGTCCTCACATCGAGGTTTTCCTTCTCTATCATTTCATTTGTTTCCGCTACTTCAAATATATTGATCATATCATCCCTGCCTTCTGTCTCAAATCTTCTGTCTCAAATTCTGTGCATCTGATTAAAGATCTCTTCTTTCTGACATTTTATAATAACGCCGATACGCTCTCCAAGCTGCTCCAATTCCTTTACGATAATGCCGAAATCCTTCTGGGTCTGATTCGTATCCACGATCATCATCATATTAAAGTAGCCCTGCACAATCGTCTGAGAAATATCCAGTATATTGATCTGGTTCTCCGCCAGATAAGTACACACCCTTGCTATAATACCGACCGTATCTTTACCTACCACCGTTATGATTGTTTTCTTCATAATTTCCTCCGTTCTTTCTGTTCCATTCTTACCTGCACTCCATAAAGTCAGATCAGATCCATCCCGCATCCGCCGTCTATATCTCCAACATCTGTGATACCTCACTGCGCTTCGCCACATACACCGGAAAATCATCTGCTTTATATCCTGTATCTGCCATCGTTACTTCCACTCTGACCGTCTCGTAAGCAAGCTCCGGCAGGTTGTTTTCCTGGCTTAAGTGTCCCAGCACCACAGCCTGCATACGATCATGCAGCAGCCTGCTGAGAAGTTTTCCCGCCGCTTCATTGGAAAGATGCCCTTTTCTGCCCAGAATGCGCTGTTTCAGATAATAAGGATAAGGCCCTACCTGCAGCATATTAACATCATGATTCGCCTCCAGATAGAGCAGATCCAGATCCCGCAGGCATTCTACCGTATAGTCATTATAGCATCCCAGATCCGTAATGATACCGATCTTCTTCTTATCATGGCTGACCCGATAGGCAACCGGCTCTGCCGCGTCATGGGATGTCCGTATCGGATACAGCGTCACATCCTTCACTGTCAGCTTCTCATCTGCCCTCACATAATGGAACAACTCCTCGTCGATCGTCCCCAGAGAATGATTGGCCCTGACTGCCCCGATCGTCCCGCCTGTACCGTAAACCGGCACACCGTATTTCCTCGCCAGAACGCCCAGGCCGCTGATATGATCTGCATGTTCATGTGTCAGGAAAACACCGTCAATATCCCGCATCCCTATCCCTATCTCCTGCAAGCCTGCTTCCACACGCTTCCCGCTGATTCCCACATCTACCAGCAAATGTGTGGTATCCGTTCCGACATAAACACAATTTCCACTGCTGCCACTGGCTATACTGCATAATCTCATATTCTTTATCTTTTCTTTCCGTAATCTTTTCCTGTTGTAATCATTGCTACCGCCGCCAGTAAATCTCGATCACATCCCCGCTTCTGATCTCTTCCATATACTGTGCATCCCTGCCGTTAAGCTTTGTCACAATACCGCTCCCCTGGGGCCTGGACAGATCGAACTCGATCCGCTCGAAAACATCCACAAATACATACGATTCTTTCCCTGCAAGGCGCACCGGATCCCCGTTGACCGTCACATAAATCGACTGTCCCTGCGCCTCCTGGGCTTCCTGCATCCCTATTGATTCGGCATCGGCCTCATTGTCCGGCCGGCCTTCTGTACCCTCCGGCACATTCCGGCCCGCATCCTCTTCTTCGCTATACTCACCATTGCCGCTCTCTGTGCCGGCGCTGTCCGTCAGACCGGAGCCTTCTGCAGACTCCCCGCTGTCTTCGCTTTCATCCGGGTCTTCGCTTCTCCGATAAGTCCCGTCATCTTCCGGCAGATCCTCGAACGTCTCCGCCAACTCATTCTCATACTTGTCCCGGTCGGATAAATGAAGCTCTTCCATCGTCCAGACAACGGAAAAATTCTCATATACCTTGCTGTCCATATCTGCCAGCTTATTGTTAACGTAAATATTCATCTCCTGGTTGATGATCACATCCATAAACTCGGCAACCTGTCGTACCGTATAATAATTCAGGATTTCAATCGAATCCCCTTCCTGAATACTGTAATACCCGGACTGCAGCGCGCCGTTAACGCTGGCAAATTTAGGCAGATCAACCTGTATATCATTTACTTCCACCCGCATGACCGCACCGTATTCCGGCAGCTGATTGATATCCAGGTGTGCTGCCTCTCCGGCCGTAGATTCCACTACCCTGATCTGATCGTTGGCATGGATCAGCGTATGAATATCAGCCGCATTTCCATTGACGCTGATCACCGCCGATTCCCCTAATGTGCCTCGCGTAATACGCGGCTTTCCATTTACCGTATAGTTCAGTTCTCTGCCGCGTTTGGGGAACAGTCCGTCATTGGCAAATTCCGCCTGCATGGCTGCATCTACGACTGCCACTTTGTTATTATCATAGATCTTAATCCGCTGATCGTTAAAATACACGAAAATAAAGTTATTGCTCTGCTCATAAAAGCTCAGACAAATACCGATCGGCGTGACCATCAGGGAATCTTTCCTGGCATCTTCCTCCAAAAACTCTATGTTCTGCATGACTTCCTCGCCACGCACTGCAACTCTTTCCTTCTGAATGGAAAGCCGCTCCGCCAACGCTGCCGTATAGCCGGGCAGCATACCACCGCCGCCTACCACGAAGACTGCACTGACCGCTTTCCCCCCGTTTAAGGCCTTAATCTTATCCGCCACTTTCCCTGTCATGTCCCGGATCATCCCTGCCGTCACTTCCTCGACTTCTGCCCTGCTGATCGTCTGAGACAATCCCATAATATCCTTATACTCAATCTGTTCTTTGACGCCGGTCTCACGTTTGATATGCTCTGCCGTCGCAAAGTCTACCAGACAGTGTTTCGCAATCACCTCTGTCAGGCTGTCCCCCGCCACAGGGATCATGCCGTATGCGATAATGCTTCCGTCCTTCGTGATGGAGATATCCGAGGTGCCTGCTCCCACATCGACCAATGCAATGTTCAGCATACGATACATCTCGGGAATTGCTACCTGGATCGCCGCAATAGGCTCCAACGTCAGATTCACCACATCCAATCCCGCCAGATCCACCGCCTTATACAGGCCATCTACTACGTCTTCCGGAAGAAATGTCGCAATAATATCGGCTCCGATATGTCCCGCACGATGTCCTTCCAGATTTCCCATCGCATATCCGTTCATATAATAGCGTACCACGGAATAGCCGACGCAATAGAACTTCATTTCAGAGTCATGTTTCTCCAGAAATTCTTCATAAGCCTTCTCCACACCCAGTGAATCCAGCGCATAGATATCCTCTCCATTAACTTCTCTGTCACCGTCCAGCTCCGTATCTACCCTGACCGTGACCGTACGCAGCACACGTCCCGCCGCGGCAATACAGACATCCTTCAATGTCCTGCCGATCCGCTGTTCCAGTTCGGCCTTAACATCACTGATCGTCGCCCCGACTTTGTAGATATCGTGGATCTGTCCGTCCAGCATCGCTCTCGTCCCATGTTCTTTGATGCTCTGGGAAACCACGTAAAATTTTTCCCCTACACGATATCCGACCGTACCAACCACACTTCTCGTTCCGATATCCAACCCAAATATTAATTTCCCCGGAAATTTCATTGTTTCTGACACAAGTCTTCCCCCAGTTTCTCATCTATTTGCCTGTAAACCTGTTCCAATGTCCCACTATTCTCAATGACGACCAGACAGTGCCTGTAAAATGCTTCTTCCGACAGCTGCTCCCTCATGATCTTGTCGATCTTCTCGTCACTGTATCCTCTGTCTTTCTTCAATCTTTCCCTTCTGACCTCGGCGTCCGCATGAATATACCACATCTCATCCACGATCCGCTCATACCCGTCCTCGATCAAAAGCGCCGCTTCTATAAATAAATATTGTAACCTGCCCTCTCTTCTCACCTCGTCAATGGTCTTCGTGATGTAGCTTTTCACTGCCGGATGCACGATCTCATTCACGCGCGCAAGAATCGCCTGATCACCAAAGATCCGGGCCGCCAGCTTAGCCTTATCGATCCTGCCGTCCACTGCAAGGATCTCCTGCCCTAACAGCTCTACGATCTGTTCATAACAGATCTCACCCGGCTCCTCCAGCTTATGCGCCGCCTGATCCGCTATAATGACCTGGCAGCCCTCTCTCTTCCTCAGATAGTCCAGTACCCGGGTCTTTCCTGCTCCCACGCCGCCCGTAATGCCGATCACTTTCATATGGATCCCGTTCCTTTCCCTCTCTCACGGTCTTCCCTGCATCTTACTTGCTCTCATACCAATCGGTTCCGGTATTCATATCCACTTCCAGCCTGACCGCCAGATCTGCCGCCTGCTGCATCTCCTCCGACAGGATACGGCGTACCTGTTCCTCCTCTTCCTGTAGTGTCTCAACCAACAGTTCGTCATGCACCTGGAGGATCAGCCTGGAGCGCAGTCCTTCTCTGTGCAGCCGCTCCCAGACTCTGATCATGGCAATCTTCATGATATCTGCCGCCGTTCCCTGAATCGGAGAATTCATGGCAACCCGTTCACCAAACGAACGCTGCATGAAATTGCTGGACGATAACTCCGGAATCGGCCTTCTGCGCCCGTACATCGTCGTCACATAACCGTCTTTCCTGGCGCTTTCCACCATCGTATCCAAGAATTTCTTGACTCCCGGATATGTCTGGAAATACTGCTCGATATATTCCGCCGCTTCCTTTCTGGTTATACTCAGATCCTGGCTTAAGCCAAAGGAACTGATGCCATAAACAATGCCGAAATTAACCGCCTTGGCGTTACGCCTCTGCAGATCCGTCACTTCCTCGAAAGGAGTGTGGAACACCTTGGATGCCGTGATCCGATGAATGTCCTCATCCATCTTATAGGCTTCAATCAGCTGTTCGTCTCCCGACATATGCGCCAATATCCTCAGTTCGATCTGAGAATAATCCGCATCCACGAACAGGTATCCCTCCATCGGTACAAACACTTTGCGGATTCTTCTGCCAAGCTCCATCCGCATCGGAATATTCTGCAGATTCGGCTCCGTGGAACTGATTCTTCCTGTCGCCGTGATCGTCTGGTTAAAAGTAGAGTGGATCCTGCCATCCGTGCCGATGCAGGTGAATAAGCCTTCCGCATAAGTTGATTTTAACTTTGTCAGCCCTCTGTACTCCAGGATATCCGATACGACGGGATAATCCGGCGCCAGCTTCTCCAACACATCTGCCGCGGTTGAATAACCGGTCTTCGTCTTCTTACCACCTGTAATCCCCATCCTGCCAAACAGCACTTCCCCCAGCTGTTTCGGGGAGTTAATATTGAATTCGCAGCCCGCCTGCTCGTAAATCGACTGCTCCAGCTCAGAGATCCTGCCAACCAACGCCTCCCCGTATGCCTTCAATTCATCCGGCTTCACGAGCACGCCATACTGCTCCATCTCATACAGCACTCTTGTAAGCGGCATCTCTATCTCATTCATCAGGGAATCCATTCCCTGCTCTTCCAGCTTCTTACGCAAAAGCGGTGCCGTCGCCAGACATACATAGGCGCTGTAACATGCGAACTCGGCCAGCTTCTCCGGCTCCTTCTCATAAGTCTCGCCATAAGACGCCTTACCGCAGACCTGACTGCGGTCCGGTACTGTAAGTTCCAGGTATTCACCTGCGATATCCGCCACGGTATAGTCGTTTTTCAACGGATTCAGAAGATATGCCGCCACCAGAATATCAAAATACCGCCGTTCCCTGTAAGGACGCAGAACGTCGCTCTTATTCATGTCCCTGGCCGCTTCCAGAAACGAATACTGCCTCTTACTGTCAAAAAGGCTTAACCTGCACGCCCCACTCTCACTCAGCTGCGCGATCTTATCCTGCAGATATTGTGCCGTCACCAGCCCCTGACAGGGAACAAAACGCACCTTTTCTTTATGAGGCGCCAGCGCCACCCCCACAAGATCTTCGGTCCTTGCTCCGTCTGCCAGCACGGCTATTCCTATTTCTTCTCCGGTACCCGATTTCTCTGCCCTATGCCCTGTCTGTCCCTGTCCCGCAGCGCACTCCGCGAACAAGGCCTCCACCTCTGCCAGCTCCAGTACCTGCCCGAAATAATCTGCCTGCACATTCGTTACCGTCACATCCTTCTCAAACCGCGACAGCAAATTCTTGAATTCCAGCTGCTTGCACAATACATAAGCTTCCTCCGTATAGAAATTACCTACCTTCGCGCTGTCAAAGCTGTAGGCAATGTCACTGTCCACGTTGATCGTAGCCAATGTCTTACTGAGCCTTGCCAAATCCTGATGATTGATCAGCGATTCTTTGACCGCCTTCCTGGAAACATCCTCTATATGCTCGTAAATGCTGTCTAAAGAACCAAACTTCACCATCAGATCCGTAGCCGTCTTCTCTCCAACTTTCGGCACGCCGGGGATGTTGTCTGCCGTATCTCCCATCAACGCCTTCAGATCGATAAACTGGATCGGATTCACCTGATATTTGTTCTCAACATCCTTCGCATAATAGTCTTCGATCTCTGTCTTACCACCCTTCGTCTTGGGTATTCTCACTTTAATATGTTCCGACGCAACCTGTAACAGATCCCTGTCCCCCGACACGAGCGCCACTTCCATCCCTTCCCGTTCCCCGCGCTTCGCGATCGTTCCCAGGATATCATCCGCCTCCAAGCCAGCCTTTTCCATAATACAGATCCCCATCGCCTGGAGCATCTGCTTCATGACAGGCACCTGTTCCCTGAGTTCCTCCGGCATCGGTTTTCTCGTGCCTTTATATTCCTTATAGATCTCATGCCGGAATGTCGGCGCATGTACATCGAATACCACCGTCAGATAATCCGGCTGTTCTTCCTCCACAATCTTAAACATGATATTCAAAAACCCATACACCGCGTTGGTATGCAGCCCCTGGCTGTTCGACAGATCGGGAATGCCGTAAAAGGCTCTGTTTAAAATACTGTGTCCATCTATCAATACAAGCTTCTGACTCATGATAAACCCTTGCCTCTCTCTTCTTTCTCTCAAACTCCCTACAGCCGGAACACCACACACAAAGCGATGATGATAGCTGCTGCTACCGCAGCCTCCAGACAATACAGGATATATAACAGCGTTCGATGTACTCTGATGCGATGTTCGGCGCCGCCCAGTTTAATAAGAAGTTCGTCCTGTAAATTGAAATTATTACCTGTCTCCAACCGCTCCAGACCTTCCGTCACCAAAAGCTGGATCGTCAGCTCTTCCTCACACTCCGGACAGCTCTCCACATGCTCCAGAAATTCTTCCAGATAACAGCCGCCCAGTTCATCCTGCAAAAAGGAAGGTATGTTTTTCTCTGCTTCTTTACAGTTCATACGCACACCACATCTTTCCATAAAAATGTGTCCATCCTATTATGTGCCACACAGATTTAATTATATACCATAAACATACTATTTGAAAAGTATGAAAAGAAAATCTATGATAACAGCTTAGTACTAAACATACACAAAAAGAGCCGGCTCCCTTCCGGAATCGACTCTTCTCCTTAGCTCTATGGAAACAACTTCTACTGCGCAGGAACAGCCTCCTCCGGAGCCGGTTCACTTACCGGTTCCGGTTCCGCTGCCGGCTGCACCGTCGCCACGCCATTCTGATCCACTACATAGTTGACACCCTCGATTGTTATCGTCACATTCCTCTGTAATGCACCGTTTTCGTCATAATAATAAGTATTGCCATCCGGTCTTGCTACCAGTCCTCTCTGCATGACTGCGTTCTCATCGAAATAATAATCGACTCCCTCGATCGTCACGTCTTCCCGAAGCGCATGTCCGTCCTTCGTCGCCAGGAAGTATCTGCCGCTCTCATCCTCGAACCAACATCCCTTCTGCACGAAACCATTCTCGTCCAGATGATACTTTCTGTCTTCCCAATTCACCCAGCAGGAACGCTGCAGCCTGTAATTTGAGTAGAACACCTGCTGATCCCCACGGGGCGCAAATCCATTTGCCACAATAATGGAAGAATAATCCTTAAACTGATAATTCATATCCACCCTGGTAGGGATTCCCGGCACCTTGCCGTGTGACGTATTCTGCCAGAAAGAAGCTCCTTCGTACTGCAGGGCATCCGCATACTGTGCAACCCATTTATCATATCTGATATCCCCAATCTTATTCTGGAACATATTCTTGCTGGAATAAACGACCGGATGATAACCATTCGCCTCTACCGTAGAACAGAATGTATTGATTAACGCTTGGAGCTGCTCCTGAGACATATTCTTATGACAGGGATCCTCTATGTCATAGACAACCGGATAGCTGATCGTATAATTGCTAATCCACTGCATCAGAAGGTTTGCCTCATTCTGTGCCTGCTCCACCGTCGTCGCATAAGAGTACAGATAGACTCCCGTCCTCAATCCGGCCGCACTGGCCCCCTGCATATTAGCATCAAAATACGGATCCACGCCGGAATTCGTGCTTCCCGCCTTCACAAATACAAAGCTGACGCCGGATGAAGGCACCTGGCTCCAGTCGATCGCCAGATTATGTTTCGAGACATCGATTCCCCTCGCAATGGAACTGCTGGCTCCGATCGCATGTACCTGCTGCACCGGAACAAACATCAGGGTTGCTGCTGCACACAATGCAGCTATTTGTTTCATACCTCTTCTTATCTTTCTTATCTTCAATTTAACTTCTTTCTCCTTTGATTTTCTCTTTTGAATTGTTTCAAATTTATTACAATATGTTACCTTTTTTAACAATCCTTTACAAATATATCATAATCTCGCCATAATGTACAGTATAAAAAAACAAACAAAGTTCCGTTATGGAATCTCTGCCTGCAGATTTGAGTTTTTTCCAAAAAAAGCTTGTCATTTATCTGTTTATATGCTATTATATAGCTCGGTTGTTGAATACGCCGGCGTGTCGGAATGGCAGACCCGTTTTTAGGATTTAGCACTATATTTCTTTGAGAGTTAACCATATATCTCTTT
>CANRZW010000034.1 GCA_947644545.1 uncultured Lachnospiraceae bacterium
TTGAGCAAAAGTCCGCGTGGGATTGATGTGGTATCTTTAACTTTGGGAAACTCCCGTCTCCCACTTGGAGACAGACGCCTTGGATACCCCGATATAGGCCGCGATATCGTCCTGCGTCAGACGAAGCTCCTTCCGTTTCGCGTGAATGACTTGCGCAATATTAATCTCCTTCATAGATACCCCCTTATATCCCCTGGCCTGTCAATAAGACTCACTGCCTTAACCATTTACTATCTGTATTATACAGGTTGACAAAATCAACACACAAGCGACCTGTATTTTACTTTTCAAGACAAAATCAACTATCAGGAAACTTTGTCTCAATAAAAGCATTGCTTTTATCCTATATGTCAAAACAGGGAAGGCTGCATCACTTTACAGCCTTCCCCATTTTCTTCAATAAAACACTGACATCGATCGGTTTCGTCAGGAAATCATCCATACCGCTTTGCATCGCCCGCTCTCTGTCTTCCTGGAAAGTATTGGCGGTGCAGGCATAGATCCGAACCGTAGCCGCATCCGCACGCGTAAGCTTTCTGATCTTTGCCGCCGCCGTGCAGCCGTCCATCACCGGCATCTGCATATCCATCAGGATGATATCGAATTCTCCGGGTTCCGATTCCTGGAACATCTGCAGCGCCTCTTTGCCATTTACCGCATGTGCCGTCTCGAAACCTTCCATCGCCAGGATCTCCAACAGCACCTCGGCGTTCAGTTCCACGTCCTCCACCACCATGATCTTACCCGGCTTCCCGGCTGCGCGTCTCCTGCCTTCTCCCGCATCTGCATCCGTCTGCATATCTTTACCGCATTTACCGCATACCGTTTCGTCCTCCTGCAGATATTCCGGGATTTCCTTCACGATCACGGACGGGATCGTGACCGTAAACACACTCCCCACATCCAGCTCGCTCTCCACGGTGATATCGCCGCCCATAGCGTTTGCCAGCAATTTGCTGATAGCCATGCCAAGCCCGGTGCCCTTGATGCCTCCCGTATGGCGGTTCCTCTCCTGACTGAAAGAATCAAAGATCCGCCCGATATACTCTTTGGATATCCCGATCCCTCTGTCCTCACAGCGATAGGTAGTCAACACATGGGTTTCATCCGTCTGCTTCTGGGAAACCGACAGCCTGATCCATTTCCCCTTCGGCGTGAATTTGGCCGCATTGCCAACAATATTCATCAGAATCTGTTTGGTTCTTGTCACATCCCCCACAATGCAGGGCGCCGTGATTTCCTTTTCCACGATAAATTCCACACCCCGGCTCTCAATGTTATCCGCCTGCATGGCGGTGATCTCATCGATCATCGCAGATACCAGCATCGGTTCCTCGATGATATCCACCTTGCCCGCCTGCAGCTTGGACATATCCAGCACATCATTCACCAGGGATAACAGATAGTTGGCTGTACTCTGAGACTTGCGCAGCCATTCCCTGATCTGCCCCTTGTGTCCCTCATTGTCGATGTTCAGCATGATCAGATGATTCATGCCGATCAGACCGTTAAGGGGCGTGCGGATCTCATGACTCATATTGGAAAGAAACTCCCGCTGCGATCTGGCCCGCTCCGCCGTAATCAACGTCCTGATCTGATATCTCATGACGACCAGCAGCATAATAACCACCGTCATCATACTAAACACCAGCATCACCATACTCATGGTGACCAGAGCATTACTCCGTTCCGTAAACACCGACTCACTCAGAGACATGATAAAATACAGGTTCATCTCCTTGTCAAAAGGAATGAAATAGAACAGCTCCTGATGCTCCTCCCCCGCATGAGAATGGTAGAAGGCAAACGTCTCCCGATTCTTAAGCTTCGCCGCCACCTCTTCATTGGTCAGCTCCGAAGATACGGCTTCCGCCAGATGATCGAACAGGTTTCTGTACTTGTTCCGATAACCTTCCTTGCTGATGTCTACAATATAGCTGCCATCCAGATCAACGAGCGCACTGTGGCCTCTGCTCTTTCCGTCTTTCTCATAGCTGTTGATGACCATCTTATCCTGAATGGAGGAAATATCGCTGACGCCGGCCATGGCAAACATCTTCGTACCGTCCACCACATAATCGTGCAGCCTGACGCCGTAGAGAATCCGCTTTTCCACCGGTCCGTCTTCTGCCGTCTGTTCATCAAACCGGGCCACGACCCGCTCTTCCCCGTTGGCAAAACAGGACAGCAGATTCTCCTTGCCGCTCACACCGACAAGAGCATCCGCGCCGCAGTGATCCGTATAGAGCATGCCATCCTCCGCTATCAGATATATATGAGCGAAGCTGCTGGCCTCACATTCCAGATCCATCCTGCTCTCAATCTCCTCTGTCGTTTCACAGCCATAGCTGACGAAACGCTCCTGTATTTCCGCAAGATCCTCCCAGCATATCTCGATGTAAGTCTCGATCGTAGCCTTGTCGTGCGCCGCGATCTCGCTGATCGAGCTGATGATATTATCCAGGATCGTTCTGTTGAGCTGTCTGATATAAACAAACGTCACCAGAAAGATAATGACCAGCGTAGAAGCAATTAACAGCAAATAGACATACCGATGTTTCTTTTCCACCAATTCCATCCCCTTATACACAACCTTAGGTTCATCATATTCCTTTTCATCGGAAAAGTCTATATTCTGCCGTATTTTCTGCTTTATCTTACGGCATCCTGCCAGGCCATCTCCACCGGTCCGGGTACCACACCGGCGAAGGTAAGCCTTCTCTTCGCCTCCTCATATACCTCCTTCGGCAATCTTCCCCTGCCGGCCATCACAACATTCCTCTTCAAATGATCGATGTTCTTCGTTCCGGCAAGCACACATGTCAGGCCGGGATGGCTGACCGCATAGCGTACCAGAAAATCATTCTCATTTTCCCCATCCTCACACAGATCCGTCAGCTTCGCACAGGCAAGCTTCGCCGGATAGGAATCATCATAACGTTTCAGAATACCTCTGGCAACGATTCCTGTCCCATAGCGGTCACTGGCTTCTTTGATCACATTTTCACTCAGCCTCGTCAGGCCGCCGTAGACCAGCTGGATCACCTCGATCCGCGGATCTTTGGCGAAGGGCAGGATGGAATGATAGCCGTACCCTGCGGGGAATCCGTACATGCCGGGTCCCTTGTTGCAGACGGTAAGCCCCAGATGCAACGCCTTCCCCTGACGGCGTATCTCCTCCAGTACTTCCATCGTCTCCTCCCATTTCCCGTACGGGAAATCGGCCGGAATGACGCCATGCAGCTGCAGGATATCCACATGATCCGTCTTCATCAGCCGCAGGCTCTCGTCAATATTACTCATAATCGTCTCTTTGTCGAAGGAATATTTCGGCCCTCTGCCGGTCATGTTGTCACCGCATTTCGTAGCCAGCACATATTCATGCCGGCGGCCGGCGATCGCCTTGCCGATATAATACTCGCTCATAGCATACTCCGGCGAGGTATCCACATAGTTGATCCCCTGGTCCAGCGCCTCGTTCAGCAGACGGACGGCGCTCGTCTCATCCAGATATTGCAGTTCCATTCCTCCGAATCCCAATGCCGTGATCTCATACCCCGTCCGGCCAAATTTTCTTTTCTCCATCGTTCACACCCTTTCTGCGCTGCTTTTCCAGGACTCTGCCTGGACCGCGCCTATCTGAGTCTGTGGCAGGCAGCGCGCAGCCACAGCTCCTACAAGGCGTCGTTATTACTGATTGTTATCGATTACCTGCTGACATTGCTCGGTGGCAACCGACAATGCCTCATCAAACGAGATCTCTCCCATAACCGCCTTTTCCGCCTGTGCCCTGTAAAGGTTTACGATCTCTCCCGTGTAACTGGGCACATATTCCCAGAAGTTATTCTTCAGGTTCGGGTTCGTTAACACCTTCAGGAGCTGTTCCTTGTCATACAGTTCAGGGTTGGTGGCCGTCATCAGCTCTACCACATCCGTGATCCCGGTCGTATTATTCGTATCTGCAGTAAACGTAACACCCTTCATCGGGATTCCCTCCGTCGTAAAATAACGGATGTACTTATAAGCTTCCTCCGCATTGACGGTTGTTGCTCCGATGCTGTAGAAGCGGTTATCCGCATAGGCGTAGCCGGGACGTCCGCCCTCCGGCATGGGGAAGGATGCATACGTCGTCTGAAAAGTATGCGGATAGTTCTCCAGGTCTGCCGTCTGCGGAATAATATTGGTAGCCATCAGAAGCATACTGCATTTTCCGCTGAAAAAGGCCGTCCTGAAATCCAGGTTTGTAGCCATGACTTCGGAAAGCGGGATCGCACACTGTGTCTCCTGCTCCAGACGGTAACGAAGTTCCAGCGACTCCCGAAAAGCGGGATCATCCAGATTCAACGTGCCGTCCTCATTCAGATACGGGTTGTCATCCAGTCTGTTGTATGCGGTCAGTACATTGTAATGATCCCATGTATACAGCATCGCCCCATAATGCTTGTCAGGCCCTTCTCCCCAGGTAAGCTTCTGCGCATACTCCTCGAAATCATCCCAGGTCCAGTCAAGCGGCGGCACTTCCAGACCGGCTTTGTCCAGATCCTCCTTGTTGATCCAGACCAGATACTCCTTCACGTCCCCGGGCAGTCCATATACCTTCCCGTCTTCCATGGAAGAGTCAATGGTGTACAGGTCCGTCACCGAAGAAGCGCCCTCCGCCTGGATAAATTCATCCATCGGATAGAATTCTCCCTGCGCCGCCCTGGACGTATAGTCAAATTTGACGTTGAAGAAACAGATATCAAGCTGTTCTCCCGACAGGATCGTGGTATCCACCTTCGTGTAATAATCACTTCCCGGAACGTCGATCACTTCGATCTGCACATGCGGATTTCTCCTGGTGTACTCTGCGTTGATCTCGTTCAGCTTTTCCGTCAGCGTCGGTTCGTTGTTAAAGAACTTCAAGGTGATCGTCTCCTGGTCCTTCTCTGCAGTCTCCGCCCCGGCTTCCCCGGACGCCTCCTGCGAAACTTCCGTCCCGTCCTGCGTCTCCTGGACAGCAGGCGCTTCCGATGCCCCCTTATCCCCACAGGCACACAGGCCTGCAGCGAGCAATGCCGCCATAGTGATTGATAACAACTGTTTTTTTCTCATAGAATGAGCCTCCTTCTTTTATATAATTATGTTAATGTATAACTTAACCTTTTACCGCGCCGATGGATATTCCCTCTATCACATTCTTCTGACAGATCAGGAACAGGATCATCAGCGGCATAATGGAAAGAACAGCGGCCGCCATTGTCGGGCCATACTGGTTTCCATATTCGGAACTGAAACTGCGCATCCCCAGCTGCAGAGTAAACTTGCTCGTCGTGTTGAGGAAGATCAGCGGATTCATATAATCGTTCCACGTCCAGATGAATTTCAGCATGGCAAGCGTCACCAGTGACGGCCTTGACATGGGCAGGATGATCCTGGTAAAGATCTGAAAGTGCCCGGCCCCGTCGATAATCGCCGCCTCCGACAATTCACCTGATATCGCACCCATGGACTGTTTTAGCAGGAATACCCCATAGACGCTGAATGAAGTCAGAATGATCAGTCCCAGATGGGTATCCATCAGCCCCGCCTCCTTGAAGATCATGAAACAGGGAATCAACGTAACCTGAGACGGGATCATCATCGTACTCAAATAGATCATGAAAATAATGCCGCTGAACTTAAACTTGATCTTGGCAAACGCATAGGCCGCCATCGCCGATACCGTCACCTGCAGAATCGTGGACAGGATCGAGATCTTGATCGTGTTCAGATAATAAAGCGGAAAATCAAAAGATCCGTTCCATGCCTCCGCATAGTTCTCCAGATCAGGAGTTCTCGGTATCCACCTGATCGGGAATTCAAACACTTCCCCTTCAATCTTAAAAGAGGTGGAGATCATCCACAGAAGCGGCAGGATCATCGTCAGTGCCATCAGGCCGACCAGTACGGTGAAGCCGGTGCGTATGGCGATCGTTTTCTTTTTACCCATTTTTACCTCCCTTCCGGCACTCAGTCCGCATTATCATCATTGCCAAATTTCCACTGGATCAGCGTGATAACCAGAATAATGGCAAACAAGACCCATGCCATCGCACTGGCATATCCCATATCATAATAAGTGAAAGCCTTCTGATAGATATAGTAGGCCAGCACCATCGTGGAATCCCCGGGCCCGCCCTGGGTGATCACACTGACCTGATCGAATACCTTGAAGGAACTGATCAGGGCCATGATCGTCAGGAAAAAGGTGGTCGGCGCTACGCCGGGGATCGTGATATACCGGATCCGCTGCCAGGCATTGCACCCGTCTATGGCCGCCGCATCGTACAGTTCCCTGCTGATCCCGGTAAACCCCGCCATATACAGGACCACATTGTATCCGATCTGGATCCATATCGTCTCGATCGCAATGCCAAGGAGCGCCCATTTACTGCTGCCAAACCACCCCGGCAGATCCTGCACCCCAAGTCGATACAATAGCTGGTTAACCGGTCCGGAAGCCGGGTGCAGGATTACCTTCCACACCACAGAGATCGCCACCAGACTGGAGATATAGGGCAGGAAGATACTGATCTTCAGGACGGTCTTGCCATAGGTAAAGTCATGGATAATCACCGCCACGGCAAATCCCAGAAGCAAAGCCACCGGCACGGTATAGATCGTATACAGGAACGTATTCTTCAGGGAGGCCACGAACTTGATATCATGAAACAGCGCCGCAAAATTGGCCAATCCCTTCCACTCCATTCCGGAAATTCCCGAGATAAAGGACCACTTGGTAAAGCTCAGGAACAGGGAAAATACCATCGGCAGAAAGATAAATCCCAAAAAGCCCGCCAGACTCGGCAGCAGGAACAGATAACCCGCCAAATTCTCGGCCCCTTTTCTTGTCTTACACAACCGAAATCTTTTCTTCTCCGTCATCCTCACCTCTCCTTTCCTGTCTGCTCCAGATCACAGACCGCACTGTGACTGCCATACTGCGCTTTCGCACGGATGATAGTTCCTTCCCCTCTTCTTAAGATGGCAACCCGCTTTGTCTCGAAGGGCAGCAGATCGAAGAAATTATCCGCAAATACCCAGCCAAAGCCCTCTCCCGCTTCGCCTGCCGACAACTCCACGCATCTGGCATAGCAGTCCGTGCGAACAATCAGGGTATCCCCCTCCGCCTCCAGCGTGAGTGCGGCATCCGGAAACGGCAGCATATTCTCGTGCCGCAGGAGCGTGGACGTACTGCATACCTCCGTGTCGTTTTCGTCCCGTAAGACGGCATGTACTACCGTGTGCCAGTGAACTGCCCCGAAGAAATCCAGATTCGTGAGCACTCCGGAGGATGTCCGCAGAAGGGCTGCCGGAATCTCCACCTGCCTGACAATCCTGTTCTCGTCCATCCTGAAAAGGGTGAGCGTCACGGTTCCGCGAAAATCTTCTCCGGTATCATTCACACCCCACAGGTAGATCCTGTCGTCCACCTCCAGATCGATCCACACCGGTCGAATCGCCCGCTTGACCGCATAATATGTCATGGCGCATTCCCCGTAATAATCTACCAACGCACAGTAGAAGTTCGGCCAGGGATCATTACTCTTCCAGATCATAAAGCCCTGACAGAAGTTATTCTCCGTACTCTTGTAATGCGGCTTCCCCCGGCGGGCCCTGGCATACATCTGATAAATATCCTGACTGGCCGCCGCCGTATACTTATAGATCAGATCCTCCGGGCCATCGGCCGCATAATATTCGTGGATCGGCCCGAACTTTTCCTCCCCGAAATTGCCGAGCCGCTTTGCCCAGGCATCCGGCATCGGCTTTCTGCAGCCGGGCCTTTTTACATCCAGATAGTTCTCATCCCAGATCTCTGCACCGAGTAAGCGCTTCATAGACTTATACTGCGGCGGATACACCCGGATATTTTCCGAATAGAATACCCCGTAAGGCTCACCCGGCAGGAATCGCCTGTATGCCCTGCTTCCATGGGAATCGCCCTGTTCCGGATCATTCGTATATCTGCCGCCGTAGGGACAGGATACATGATAAGTTCTGGAAGGATCCAAATCTGTACACAGCTTTCGGAAACCGTCTGTCAGAATATCATAGCCAAGGCTGCTGCTGCTCTCAAAATACTCATTCATATAGATATTCTCATTCCCGCCGCACCACAGATAGATACTCGGGTGATGCTTTAACCGGCACAACATCTCTTCTGCCTGTCTCATCAACAGCTCTCTGTAATGGT
Organism: uncultured Lachnospiraceae bacterium; assembly: GCA_947644545.1. Classification (GTDB taxonomy): domain Bacteria; phylum Bacillota; class Clostridia; order Lachnospirales; family Lachnospiraceae; genus UBA3282. The sequence continues at coordinate 8,219 of CANRZW010000034.1, forward strand.
CGTCGCAGGGAAGCTCCGATCCGCCGGTCGGGAAATCCTGCCATACCAGAATGCCCAATTCGTCAAACCTGTCATAGAAGCGGTCCGGATAAGGCTTGTTCGGCCCCCATATCCTGACCACATTCATCCCCGCCAGACAAAGCCTGTCAATCAGCGCAAACGCCGTCTGCTCATGAAATACATTGGACGGTCCATAGATCGGCGCGATGTCTGCGCCAAACAGCCGGACAGGAACACCGTTACAGGTAAACATCATATTGCCAACCTGCCTGATATCCCGGATCCCGAAAGGCTTCCTCACTTCGCCGCACGCCTTTCCATCCATGATCAGCCGCACCTGCAGCCTGTAAAGAGGATGGTCCCCATAGTTTACCGGCCACCATAACTTCGGATTCTCCACAGTGACCCTGGCCTGCAGACAGAATTCTCCGGCTTCCGCAACCTCGTTAACGGTCACGGATACCGGTGCGCTGCCGTCCGCTTCACACACCGTAACCTCCGCTGTAACCATGCCGCTTCGCCAGGCAGTGCCGCTTACACGGGCAGTGACCACTGCCCTGTCATAATTGTAGAAAGGCTGTCCCAGCTTCACGTCAATATCTGTCCTGCGTATTTTCAGGTCTGATACCCCTTCCACACAAACCTCATCAAAAATACCGATATTCCAGTATCCGCGGCAGTTTTTCGGATCGGTGCCGTAATCTTCCGCTTTTAACAGCATCGCCCGGGCCGGGACATGTCCCGCATATTCCTCTGGCATCGTCTCTTTATAGTAGCGCAGCATTTTCTCATGCCCATGGAAATAGAGCACCAGCGTATTCCTGTCCTCCACACGCAGCAGATCCGTGACATCCTTTTCAAAGGGAAGATACATGCTCTCGGAAAGTCCCAGATAGGTTCCGTTCAGAAACAAATCACATACCGTATCCAGCCCTTTACAAGTCAGCACATAGCGATCCTCCTTCTGCGCCACCGTAAAATCCGTCCGGTAGAACCAGTCGTACTCCGCCACCCAGGAAAGCATGGAAGAATCTCCGTCCTCCAATACCTTGTCGGAAACGATCCCCTTCCGCATCAGGATCTCATGGATCTGCGCGATCTGCCCGGTTGTCAGAAGCTCTCCCTCCTGACAGTGATTCACACATTCCAATAACGCCTCTTTTGAATCCGTATAGTCACATTTTGTCTTGCCGATCTTCCACTCCTCTAATCGTAATCTATCCATCTTTACCTCCGTTCTCTGCTTCCTTTCTGAACCTGGATCGATCGTATCATTCGTCTGTAGACTTTCCTACTCCAAATCCCCGCTTTTCACTCCGAAAGGAAGCAAACCACACTATAAAAAACAGCGAAAAGCTCTCAAAAAGAAGAAATACCAACAATTCACATGGTGAAATTCACATCAAACATGTATAATATGTACAAAAAAGAAGTGAGGAAGAATGCATGATCCAAAAAATGTTTCAGAAGAAATTTATCAGTAAGAAATACTATCAGGCGCTCTTTACTGCCACCTTTTCCATATTGATCCTGTTATCCTTCCTGCTCTCCTACCTGGTGTCCTCCCTCTATATTGCGCAGTACAACCGGAAAACCCTGCAGACTGCCAATCACTATCTGGAGGATGCCGCATCCAGCTGTCGGGAACTGTCTCAGCAGATCGATGTCCTTTACGGGTTCTTATCCGCAAATAATCCTGCCGTCACGGAATATCTGACACAGAAAGAGAGCCGCCGCCTGTCGGATCCCGAAGTCATGAACGCCATTAAAAATGTCGGGCTGTTGAATCCCAATATTTCTTCCGTCATCCTCTATAATCACGTAAACGAAACGTACCTCTGCAGCGATCCTTCTTTCGATATGCGGCTGTTCTTAAAAACCTTTATGAACAATTCGATCGAAAATCTCCCTGCACAGGCCCGCAATAAGGCCATGTTCACCTACCGTGACCAAAATCATGCGGAGGATCCCGGCAAGCCGGTTTATCTGAGCATGGTCTACTACATCCTGAATAAATATACCCAGACCTATTACAGCATCGTCTTCAATCTGGACGCCCGGATGGTCGGAAACGGGATCTTTGACGATCCGGCAGAAGCCCTTTCTCCGGGAACCCTGTTTCTGGTCAATGAATTCGGTTCTGTCGCTGCCTCCTATGAACAGGATCCGGCACGGTACAACATTCCCTTTTCCTGGATAAAAAAAGCTTCCGCCGGCACCTCTGACGGCACCTTTACGGAAACGATCAACAAAAAGGAGTATCTGATCTCCTACCGGGAAATGGATACGGCAGACTGGTACTGCTTCGCCGTAAACAAAAGCTGTGAAGCTCTGTTCCATTCTCCCCCGCTGCTTATTCTGTTATGCACGATGAATATCCTGCTCTCACTGGGACTTACTTTCTTCCTGGCAAGAAAGCTCTACTCCCCGATCCACTATACGATCACCGAGCTGGATCAGATCGCCGGTATTTCGGAAATAGGGAACACCGAGGGGATTAAGAGCCAGAATGACGAATTTGCCTACGTCAGTTCCGTAGTCTGCGCCCTGTCCGATAAGGTGCAGAACCTAAAGCAGGAGAATACGAGTAATCTTGCGATCCTCAAAAAGTCCTTCCTGAGGACTCTGATCCAGGAGAACGGCACGACAATGGACTTGGAAAAGGCATGGAAAGCCTATGATATTCCGCTCTTTGGCCCGGAGATCTATCTGCTGCTTGCCGCCATCGACCCGAAAGCTGATGTGGTCCAAAAGCCAAAGCTTTCCTTCGCGGAGATCCTGGCCGCCGGTCTGGAGAGCTGTCTGGCGGATCTGTGCACCACGGAACTGATTCCCAGAGGAGACGATCAGTTCGTCATTCTCTACACCCCCAAAATCGGAGGCACACAATACTGCCTGCCCGTAGAGCGCCTGGTGAAACTGCAGGAATTCATGTCCCTCTCTGCGCATGTCAGCCTGACGCTGATCGTCGAGGGAAACTGCTATCCGGCTGCCAGAATCTACGAAGGCTACAAGAATGCCCTCCGGCTTCTGAAGGAACGCTTCGTCTTGGGCTATGGCCGGATCATCTCCGGAACGGAAACGGCGCCTGGCATCTCCCTTTTGCCTTCCTACCCGGACGACTATATTAAGGAGATTCTGGACACGATCCGCCAGCGGGACCGCGAAGCGTTTATCCGCCACTATGACCGGCTGATCGTCTGTCTGGAACAGTACCGGTATCAGGACGTGATCCGAGTGCTGATCCACCTGATCGATCAGATGACGGATATCATGCGGTCCATCACAACGGACCACCAGTACTTACATATGGATTTCTCCTCCGTGGATGAACTTTTCCACTCCGTTCATACCTTACAGGAGACAAAAGAATGGTTCCTGCAGCTCTTCGACCAGTACCTGAAAGCCCTGCAGGACTGTAGCCTGAATAAGAATGACATCTATTGGGAGATCGTGAAGCAGGCGCAGGCCTCCATACAGGAGAACTTCGGCGACCCGAATCTGAGCATTGAGAGTATCTCGGATGCAGTGGGGTATTCCTCCAACTACTTCTCCAAGATCTTCAAGGGATTGACCGGCGTATATCTGAAAGATTATATCAAGAATGTGCGGATCAGCCATGCCGTTTCCCTTCTCACCCAGACGGATCTGACCGTAAACGAGATCTCCAACAGAACGGGATTCGTAACCCAGAATTATTTCTTTGCCGCTTTTAAGAAAGAGACGGGCATGACGCCGGCAGCCTATCGAAAGCAGCATGGCAGAAAAGACGAAGCCGGATTACACTAATCCAGCTCCGTCACCGTCTTTTTGAACGCATACCAAAGCGCGGCCGCCGTGATCATAAGCACACCAAGCACCATAACCGGACTCTCCCGGGGCTCCTTGCAAGACGCGATAATTAGCTGCCTTAAGAAAATAAAGAACAGGGAACTGATAATCGTTACCGTAACCGATTTCCGAAGCATTCCCGCCGCAAAGGTCCAAAGCCCCAGACAGCTGAATACCACGATCGTCGTCAGCGACCTTACAACAAAATACTCCAGGACGGCTCCCGAGAAAGTATCCGCAAGCAGATCAAACTTCCGGTCGATCCACACCAGAAACAGGCTGCAGCACACATAACCGATTCCCAGCGATATCGCGATAAAGAGTGTGATGAGAAGCAGCTTTGCCGCAATCAGTTTCTTCTTATTAACAGGATAGGTGAACATCAGCAGGATCGTCCTGTTATTATATTCGCTGATGACCAGCGCCCCGTTCAACACCGCAAAGAATACGATAAAAATAAAGGAAAATATCATCTCCGCTGATCGAAAGGCATTGTCAAAGTCATGCACGGTATCCGAGGAATCTGTCAGCGACGCCAGCAGAAAAAACATTCCCAGGACAATCGCCAAAACCGAGAACAGGATATAATTCCTCACGGGTGTTTTCTTTAATTCCAGCCGTATCAGGTGTTCCATACTCATGCTAATTCCCCCTCTCCCTTAAGCGTCCGAAAGAAATAGTCCTCCAATGAATTCCGTTTCCTGCCGATACCCAGGATCACAGCCTGTTCCTGCACAAGAGCGGCGGCGATCTCATTCACGGATGCCGCAGGATCATAGATCTCTATCACATTCTCTGAAACTATTCTGACATCCCTGATCCCCAGCTTCTCTTCCAGCAGACAGCCTGCACGGCTCGTATCCTCCACTGCCAATTCAATATACTCCGTCTGGCGCTTATGGATCTGTGACATGGCAGTCTCCTGCAGGAGCCTGCCGCCTCGGATGATTCCAATCGTATCTGCGATCTGTTCCACCTCCGATAAGATGTGGCTGGAGATCAGGATCGTGGTCCCGCATTCCTGATTAATCCGCTTAAAAAGCATCCGCATTTCCCGAATTCCCTCAGGGTCCAACGCATTGATCGGCTCGTCCAGGATCAGCAGCTCCGGCCTGGTCAGGATCGCCCGGGCTATGGCCAGACGCTGCTTCATGCCCATGGAATAATGGGACACTGTCTTGCCCTCGATATCACGAAGATCCACCAGCCGCAGCACCTCATCGATCCGCTCCTGATTATGATATCCCATGTATTCGCAGTGCAGTTCCAGATTCTGCCGCCCTGTGATCTTATCATAGAAATACGGGCTCTCAATCATGGAACCGATACGTTTCAGACACTCGAAACTGCCCTCCTCGATCTTCTGCCCCCAAATGATGATGTCACCGCTGTCGGGACACGTCAGGTTTAAGAGCATTTTCATCACCGTACTCTTACCCGCCCCGTTCGGGCCGACAAATCCATAGATCTCCCCCTTCTTCACATGAATATTTACGCCGTCTACTACAACTTTCCCTTTATAGGATTTCCTCAGATCGCGCAGCTCGATCGTATAATCCATCTTGTATGCCTCCCTTCGCCGGATCATTTCCTAACAGCAGTATACAAAACAGAGTTCTCTTTTTTATGCCGGAAATCTAACTTTTTTCTAACAATTCCTCCCTGCCTGCATCCTTTGCCGCCTCCGATGCAAACAAGACTCTGAATACGGTCCGCACGCCCGGTTCACTGTCGACCTCCAGCTTAGCACTCATCCGTCCGGCAAGTTCCCAGGCGATCGCAAGTCCCAGGCCGCTGCCGCTGCCTTTCCGTGCGGTTGTAAAATTGCGGTCAAATATTCGTTCCTGGTCTCTGACGCTGATCCCCTTTCCATGGTCTTCCACCTCGATCACGGTCTTCTCCGATAAGCATCGCAGGCGGATACCGAGAAATCTCCCGTCTCCGCCATGCTTCATCGCATTTTCTATCAGGTTCTTCAGGATTCTTACGATCGCTTCCTCGTCTCCGTGAACATAGACGGGCCTACCGTCCATCTGTATCTCTACCGCAAACTGCGCCGTTTCCAGGAGATCATAATAGTCCAGCATCACTTCATGGCACAGTCTGGTCAGGTCGATCCTTCTTTGTGCCATGCGCATATCTCCCGATTCCAGCTTCGATATCGTAAAATACTTCCCGATGACAGACACCAGCTCATCGGTCTTCTCCCCGATCTTCGCTGCCATCTTCTCCGCTTCCCCCAGATCCCGCTTCCGCATCCTGCCTGCCAGAAGCTCGCTGTAGCCTTTCAGAACCGTGAGCGGAGTCCGCAGATCATGGGATATATTGGTCAATACCTGCATCATGGCCAGTCTGGCCCGCCGGTCATCCTCTTTTTGCAGATATAAGTCTTCTAACAGGCGGTTTATCTGTGCCGTCAATTCCCGGATTCCCCGATTGGCAGAAGGCAGCAGCACGTAGCCGTCTCCTTCTTCAACCGTCAGCCTGCCGATTCTCTCCTTCACATACATAAGTTCCCTGTTAATCCTTCTGTTTATGCCCCGCTCCCGTAAATACAACAGACAAAGCAGTACGGACAACATTGCCGTTACGACCGCCATTTACGTTTCCTCCATCTTATAACCGATTCCCCACAGTGTCTTAATATACGCATGCTCTTCCCCGGAAACTGCCTTTAGCTTTGCACGCAGCCGATTGATATGCGTATTAAGAACATTCTCATTACCAAAATACGGTTCCTTCCAGATCCGTTCGTACAACCTTTCCTTTGAGAAAGCCTGTCCCGGATGGGAAGCCAGAAGCAGCAGGATCTCAAACTCGGTGCGGGTCAGTTCCAGCTTCACCCCGCCTGCCCGGACCGTATGCCTGGCCATATTGATCTCCAGATCCCTGATCCGGATCAGCTCGTCACCGGTATTCTTTTCCCCACACTGATAATACGGGGCCGCATCTGCTGTGTATTCATATGTCACGGCCCGCCTGATATGTGCCCGGATCCTGGCTGTCAGTTCGATCAGGGAAAAGGGCTTCACCACATAATCGTCGGCGCCCAGATTCAGTCCCAGAGACTTGTCCGTGTCATTGTCTTTCGCCGTCAGGATGATGATCGGGACAACGCTTTGTCTGCGGATCGCCTTAATCACATCCATACCGCTCATATCGGGCAGCATCAAATCGATCAGCACCAGTGCATAGGCAGGCTCCGGCTCATCGGCAAATGCCTGCATGGCGTCTGTCCCGTCTGAGAACACCTCTGTCATAAATCCCTCGCTGTCCAGATAATCCCTGACCATGCTGCTGATTGCCAAATCATCCTCCACCATCAAAATTCTGCTGCCCATCTTCGTTCCTCCTGGTTTCTGTCGCCTCTTCCCACTGATTTTAGCAAATAAGCCGGAAGAGTACAAGAATATAACCGTGTAAAGCTTTTCCCGGAAATGATTGAAACCCGTTCTGCTTTATGATATGATATACAAAATATGGGGAATTCGAGTCTACTACACACATGATAAGGAGGACGAGCAAATGACTGCTAAAGATTGTATTCTGGGACGCAGAAGCATCCGTAAATTCAAAGCCGATCCTGTTTCCCACGAGCTGCTGGCACAGATTGTGGAGACGGCATCTTATGCTCCCAGCTGGAAACATACACAGATCACCCGTTATATTGCGATTGAGGGCGATCTGAAAGAAAAGATTGCCAGAGAGGGCACTTCACTCTATCCGGGCAACGGCGCGATCATCTCAAACGCACCGCTCTTAGTTGCCGTTACCGTAATCAAGAACCGCAGCGGATATGAACGTGACGGTTCTTTCAGCACTCCCCGTGGAGACGGCTGGCAGATGTATGATGCCGGCGTTGCATCCCAGACTTTCTGTCTTGCCGCTTATGATCAGGGCCTTGGTACCGTGATCCTGGGACTGTTTGACCAGGCTCCCATTGAAGCCATGCTGCAGCTGCCCGAGGACAGAGAACTGGTGGCACTTATTCCCGTAGGCTACCCTGATGATGCACCCACCGCCCCCAGAAGAAAGCCTGTGGAGGACTTATTGTCCTATCAGTCATAACAACATATTATAAATAGAAGAGAGTCATTCTCTTCTATTTTTTTGAGAGCAAAGAGCATAGAGAAAGGAACGAAGAGACATGAGACATCTAATGAATCCACTGGATTTTACCGTGGAAGAACTTGACAAACTTTTTGACCTGGCTGACGATATCAAAGCCAATCCTGCCAAATACGCCCACGCCTGTGAGGGTAAGAAGCTGGCAACCTGTTTCTATGAACCCAGCACCCGTACCAGACTCAGCTTTGAAGCCGCTATGCTGAATCTGGGCGGACAAGTGCTTGGATTCTCGGACGCCACATCCTCCTCCGCTTCCAAAGGGGAGAGCGTGTCCGACACCATCAGGGTTATTTCCGGCTACGCCGATATCTGTGCCATGCGTCATCCCAAGGAAGGCGCGCCCATGGTAGCGGCCGAGCGTTCCGGAATTCCGGTGATCAATGCCGGTGACGGCGGACACCAGCACCCTACCCAGACGCTGACCGATCTTCTGACGATCCGTGCCCTGAAAGGACGGCTTGGCAGCTTCACCATCGGGCTTTGCGGCGATCTGAAATTTGGCAGAACGGTCCATTCCCTGATCAATGCACTGATCCGCTACCCCAACATTCATTTCATCTTTATCTCTCCGCCGGAATTGAAAGTCCCCGATTACATCACGGATCTGCTGTGTGAAAAGGGGATCACCTACGAGGAGGTCATCCGTCTGGAAGACAGCATTGCGCAGCTGGATCTGCTCTATATGACCAGAGTACAGCGTGAACGCTTCTTCAATGAGGAAGATTACGTCCGCCTGAAAGACTTCTATATCCTGAATAAGGAAAAAATGAGCCTCGCCAAAGACGATATGCTCGTACTGCATCCTCTGCCGCGGGTCAATGAAATCTCCGTTGAGGTGGATGATGATCCCCGGGCCGTCTATTTCAAACAGGCACAATACGGCGTCTATGTCAGAATGGCGCTGATCCTGACGCTGCTGGCAACGGTTGACGAAAGCGGGAACGGAATACAGTAAAGATCACTGAAAAACACAGACAAGAACATAGAAAGGAATACCGATATGTTAAACGTAGGAAAAATCGAAGAAGGCTTTGTTCTGGATCATATCAAAGCCGGAAAAAGTCTCTCCATCTATCATCATTTGCAGCTGGACAAGCTGGATTGTACCGTGGCGATCATCAAGAACGCCCGCAGCAACAAGATGGAGAAGAAAGATATCTTAAAAGTGGAATGTGATATCAACACCCTGAATCTGGATGTGCTGGCTTTCATCGATCACAATATCACCGTCAACGTAATCAAAGACGGTAAGATCGTGGACAAGAAGGAGCTGATCCTGCCCCGGGAAATCAAGAATGTCATCAAATGCAGGAATCCACGCTGTATCACTTCCATAGAACAGGAGCTTCCTCATATCTTCGTCCTGGCCGATGAGGAGAAGGAAATTTATCGCTGTAAGTACTGTGAAGAGAAAGCCGGAAAGTCCTCCTCCGCATGGTACCGCTAACAATACCCTCAAGTCTATCTACGCTGAAAAACACCATGAAAGCCTGTTGCTCTCATGGTGTCCTTTTTATAATTCGCTTTATGATTCGTTATGCTGTCCGGCTAACACGACTGCTTCAAACTCATCCTTGGCCTCTGTGAGGCATCCCATCAGCTTAGGTGAGAAGGTGCCACACTCACCGTTCACGATCATATTATAAGCCACATCCGGCGTAAAGGCTGCCTTATATACCCTCTTATGTACCAGCGCATCGTATACATCCGCAACCGATACGATCTGCGCCGCGATCGGGATATCTTCACCCTGCAGATGATCCGGATATCCTCTCCCGTCATATCTTTCGTGGTGGTGCCTGCAAATCTCATAGCTGACTCTGCGATATTCGCCCTGCTGGATATCTCCCAGCATGTCAATGATCTCGCAGCCTCTTGTCGTATGGGATTTCATAACTTCAAACTCTTCGTTCGTCAGTTTCCCCGGCTTTAACAAAATCCCGTCAGAGATCACGATCTTACCTACGTCGTGCAGCGCCGCCGCAGACGTAATGATATTGACCATATTATCATCCAAATGATATTCCGGATACGCCTTCGCCACATACTTGGCCAATATATTCGTAAATGTCTTTACCCGCTTAACATGGTCACCGGATTCCAGATTACGGAATTCCACCACATTACTCATAACGTCTATGATATGATCATTCATATGGCGCAGTTCTTCCGCCTGCTTACGCAGAACCTGCGTCTGTATCTCCACCATTTCTTCCAGATGGCGCTTGTTGTAATACAGCTCGATCACATTGCTGGTACGCTGTTTTACAATATAAGCATCAAAAGGTTTCTTGATGATATCGCTTGCCCCCAGTCGATAGGCGTCACGCTCGATCTGTGTCGTTGCCTCACCGGTGATCAGAAGCACGGGAATATTATCGATCCAACTGCGCTTCTTCATCTCCTCCAGTACTTCAACACCGTTCATAACGGGCATCACAACATCCAGCAGAACCACCGAGATTTCCTCAGGGTTCGCTTCGATGATATCAATAGCCTCTTTACCGTTAGCTGCCTGAATCGTCTCATAATCATGAAACATCTCGCAAAGAATCTCTCTGTTAATATCTACGTCGTCGACAATCAGTATGGTTGATTTATTCATGTTACCTCTCATTCCGATCTGCTACATTCTACTTTGCAGACAAAATCCATCTTGCTGCCTTTTCCGGCTGTTAACTTTTAATGCAGATACACTTTTATTTCTCAATATAACAGCAATGATCTACGTCCGTTCCTCTACACCTGGGCTACATCTTTCATGGAGAAGCTCATTCTGCCCATCTTATCCTTACCAAGGCAGACTACCGTCACCTTGTCACCCAGCGTGAGAACATCCTCTACATGGTTGATTCTCTCTCTTGCGATCTTGGAAATATGAACCATGCCCTCCTTACCGGGAGCAAACTCGACGAATGCGCCAAATTCCTTGATGCTGACTACCGTGCCCTTGAAGATCTGTCCCTCCTCAAAGTCTGTCACGATCGTCTTGATCATCTCCACTGCCTTATCCATCATGACCTTATCCGTACCGCATACGGAAACCTGTCCGTCATCCGTAATGTCGATCTTCACACCTGTGCGGGCAATGATCTCGTTGATCGTCTTACCGCGCTGTCCTACCACATCACCGATCTTCTCAGGATCGATCTGTACGGAAATAATCTTCGGTGCATACGGTCCCACTTCCTTACGAGGAGCCGCAATAGCCGGCGTCATGCAGTTAGCCATGATAAATTCTCTTGCTTCACGGCATCTGGAGATCGCTCCTTCCACGATCGGTCTTGTAAGGCCGTGGATCTTGATATCCATCTGAATCGCCGTGATACCTTCATGGGTACCTGTCACCTTAAAGTCCATATCGCCGAAGAAATCTTCCAGTCCCTGAATGTCGGTGAGCAGCACGAAATCGTCATCCGTATCCCCCGTCACAAGACCACAGGAAATACCTGCCACCATCTTCTTGATCGGCACGCCTGCCGCCATCAAAGACATACAGGAAGCGCAGGTAGAAGCCATGGAAGTCGATCCGTTCGACTCGAATGTCTCGGATACCGTACGAATCGCATAAGGGAATTCTTCCTCGGAAGGCAGTACCGGAATCAGCGCCCTCTCCGCCAAAGCACCATGCCCGATCTCTCTGCGGCCCGGTCCACGGCTGACTTTCGTCTCACCTACAGAGTAAGACGGGAAATTATAGTGGTGCATATATCTCTTGCTTGTTATATTCTCATCCAGGCCGTCCACTCTCTGTACTTCTGATAAGGGAGCCAGCGTACACACATTGCAAATCTGTGTCTGCCCACGGGTGAACATGGCGGAACCATGCACTCTCGGGATGATATCCACTTCTGCCGCAAGGGGTCTGATCTGATCCAGCGCCCGTCCGTCCGGACGCTTATGATCCTTTAAGATCATCTTGCGGACTGTCTTCTTCTGATACTGATATACCGCCTCGCCGAGCACTGCAAGATACTCTTCCTTCTCCGCAAATGCCTCTTCCAGCTTGGCCGTAATATTCCTGATATTCTCCTCACGCACCTGCTTCTCATCCGTGAAGACTGCCGTCTCCATCTCCTCAGGCGTAATGATCTTCTTCATATCTTCGAACATCTGCTCCGGGATCGCACAACTCTCATAAGTATGCTTCGGCTTACCTGTCTCGGCAACGATCTTATTGATAAATTCGATCAGCGTCTGGTTCACTTCATGAGCCTTATAGATCGCCTCTAACACTCTGTTCTCAGGCACCTCATTCGCGCCAGCCTCAATCATCATCACTTTCTGCGCCGTGGAGGCAACGGTCATCTTCAGATCTCCCTTGTCCCACTGCTCCTGGGAAGGATTCACGATCAGTTCACCGTCCACCATGCCCATCTGTGTCATGGCACAGGGACCGTCAAAGGGAATATCCGAAATACAGGTTGCGATCGCGGTTCCGATCATAGCCACCAGCTCCGGACGACATGCGGGATCCACACTCATAACCATATTATTCAAAGTAACATCGTTGCGGTAATCCTTCGGGAACAGGGGACGCATCGGTCTGTCAATCACACGGCTGGTAAGAACCGCGTTCTCTGACGCCTTCCCCTCTCTCTTATTAAAGCCTCCCGGAATCTTACCGACAGAATACAGCTTCTCCTCATACTCTACGCTGCAGGGAAAGAAATCGATCCCCTCCCGCGGTTTCTCGGATGCTGTCGCGGTAGATAATACCGTCGTCTCTCCATACTGCATAAATGCGCAGCCATTCGCCTGCTTTCCCACTCTGCCGATATCCACACGAAGGGTACGGCCGGCCAGTTCCATTGTGTAACTCTTATACATGCTCTTCTCTCCTTATTCTGCCCTGCAGGCGTTATTCCCGCAGAACGATACTCCATGTTTCAGGTAGAAGACGCCGAAACTACAAATATCTGCACAAATAATAAATATAGATGTAAAAGCGATTCATCTTATACTTTATACTTATATTTGTGGTCTCGGATGCTTCTTCCACCCATACATTTGTTAACAGGTACTGCTCCTTATCTCTGCTATTTACCCCATGAGTCTGCCAAATGGCAGACTCATGGGGTAATGGCCTTGAAAGAGGAACAAACGTGAAAAGACGAATGAGGCTGAACATAATCCAGCCTTACATCCGCCTTCTGCCGTGTCTTATTTTCTAAGTCCAAGTCTCTCGATCAGAGAACGATATCTCTCGATGTCCTTATTCTTCAGGTAAGCAAGCAGGCCGCGTCTCTGACCAACCATCTTCAGCAATCCACGCCTGGAATGATGATCCTTCGGATTCTCTTTCAGATGCTCTGTCAGCTCCTGAATCCTGGTTGTGAGAACTGCTACCTGTACTTCCGGTGATCCTGTATCGCCGGGTGTTCTCGCATATTCGTTGATAATTGCCGTTTTCTTTTCTTTAGAAATCATTATTGTCTCCTTTCCTGTAAGGGCCCTTTGTCCATACCGATGCCCTTTGACCGCCAGACACCAAGATTGGGTTGGAGCCTCCCATCTCTGAGCGCCAGCTGTATTCTTTTCACACGCTGATTATTCTAACATACAAAAGATATCTTGTAAAGAGTTTTCCTTTAATCATGCAATATCCTGACCGCCTTGACCGGACTTCTGTATGACACATTGGAAATACGGATCCCTGTCTTGGGGTTGCTCGCATGAATGACCTGACCGCCGCCGATATAGATCGCCACATGATTGATCGACCGGCCGTTACCATAGAAGATCAGGTCGCCCGGCTGTGCCTCGGAAACCTTGATCGCCGTACCGCTGCCGGCCTGTGCCACAGAGGAGTGCGGCAGGCTTATACCGTACTTCTTGAATATGCTCAGCACGTATCCGGAACAATCCGCCCCTTTTGTGAGGCTCGTCCCGCCCCATACATACGGGTTGCCCAGGAATTCCTTCGCATACTGGCACAGATCCACACGCACATCCGATACGCCCTGCCCATAGAAAAGCTCCGTCATCGTGATGGCTGTGCCAAGCTGGGCACCAACTTCCACGTACTGCGCCGAGACGAACACTTCCTCATCATCCAGATAGACTCTTACCCAATCGCCCTCTACATCAGCAACTTCCAGCTCTTCTCCATTTGGCACCAGGGTGATCACTTCGGAATCCGTATTGGCCTCCGCTCTCACCTTCAGACTGTCAGTCGTGACCTTCGCCATCGTCACTGCCAATTCTTCCGCTCTGCGCTTGGCCGGTATCCCTGTCAGAAGATACTCCTGACTGACATACCCCTCCACCTTACCGGATTTGATATGCGCCCATGTATCATCACTGTCCAGCACCTCACAGGCTGCATCTTTTGGCAGCTTCCCGACCAGTTTGCCGTCTTCCGCTGCAACCGCACGAATATTCAGATTATTATCCACGTTGGCGATACCGAGATTGGTATACCCCCAGTTGGCATTCTTCGCCTTCTCATATGCGCGCACATATTCCACTTCTGTCTTGGAGGCTTCCAGGATCACTCCCGAACCGATGGACTCCCCCAGAATATCCTGCAGTGCGCTTCCCCGCTTCTCTGTATCCTCTACCGTATCCGTCTGGCCGGACACGGCTGCCAGTTCTCTGTCCTGTCCGGACTCCTCTGCCTTGTCAGTCACCTGCTCCGACTTCTCGGCAGTCTTTCCGTCCATACCATCTGCGGTTCCGGCCGTATCGCCCGGATCCTGCGCCTCTTCCTTCCCCTCCGTATCCCCGGCTTCCACATTCTCTTCCTGCCCATCCCCGGCAGCCGGCAACTCCAAATCCTCTGTCGTTCCCGGGATTTCACTGTTTATCGTCCCGATCGGTAAAAGGTCCGGAAGAAATGCCGCCCGGGTATGCAGCGGCGCAAGCACCAACAGACAACCCGCCAGCAGTAAAATAATCTCTTTTCTTTTCATGCTGTCATATTCCTCTCATCATAACCGGCCATGTTCCGGATGATCGACCGCGGCCTGCTGTACGTTCCGGCAGGAACCATGCAACTTATTACATCCGACTCATATACGGTTCACAATTCGTAACATTTCTGTAACATTTACGAGGTTATTATAACAGCCGCAAAAGCATCTGTCAAATGCCTATTTTCACCATTATGCACTGATCTCTTCTCCGTAGGAATTGGAAAAGGCAATATTGACCGCATGATCCCCTACTCTCTCCAGACCGGATATGATATCCGAATACAATGCGCCTGCCTCCGGGGAACATTCATTGTTAGACAGCCTTTCGATATGTTTCTGCTGTAATTCTTTCTCTTTCTCGTCGATCGCTTCTTCCAGATGCACCACGTCTTCCATATGTTCTTCCGTGCTCTTGACAAACATCTCCAGTGAAAACCTGAGCAGCGTATTGACCATATCCAGCATCTCACCAAGCTCTCTTTGGGCATCCTTCGAGAAGCTTACACCGGTCTCAATCCTGCGCACGGCGGCCTCCGCAATGTTCTCCGCATGGTCGCCGATCCGCTCGATATCATTCACTACATGGAACAGGGCGCCGATATTCTTCAAGTCCTCAATCGGCAGCGTCGTCTGGTTGATCTTAACCAGATAATGTGTTATGGCATGACTGAGGAAATCGATATTCTTCTCTACTTCCCTTACCTCTTCGATCTCTTCCTGATCCAATGTCATCAGGACATTCATGGCGCGGTTCAGGTTCTCGTCCGCCAAAGACGCCATCCGGTCTAACTCCTTGATCGCCTCCACCACTGCCGTAGCAGGATTTAAGACCGACTTTTCCCCGATATACTTTAACTGATAGCTGTCTCTGTATCCCACCTTCTTATCGTCACCGGGAACAAACAGATAAGTCAGCTTTACAATCCCCTGAATAAAAGGCATCATAATGATTACCTGGAAAACCTTGATCGCAATATGTGCATATGCGACAACACGCCCAAGATTGTTTCCTGTCACATAAATCAACAGTTCCACAATCTCATGCACGCAAAGCATAAAGATAATGTAGACAATGACCGTACCGATCACGTTAAAAATCAAATGAATGGATGCCGCTCTCTTGGCGTCTTTCTTACCGCTCAGCGAAGCCAGCAAGGCGGAAGTACACGCGCCAATATTACAGCCAAGAATAATGTACATACCGATGTCCATGCCCATCAGCCCCTGGTTGGCAAGCAGAACCATGATACTGACCGTTACAGAAGAACTCTGAATGATCGCCGTCAGCACCGCTCCCAGAAGCACAGCCAGAATCGGCGTCTGTAAAGATGCAAACATATGTAAGACCGCGGGAGAATCTTTCATCCCCGCCATAGCGCCGGACATGGTGCTCAATCCCATGAACAGGACTCCGAATCCGATGATGACCTCGCCCCAGCGCGACAGCTTCTGCTTCTTACAGAACATGACGATCAGCACACCCACCAGTAAGATCACCGGCGCCGCCTTCTCCAGCTTGAAGGAAACAAGAAGCGCTGTCACGGTAGTACCTATATTCGCTCCGAAAATAACGCCTGCCGCCTGTGTCAGAGTCATCAGTCCGGAGTTAACGAAGCTGACTACCATAACCGTACATGCAGATGAGGACTGAATCACGGCCGTAAAGAAAATACCTACCAGAATGCCCGTAAACCTGTTGGTCGTCAGCCGCTCCAGGATTCCTCTTAATTTCGCGCCGGCAACTTTCTCGATACTGTCACTCATGATACGCATACCGTACAAAAACAGCCCAAGACCGCCTGCCATGGATAGAATGATTGTTGGATTCATCAGTATAAGATTCCCTTCCTGTATCTTCTCATTAAGCAACACCACTATTTCTATTCTATCGAAAATAAAGTATACTGACAAGCCCATCCTTTACAAAAAGTTTACAAAAAATACATAAAAAGACAATTTTACCTGCAATCGACAAAAGCTCACACTGTCAATTGCAGGCATCCTTAATAAGTCTCCCCCGCCGCAATATCCCGCATCATTTGCGCCTTAAGGGTCTCCACGCCGTCGAACTTCATTTCAGGTCTCCGAAAAGCCAGAAGCTTTACAAGCATCTCCCTGCCATAGATATCGCCCGAGAAATCATAAAGATAGGTTTCCACCCCCATCGCCATGCTGTCACTCACGGTCGGTTTGCAGCCGACATTGGAAATCCCCCTGTATTCCATGCCGTCTATCACAGCCCTGGAATAATATACCCCATTGGGCGGCAGAAGCTTGTCCGGTTCCGGCAGCAGGTTCGCGGTCGGCATCCCGATGGTCCGCCCGAGCTGCTTTCCATGATCGACACGCCCTGTTACACTGTACGGCGCACCCAGCATCTGCGCGGCATCTTCCATATGTCCCTGTCCCACTGCTTCCCGCACTCTTGTAGAACTGACCACCTCTCCTGCAACCATCACTTTATCGATCAGTTCCACCTGATATCCATACTCCCCGGCAAATCGGGCAAGCGTCTCGTGATTGCCGGCTCCCTTCTTCCCAAAAGACAGGTCGGACCCGGCGCAGATATAGGACGCATGCATCTGTCCGGCCAGAAATCTATGCACGAATTCCTCCGGTTCCGTGGCCGCAGTCACGGTATTCAACGGAAACTCGATCAATACATCCACGCCCATCTCCGCGAAGATCCTCCGCTTTTCCTCCCTGGTCGTCAATTCCTTTGCTTCCCCTCCGAAAAAGGCCGCTGCCGACATGTCAAACGTAAATACCGTGGCGAGCATCCCCCTGTCCTTCTGCTCTATTATTTTCTGGATCAGCGCCTGATGCCCTAAGTGCACGCCGTCAAATTTGCCGATGGCAACTGCACTGCTGCTGTTCAGACAAAATGTAGTAGTCTGTTCAATGATCTGCATAACCGCTTCGCTCTCTCCGTAATTCTTTTTCGTCAAAATATTCTCTACGTATCTATGTATCTATATATCTTTCAGTAAAAATATCTTGATTGGTTTCATAACATCTGCTTCTTTATGGTATTGATAGATTCCGTAGAACCGGCCCTCTTCATCATATACCCTGATCTTCTCCCCGTCTTCACAGAATATTGCCTCCGTCATGCATTCCCTTCGGAGTGCATTGCCATTCTCCGCCAGCCTTCTTCCATGTTGCGATACAACAGCCGCCCGCTCTTTCCCGAATACGGCGTCAGGCTTTATTATAACATCCGATATTCTATTCTGATCTCGAAGATCCTCGATCTGTTCCAAGGTAAGAGCCTCCTCGATGCCGAAGATTCCCACCCGGCTCCGGACAAGCGACTCCATGGCGCCCCCGCATCCCAGCCTTTCACCAATATCATGACACAGCGTTCTGATATAAGTGCCTTTGGAACAGACGATCCGCATTGTCACCCTGGGCAGTTCCATTTCCTGAATTTCCAGTTCCCTGATCTGTACTCTTCTGGGCCTGCGTTCCACCTCTTTACCGGCTCTGGCCAGCTCGTACAGCTTCTTACCGCCGATCTTCAGGGCCGAATACATGGGCGGGATCTGATCATATTCCCCCAGAAATCCCATGACTGCCGCCCGGACTGCTTCTTCCCGCAGGGAACCTGTCACCTCAGGATCCCATTCCCTTATGATCCGTCCGGTCATATCCTGCGTATCCGTGACCACCCCCAGATGAAGCACGGCAATATATTCTTTGTCCCAATCAGTCAGCATATCGCACAATTTTGTGCCCGAACCCAAACATACAGGAAGCACGCCGACCGCCGCAGGGTCGAGTGTTCCTGTATGTCCGATCTTTTTCATCTTACAGATACCACGGAGCCTGGCCACCACATCATGAGATGTGTAGCCCGCCTCCTTATATACATTCATAATTCCGTTATACATGATCGTCCTCGTAAACTATAACCTATATACAATAATTATTATGAAAGCCGGGATCATGCAAGATCCAGCTGTTCTGCAATGCCGATGGCCAGATTATTGATATTATCATGATATGTACCGTTCATCGTACATCCGGCTGCCCGGACATGACCGCCGCCGCCAAACCTCATCGCCACGGCTGCCACATCAACTTTGCCGTCGGAACGCATGCTTACCTTATATTCCAACGTACCTGTCTCATACATGAAGATGGCGCATTCCACACCCTTGACCGCCAGAAGCTGGTTTACGATACCGTCCAGATCCTGCGGCGTCACCTGATAGAAATCCATCATACGTCTGGACACCATACTTACAATACACCTGTTATGCATAAACCGGACACTCTCCAATACCGCTCTCCCCATGATCTGCGTCTGGACGTAAGTCTTCTCATAAAAGGTCTTTTGTATGATGTCCGAGAAATTGAATCCAAATTTAATTAGCTCGGAGGCAATCTGGAGCGTTCTCGGCGATGTGTTAGAATACCGCAATACTCCCGTATCGTGAATGATTCCGATATAAAGAGCCGTCGCGACCTCTATGTCTATCATTTCCGGCCTCATCAGATCATACAACAGTTCTGCGGTAGAACTTCTGTCCGGTTCCACGATCCGCACATCCCCACAGCCCTTATTGCTGATATGATGATCGATATTGATCCGCTTACGTGCACTCTCAAACAGAGGATGTGCATTTCCGAGGCGATCGTCTTCACAATCCAATACAAAAAAAACATCATATATTTTATTCGTGTTAAATTCTGATTTAATATCTTCAATATGGCTGATGCAGTCAAAAATATCCGCCGGCTTATCCAGGTATATGTCGATCTCTGCTTTGGGCAGTTCCTTTTTCAGATAAAGATACAGTCCCATAACAGAACCGACGCAGTCTCCGTCCGGTCTGATATGACCGCTGATCGCCACCGATGCCGCATCTGACACTTCATCGATCAACCTCATCTACGCTTCCTCCTTTCTCCTGCTCCTTGTTCATCACTTCATCGATCTTCTTCGACATATCAACACCATAAGCGATCGACTGATCCTGTATAAAAGTCACCTGCGGCGTATTGCGCAGATTAATCTTTTTGGCCAGGAGACTGCGGATATATCCTTCCGCACTTCTGAGGCCGGCCAGCGTATCGGCCTGCGCCCGTTCATCTCCCAGCACACTGATCCATGCCTTACATGTCTTCAAATCCGGAGCCACCTCCACAGCAACCACCGAAGTCATCGGCGCGATCCTCGGATCTTTGATCTCTCCTCTGATAATCTCCGCGATCACGCGCTGCACTTCCCCATTTATTCGAGTATTTTTTACACTGTTTTTACGCATTCTACCGACTCCTTTCTGCAGTCCGCATAGTTCAAGCGCACTGCTCCCACGGAAAGCTCCTTATACGGCCTGCACGCTGATCAGCGGGGTACTTCTACCATAATATACGCCTCTACAATATCCAGTTCCTGCATCTTATCGAAACCGTCAAAGACGAGACCGCATTCAAACCCGGCTTTTACTTCCTTCACGTCATCCTTAAACCGCTTCAGAGATGACAAAGCGCCTTCGTAGATCTGCTCTCCCTCTCTGGTGATCCGGATCTTGCAGCCTCTCTGGAACTCGCCGTCCAGCACATAGGATCCTGCAATATTGCCGATCGCGGATGCCTTGAAGATCTGGCGCACTTCCGCATGGCCGATCACCTTCTCCTCGAAGATCGGGTCCAGCATACCCTTCATGGCTGCCTCGATATCCTCGATTGCCTGATAGATGACCTTGTACAGTCTCACATCCACGCCCTCGCGCTCCGCCACAGCCTTGGCCGTGGTATCCGGTCTTACGTTAAAGCCGATGATAATCGCCGATGATGCGGAGGCGAGAACCACGTCGGACTCATTGATGGCTCCGACGCCGCCATGAATACACTTCACCACTACTTCTTCGTTGGACAGCTTCATCAGACTCTGCTTCACTGCCTCCACACTGCCCTGCACATCCGCTTTGACGATCAGGTTCAACTCTTTCAGATTGCCTTCCTGAATCTGATTGAACAGATCATCCAGTGACATTCTCGTCTTAGTATCTGCAAGCATCTCCTCTTTATGCTGCGCCATATAGGTTTCCGCATAAGATTTCGCGCTCTTATCATTCTCATGCACGATAAATACTTCACCTGCACTGGGCACATCCGACAGGCCCAGGATCTCCACCGGCGTAGACGGTTTCGCTTCTTTCACCCGTCTTCCCTTATCGTCAATCATAGCTCTTACCTTACCATGACTGGCGCCGGCCGAGATAAAGTCACCCACATGCAGTGTTCCCTTCTGCACAAGCACTGTGGCCACCGGACCACGTCCCTTATCCAGTTCTGCCTCGATTACCAGACCTCTGGCATTTCTGTTGGGATTCGCCCTAAGCTCCAGGATCTCCGCCGTAAGAAGGATCGTCTCCAGCAGATTCTCCAGACCCTCACCTGACTTGGCCGATACCGGCACAAATTCCGTGGATCCGCCCCAGTCAACCGGGATCAGTTCATATTCTGTCATCTCCTGCTTCACACGGTCGATATTGGCATTGGGTTTGTCAATCTTATTCACCGCAACGATAATCTCGATCCCCGCTGCTTTCGCATGGTTGATCGCCTCCACCGTCTGCGGCATAACACCGTCATCCGCCGCCACAACAAGCACCGCGATATCCGTCGAATTGGCGCCGCGCATACGCATTGCCGTAAACGCTTCATGTCCCGGCGTATCCAGGAAGGTAATGCTCTGACCGTTGACGGTCACCGTATAAGCGCCGATCGCCTGTGTGATGCCGCCGGCCTCCTTATCCGTCACATTCGTCTTCCGGATCGCATCAAGCAGTGACGTCTTACCATGGTCTACATGCCCCATCACGCAGATAACGGGAGGCCTGCTTACCATGGAATTCTCATCCTCTTCATCTTCTTTCAACAATTCTTCTATAACGTCTACCTTAACTTCCTTCTCACAGATGATCTCATACTCGATCGCGATATTCTCTGCATCTTCATAGGTAACTTCGGAATTCAAAGTTACGATCTGTCCCTGCAGGAAGAGCTTCTTAATGATCACCGAAGGCTGTATCTTCATCTTATCCGCAAGTTCTTTGATGGTCAGAGAATCCGGAACCGTGATCACCTTGATCTGCTCCTCTACCTTCTCTTCCGCTTTCTTCTCCGGTTTGATGAAACGGCCTGCCTTATTGCGATTCTTCGCAGCATCATCCTCCTCATAGATCAGATCTTTCTTCGAGCGTTTGTCTCTGTCCTGATTAGCCCTGCGCTTCTCATCTTCCCTGTGCTTCTCCACATCCTTGCCGGGCGTCTCAGGGATAAAGTCCTTCTGATTGTTATTTTTCCTGAATCGATTGTCCTGCCCGCCATTGCCTCTCGAAGAGCGTTCAAAACTGCCGCCGCCCCTGTTAGGGCCTGCACCAGGGCCGCCGCTCCTGCGATCACCCTGATTGTTGTTATAAGACGGCCTGCCCTGTCCATCAGGTCTGCGATTGTCCCTGTTATCCCCTGCATTCCTCGGCCTTCTCTGTTCCTGTGGCGCTCTGGCAGTCTGCGCGGAGCCTGCGTTCGCGTTTGTGCCTGCTGCTGCATTCGCGTTTGCCCGCTCACGCTCCCGTTCTTTCTCGCGTTCACGCTCTCTTTCCCGTTCTCTCTCAAGTTCTCTCTCCCGTTCACGCTCTCTCTTCTCCTGCTGGCGCTGTTCCATTCTGCGCTCCTGCTGCTGTTTCTGACGCACATCATATGGCTCCGCCGTAACCGGAATCGGTTTCTGTGTCGGTCTTATGATCTTATGCGGCGCATTCTGCACCTGTACCGGACGTCCTCCATTACCGGACATTCTTCTGTCTCTGTCCCTGTCATTGTTATTTCTGCGGCCTGCATTACCACCGCCCTGAGACGTGCGATTTCCCTGTCCCTGCGACTGACGCTGGCCCTGTCCCTGTCCCTGCATCTTGGAATGCTGCGGATTGCTCACGAAGATGATCTTTTTCTTCTTCGGTGCTTCTCCTTTGCCGCTTTCCGGCTTTCTGTTGTCGGCATTCTGCTTTGCCTGACCCCTGCCATCCGTCTTACCCTGTGCGCCGCTTTCCGGCTTCCCGCCGGCTCTGGACGCATCTTCTGCTTTCTGTGCCCCATCTGCCTTCGGCTCTGCCTGAGATACCGCTTCGGCTCCCGTCTCCGTTCCCGTCGCTGCTTCCGTCTTCGGCTCCGCTTTGGACTCCGTTCCTGCCACCGTCTCAGCCGTATTCTTCTTCACACCGCCGAAATGCTTACGCACCAGCGCAATCGCCTCCTCCTCAATGGAGCTCTGCGCCGCTTTCACTTCATATCCTTTATCCTGCAAAAAAGCCACCAGCTCCTTGCTCTGTCTCTCCAGCTCTTTTGCCAGCTCATGTACTTTCATTTTCGCCATGCTCACTACCTCCAACTATTTCGAATCCACCAAATGCTTCCGTATCGAATCTGCAAATCCCGCATCAGTCACAGCAAGACAGGAACGCTCTTCCTTACCGATCGCGTGCCCCAGTATTTCCTTCTCACTGTAATACTCATATGGCACCTTATAGAATTTACACATGTTACTATATTTTTTTCTGGTGTTATCTGAAGCATCCTCTGCTATGATAACCAGACATGCTTTTCCGCCTTTCACTGCTTCCTCTGTCGCAAATCCGCCACTGACAACATTTCTGGAGCGGGTGGCCAGCCCAAGCATAGATAACACCCGATCTTTATTCGGTCTGTTCTGCATGTTCTCCCTCCTCAAACTCCTTTTCCAGATTCTCATATATCTCTTTCGGGATGCTCATCTTAAAAGATCGCTCCAGCCCTTTATTCTTCCGCGCCTTCGCCAGACACTCCATCTTCATGCACAGATAGGCACCCCTGCCGTTCTTCCTTCCGGTCATGTCAAGGACAATTGATCCGTCCGCGCCTTTTAACACACGCATCATCTCTTTCTTACTTCTCATTTCACCACAGCCTACACATTGCCGCATCGGAATCTTCTTCGCCATGACCCTGTCCTTTCTATCCTTCTTCTGTTATGAATGCCGACCTCACTCTTCTATAGCGTATTCATCATCTTCATACACTATCCCTTCTTCCTCATATTCGTCGCCTGCATACTCACCGTCATCGGAAGCCTCAAACGTATCATATCCGTCTTCAACATACTCTTCTTCATACCCTGCTTCCTCTTCATATGTCTCATCATCATACTCGTCATCATCATAGACATAATCTTCAACACGGAACCCGACTGCATCCTTCGCCTGCGTCTCGCTCTTGATATCGATCTTATATCCTGTCAGCCTTGCCGCCAGCCTCGCATTCTGTCCCTCTTTACCGATCGCCAGAGACAGCTGATAATCCGGCACCACAACCTTTGCTGTTTTCTCATCCGGATCTGCAAATACCGCTACGATCTTAGCCGGCGAAAGAGCATTCTGGATCAGATTACCGGGGTTTTCGTCCCAGTTGACGATATCGATCTTCTCCCCGCGCAGCTCATCCACGATCGAATTGACTCTGGCGCCATTGATCCCGACACAGGCCCCCACCGCATCTACATTCGGGTTGGTGGAACGGACTGCCAGCTTCGTCCTGCTGCCTGCCTCTCTGGCGATACTCATGATCTCCACCGTGCCGTCCTTGATCTCCGTCACTTCCGCTTCAAACAATCTCTTGACCAGCTCCGGATGGGTACGGCTGACAAGGATTCTCGGCCCTTTCGGTGTGTTCTTCACTTCCAGGATATAGACCTTGATCCGTTCGGTCGGTCTGAAATGCTCACCTCTTACCTGTTCGCTCTCATTGAGGATCGCATCCGCCTTACCGAGATTGATGGAGATATTCCTGCCTATATACCGCTGAACGATGCCTGTCACCACATCTTTCTCTTTCTCATAATACTGATTGTAGATGACACTCCTTTCCTCCTCGCGGATCTTCTGCAGGATCACGTTCTTCGCATTCTGTGTCGCGATACGACCAAATTCCTTTGACTTGATCTCCACATGGAGAAGCTCGCCCAGCTGGGCTCTCTGGGAAATTTCCCTTGCGTCCTCCAACGAGATCTGGAGAACTTCATCCTCCACCTCTTCCACCACTTCTTTCTCGGCATAACAGAGAAAATCACAGGTCTCCTTGTCAATCTCCACCTTTATGTTATCTGCCTTGCCAAAATGATTCTTGCAGGCAGTGATCAGAGAATTTTCGATCGCTTCAAAAAGTGTCTCTTTTGGAATGTCTTTCTCTTTTTCCAGAATGTCCAACGCCTCCATTAACTCCTTATTCATTTTCCGTTATCCTCCTATGTCTGTTAATCTCTATCATAATTCCCTTAATTTGCTCCATTACCGCACTGACCTGATCCCGCTCAGTCCGCCATATTCTCAAAAGTCCAGCGCCAATCTTATCTGTGCGATCTCCGAACGCCGAAATATATGTTCCTCATTCGTCTCCTCGATCGTAACGGTCTCCTGATCATATGCCTTCAAAATGCCCGAAAATTCTTTCTGCCCGTCAATCGCCTTGTAGGTTCTGACTTCAACCTCCATCCCCAGGCTCTTCTCCAGATGCCTGTCTTTCTTAAGCGCCCTGCCCAGCCCCGGACTGCTGACTTCCAGAATATAGGCGTCTTCTATATAATCCTCCGTATCCAACGCATCCGAGAGCGCTCTGCTGACATTCTCACAATCATTGATATTGACCCCTTCCTCTTTGTCAATAAATGCCCGCAGATACCAATTGCTGCCCTCTTTGACATACTCTACATCATAAATCTCCACTCCAAATCTCTCCACGATCGGCGTAAGCAGTTGCTCCGTTCTTAACTCATAAGTCTCTCTCTTCGACATATATGCCTCCTGTAACCACACAAAACACGACTGCACTTTCCCAATATCATATAAAAAAGTGGACTCGCAAGTCCACTCTTTATCTTAACCTATATTTATGATACCTACAGTAGTATACCATCTTCCTGCAATTTTTGCAAGAAATATTTGCCACATTAAAAGCATATTAAAAGCTTTTATGGATATTTGCAGCTATTCTACAGCCGGAACACTTCCATCTCCTTCTGCAGATCGTCTGCAATCTGTTTCAGTTCTCCTGCTTTCTGAGAAATGCGGGACATATGCTCTCCGACCTCTGTCACCGAAGCGGATGTCTCCTCAGTGCCTGCCGCATTCTCCTGTGCGAGAGAAGTGAGATTCTGAACGATATCCACTACATTGATCCTGGTCTCATCAATCTTCTCCATCTTCTCGGCGATGATCCGGATGCCCTCGATCGTCTTATCAATACCGTCATGCATCTCTGCAAACCGATCTTTCGTCATGCCTACATTCTCGTTCTGATCTTCCATGACCTGCTTGACCTCACCCATGGTCCTGACCGCCTTCTCGGAATCGGCCATCAGCAGCGCAATGATCTGCCCGATCTGCTTGGCTGATTCATTCGACTCCTCTGCCAGCTTCTGGATCTGCTCTGCCACTACGGCAAATCCGCGGCCCTGCTCACCGGCTCTGGCTGCCTCGATCGCCGCATTTAAGGACAGAAGATTTGTCTCCTCCGCAATGGACGTGATCAACGTCGTGGCCGCCTTGATCTTCATCGCCGACTCATTCGTCGTGTTGGTCTGTTCATAGATCAGTTCGATCGCACTCTGTGCTTTCCGGTTTACTTCCTCCATCGTATTCAGGGTTCTGGCCGCCACTTCACTGGAAGAATACATGCTTTCCGCAGTCTTATTGAGTTCTTCCATCTCCGAACTGTTCTCTTCAATCATACTGCCCATCAATACGATATTCTCGGTGGCTTTCTGCGTCTCTTCCGCCTGAGACATGGCGCCGTCTGCCATTTCCTGCACTGCCTGATCCACCTGCTCTACCGTGCTGAAGATCGTCTCCGTGTCGCTATTCAACTGATGGGAAGTCTCCATGACTGTAGCGCTGTGATCCTCGATCCTGCCGATCACACCCACCAGCTGCTTCCGCAAAGTATCAACCGCCCGGCTGATCGCGCCGATCTCATCCTTTCTTTCACTCAGCTTCTTCTGACCCTCATCCTCTCTGAAATCCAGACCGGCAAATTTCATCGCAATCTCCGCAATATGTCTGAGTGGTTTCACGATCACGTTACAGCAGAAAAACGCTGCCACCATACAGATCAGCATCGTAATACAGCCCCAGAAAATACACGTCCAGAAAATTTCATCCGAAGACTTCATCTCACCACCGGAAGATTTCATGGCTGCATCTTCATCCGCCGTGATGACAAATATGTAAGCGCCGTCTTCCGTCACACTATAGGCGGCATATTTCTTCTCACCATTATAAATATATTTCACGGAAACCGTTTCCTGTGGAATATTGCCTGCCTGTATCTGTGCTACCGCACCGGTTACCGCCTCGTTCTCTACCGGACTTCCGATCTTACTGGCCGTCGGATGATAACACATAATCCCGTTACTGTCTACAATATACGCGTAGGAACCGTCAAGATCCATGATGTTCACACCGCCTGCCAGTTCTTCCCAGAATGCTGTATCCGGTTCCATTCCCTCTTTTGCCAGATCGGCTACCCTGAGATTCATCGTCTTTCCGT
Source organism: uncultured Lachnospiraceae bacterium (assembly GCA_947644545.1). Classification (GTDB taxonomy): domain Bacteria; phylum Bacillota; class Clostridia; order Lachnospirales; family Lachnospiraceae; genus UBA3282. Next base: position 35,686 of record CANRZW010000034.1, read on the forward strand.
AGGACTCCGCGATATCATCCATATAGCAGACTACCATATCCTTAAACTGCTTGCTCGACAAAGAACTGAAAATAGCGATCAGCGTCATGCCTACGATCACGATAGAGCCCATAGCCATAAATATGATTCTGGCACGAACCGATGTAAGCGTTGCTATTCCCATATCTAACCCGTGATCCACTCTCCTGTTGTTAGCTTCCTGTTCCTTGTTACTCATTTCTTTCCTCTCCCCTTTACCTGATTAGTCTGAAACAAAAAGCAAATGCGGATATCAAAAATTGGTATCCAGCATTTGCTATCATTATATCCAATATTTACTTTTTCTTCAATCTCTTTTTATTAAAAAGACCGGAAATCATTGTTACAACAAGGATAATACCCCCTGATTACTCTGATTGGCCTGTGCGAGCATGGATTGGCCTGCCTGCATAAGGATATTATTGTTGGCATATCTGACCATCTCCGTTGCGATATCCGTATCCCTGATCGCAGATTCCGCCGCAGTCGTGTTCTCTACAATATTATCCAGGTTGCTGATTGTATGCTCCAGACGGTTCTGAATCGCGCCCAGATCAGAACGCGCCTCCGATACATCCGTGATTGCGCTCTTGGCAAAAGCGTTCAACGCCTGGAAAAAGCGAACATCCGAAATCTTGTCTTCCATAGCTTCTTCCGTGCCGCCTGTAGTATTGGCCAGATAATTATTCGTAAGCTTGTTCTTCACATTCTCGTCTGTGATCGCATCATAAGAAAAGCTGTGAAATACGGTAAGATCATAAGCTCCCAGAAGATGTGAATGCCCCGGCGATCCCCACGGCTCAACCGTACTCTTGTCCCAATATTCCTGCTTGGCAAACGTCGTGCCGGTGCCGGGAACCCAATAGGCAACTACCCCCTGTGGATAACCTGCATGATTCGGATCCGGAGTATCCGTCACTTTACATCTGTCACTGTCATTATTCGTCTGATAAAAGATTCCCTTCGCCAGAGCGCTCGCAATCAGATCATTCGTACACATGTTACCTATTGTAATGGCAATATGCTGTCCTGATTCCGCTCCCACCTGCAGGCCCTTATTCTGAAAAGTGCCATCCAACAGATTCTGCTCATTAAACGTCGTCGTTGACTGTACCCGGTCGATCTCGCTCATCAACTGCCTGACTTCCATCGTAATATAACTTCTGTCGGCCGTCGTCAGCGTTCCATTCGCTCCCTTGACTGCCAATTCGTTCATGCGCTGCAGCATGTCATGAACCTCGCCCAAAGCGCCCTCTGCCGTCTGCACACAGGAAATACCATCTGCAGCATTGGCGGACGCCTGTGTCAGACCTCTCACCTGTCGACGCATTTTCTCTGATATAGACAATCCCGCCGCATCGTCTGCGGCACGGTTGATCTTATATCCTGAAGACAATTTCTCCGTAGATTTCGCCTGGCTCAGACTGGTCAGATTAAACATACGGTTTGCATTCATTGCAGTCAGATTATGCTTGATTACCATATAGCTTCACCCTACTATATCCCTTTCCTCAAATGTACCAAGAATTTCCCTATACACTATATCGGATCGTTTCGCACACTCCTTAACAGCATAAGTCATCAATATAATTATAATATTGCTGTATTTTCCATGTTCGTTCAGAAGAATGCAGTAAAATAGTGCAAGAATCCTGCCTGCAGGAATCCACACATCACAAATCCCTTCCCCACAACACAAATACCACATTCCCAAATCAGCAATCATTCCTATTTTGACAGCAGAAGCATGGGCTCTTTCCCAAAGCCATATATGACTGTCAGCACCAGCTCTTTGGATGGGAATTCCCAAAGACGTACCGGTATGCAGCTCATTTTACACTGAACACTCCTTTTTATGGTTGTTTGTGGTGATTCATTATAACAAAGACACCGTGTTTTTGCATTTTCATTTTATTCAGACGTAAATAGAGGAAGTTGAAAAAATGGGGAAACTCAAGATTTTACATACATTGAAATATGCAGTAAAATATAGTATGATATAAAAGATTTTTTTGAGGAGAATAGCCATGAAAAAGAAGATAAATCAGATACTAAATATTATCATGGGTTCGTTTATTGGTATGTTCATTTGCTCAGGACTATATAAATACTGGCATTTTAGAAAATATCCATATTTATATGCTATGCAATCTGCTCCATGGTATACTGGCCTTTTGATAAATGGATTATTAACGCTTGTATTATTGGCCGTTTGCATGATAGGAAAAGTCATTCTTATAGAAAAGATAGGACGGTTCCAAAAAATAGCTTTGATTTTAGGAATTGTTTTTCTGACTTTAACATTTATAGGTGGTTGTTATGTACTTGATAATCATGGAGAAGTAAATGCCGGATATGCAGCTGTGCCTGGGATTTGGACTATGATATGTTTTGGATATTACCAAAGCAAAAAACAGGACTAAATTAAAATAAATATCTAAGGATCTCCAATCAAACAGACAGCCTGTCTCAAATAATTCAACGAAACTGTTTATCATTTTGGGTTTACTGCTCAGTGAAGTTTCCCATCCCCACTTTCTGACCGTCTTACCCTTTGCATCAAAAGATTTGTACCGCATCATGTTCACATATTTATAAGTATCCCTTACTTTCTCTATAATGGTAATTCCTGCGCTTGCACGTTCAATACATAGAAGGGCACCATTGTAATACAACGCCATCTCATATAAGATTTCAGCAAATATGTAAGGCTTTATGCGGTTCGTTCTGAATTCCGCACATTGGAATCCGTATCGATATATACAGATGCAACTACCTTATTGCCTACTACTTTGGCTTCTGTTTTTATAGCAGAATGAAGAAAATCGTATGAACGGCGGTAATATACTGGATCATAACTGTTATAATACTCTTGCAGAAAATAATTCATGGATGAAAAGATACTAAATATCCATCGTCTAAATATTCTCCATTCAGGCTTGTTTGGTGGATAAAATATGTCTGATTATCCT
>CANRZW010000035.1 GCA_947644545.1 uncultured Lachnospiraceae bacterium
AAAAGAATAAGTCTGTAAGCTGTTTTTCTTGCTTACAAACTTATTATACGAGGAGAGGTGCGATATGAAGATCAATCAGTTTATACGGGAAAGAAGAAAAGAATTGTCAATGACGCAGGAGCAGATGGCGGCGTGTCTGGGGGTATCGTCTCCGGCGGTCCATAAATGGGAGAAGGGCGTCACTTATCCGGATATTACGCTGCTGCCGGCGTTAGCCCGGCTGCTTAGGACGGATATTAACACATTATTGTCCTTTCAGGAGGATCTGACCGAGATTGAGATAGAGCATTTTATGAATGTGGTTGACAAGACGGCGCAGGAGCAGGGATATGAGACAGCTTTTCAAATGGCGTTGGATAAGATCCAGGAATATCCGACCTGTGATAAGCTGCTCCATGTTCTGACTTATTATCTGGAAGGAGCGCTGTTTCTGTACGATGTGCCGCAGCAGGAGCGGTATAAGAATGTTCTGGAAGGTTTCTATCTGCGTTTATCGAAAAGTGAAACGGCGGAGATCAGAGAGACTGCGATCGTCATGCTGATCTCTTACAATCGAAACAGGGGCGACTTTGCGAAGGCGGAGGAGCTGATCAGGAGCCTGCCCTTTTCCAGAATGGATCAGGAAGAACAGCTGGCGGTGCTCTACACGCATCAGGGAAAGTATGAGGAGGCAATGAAACTATGGGAACACAGAGTGTTAAGCGGTGTTACGAGAATACAGACGGCGCTGATGAATATGATGGAGATTGCCTTGAAGGAGGAACGGCAGGAAGACGCGGTATTTTATGCCGATCTGTATGAAACGATTTCCAAACAGTGCCATGTGGTAAAATGGGTCGCCTATACCGCACAGATGCAGCTGGCCGCAGCACTGCGGGACAGTGATAGGTGTCTGTCTGTCCTGGCCAAAATGCTGCCGGCCATGAAAGAATGCTGGAAGCCGCAGGAAAGTCCGCTTTATCGTCATCTGGACGGCCGGGACAACACGGCTTTCTCAAAGAAGATAGAGGATACACTGTTTAGAGATCTGGTAAACGGCGAGGAATTCGCCTTTGTCAGAGAAACTGCGGAATTTGACAGGTTGATGGCGGAAAATATTATTGATGCGTTTTAGGATAATATGAGTTACACTATAGATAAGCAGTGGAAAGCGTTATGAAGGGGATAGGGGCAGGTATGAGACAAAACAAACTGTTGGAAGGTGGTACGATTTTTTTCATGGCAGCTTCGGCGATGTTGTTAGCTCTCACCGTACTGCTCCTTTCGTCTCTGGCGGGAGCCATAGACGATCTGATGGACACCGCACAGGTTCCTGATTATATACAGATGCACAGCGGGGACAGGGCTTCCGGCCGGCGGTCCGGCAGGGCTCCGGCAGGGAGGTGGCGATGGAAACCATATTGAGAGTAGAGGATCTTGAGAAAGAGGGGATACTGGATCGGATTTCCTTTGAGATGGCACGGGGAGAAATGCTGGCGGTAATGGGACCGTCCGGTTCCGGTAAATCCACGTTGTTATACAATACGGCGGGTTTGGACCAGCCGACGGGCGGCAGGGTTTGGCTGCGGGATACGTTAGTGACGGGACTTTCGGAAGACGAAAAGGCGAAGCTGCGGCTTCATCGGATGGGATTCGTGTTCCAGCAGATGAATATGATGCCGCGGCTTACGATCCTGGACAATATCCTGCTGCCGGCCATACAGGCGAATAGGAGGCGGGGCAGGGACAGAAGAACGAAGGCAGAGCTTATGAGGACAGCCATCGGACTGATGCAGAAGCTGTCTATTTCCGGCCTGGAGGAGCGCAGCATCACACAGGTTTCCGGCGGGCAGCTTCAACGGGCCTGCATCTGCCGGAGCATGATGAATGCCCCGGAGATCCTGTTTGCCGACGAGCCTACCGGCGCTTTGAACAGAAGTGCGGCGAAGGAAGTGATGCGGGAGCTGATCAGGGTGAACCGGGAGGGGACGGCCGTTCTGCTGGTGACCCATGACAGCGGGGTCGCGAGCCAGTGCGACAGGATATTGTATCTGCTGGACGGCCGCATTCGCGGCGAACTGACGATGGAGCAGGATGAAAAAGCGCAGGCATCGGCCTTGACAGACAAACAGCGGGAGGACAAGGTGAATGACTGGCTGTCAGGGCTTGGTTGGTAAAAAGGAAGGAGGAAACGCATATGCAGATGACATTCCGTTGGTATGGGGACGGTAACGACAGCATTACACCGGAGATGATCCGGCAGATCCCGGGCGTAACCGGGCTTGTCTGGGCATTGCATGACAAACAGGCAGGAGATGTGTGGGAGGTAGAGGAGATCGAGAAGGTAAGACGTCGGATTGAGGGCGCCGGCTTTCATATGGAAGTGGTGGAAAGCGTCAATGTCCATGACGACATTAAGATCGGGCTGCCTTCCAGAGACTGGTATATTGAGAACTACAAGACTACGCTGCGCAATCTTGCGAAATTCGGGGTGAAGGTAGTCACCTATAATTTCATGCCGATTTTTGACTGGACGAGGACCGATCTTTTTCATCCGCTGGAGGATGGTTCTACGGCGTTGTTCTATGAGAAAGACAGGATCCAGGATGACTATAAGGAGATGGCGGACTATATCCTGCATCATCTGCGCGGCATGACTTTTCCGGGCTGGGAACCGGAAAGAATGGCAAGACTGGATGAGTTGTTTGCGGCCTACCGTCCGGTGACGAAAGAGAAGCTGTGGGAGAATCTGCAGTATTTTCTGGAAGCCATTATGCCGACCTGCCATGAGACGGGAATCAGAATGGCCATCCATCAGGACGACCCGCCATGGGATATTTTCGGGCTGCCGAGGCTGCTGTGCGACAAGGCATCCATCGGGCAGTTTCTCAAGATGGTAGATGATGAATATAACTGTCTGTGCCTGTGTTCCGGTTCGCTGGGAGCCAACAGAGAGAACGATGTGGCGGATATTGTGCGTACTTATTGTGACAGGATCGCTTTTGCACATATCCGGAATGTGCGCCATTATCCAAACGGCGACTTCACGGAGGCTTCCCATCGGGATTGCGACGGGGATACGGGTATCCTGAATATTATGAAGGCTTACCATGACTGCGGCTATACCGGCTATGTGCGCCCGGACCATGGCCGTCATATCTGGGGCGAGCAGTGCAGGCCGGGCTATGGACTCTATGACAGGGCGCTGGGGATTATGTATCTGTGGGGATGCTGGGATATGCTGGAGAAGCTGCAGGAGACATTGTAAAGGGATGTAGGAAAGAGACAACAGGATGAAAGGTTTGGGAGGATGATCATGGAACTACGATTGCAGATTGATTTCACGGGAAAAACAGTTGTGATCACCGGGGCGGGCGGCGTGCTCTGCGGTGTGATGGCGCGTGCTTTTGCGCAGGCAGGCGCGAAGGTGGCGGCTCTTGATCTGAATGAGGAGGCAGTGAAGGCACTGGCCAAAGAGTGCAGGGCGGAGGGCTATATCTGCGAAGGATATCAGGCCAATGTGCTGGATGTGGAAGCGCTTAGGAAGGTGCGGGAACAGGTCAGGAAGGATCTGGGGCCCTGCGATATTTTGATAAACGGCGCGGGCGGCAACAATCCCCGGGCCACTACGGATAACGAATATCAGCATGAGGCAGTCTGTGGGCAGAAGACGTTCTTTGATCTGGATGCAGACGGGGTGGACTTTGTGTTCAAGTTAAACTTTCAGGGATCATTGCTCCCGACACAGGTTTTTGCACAGGACATGGTGGAAAGAAAGACAGGCTGCATCTTGAATATCTCGTCCATGAATGCCTATACACCGCTTACTAAAATTCCGGCTTACTCTGCGGCCAAGGCGGCCATTTCCAATTATACCAAATGGCTGGCAACTCATTTTGCCGGGACGGGAATCCGCTGTAATGCCATTGCGCCGGGCTTTCTGGTGTCCAATCAGAACAGGGCGCTGCTGTTTGCGGAGGATGGGACGCCGACACCGCGGGCGCGTAAGATTCTAAGCGGGACACCGATGGGACGTTTCGTGGAAGCGCAGGAGCTTCTGGGCGGTGTGTTTTTCCTGTGTGATGAAAAGGCTGCCAGTGCGGTCACGGGCGTGGTATTGCCGATCGATGGCGGGTTTGCGGCCTATTCCGGTGTATAGCTTGAGAAGCGTTTCAGGCTTCCTGCACTGATAACGGCCGGATAATTTCTGTTTTAAGTATTTTGGGATTGGGAAATTGTTCCGGATATGGTATAATGATGCCTGTCATCTGCGATTATGAATTATCCATGCGCGCATGACAGGCATCATCAATTTGTGCAAAAGATACAATAAATCATAAGATCATAAAAGGAGGACAATCAGATCATGAAATTTTCCGAAATGCTTTATACCCGTCCTGACGTACAGGAATTGAGGAAGCGGTTGGCGGCGCTGACGGCGCGCCTGAAGGAGGCGGCGGACTATGCGGCCGCCAGAGAAATCTTCCTCGAGAAGGAGACGCTGGTGAAACAGATCGAGACGCAGGCCACACTGGCTCATATCCGGCATGACATCGATACCCGGGATACGTTCTACGATGAGGAAGTGAAGTTCTGGAGCGGAGCCATGCCCGAGATGGAAGAGGATCTGCAGGCGTGGAATCTGACGATGCTGGATAGTCCGTTCCGCCCGGATTTTGAGGCGCAGTACGGTAATATGATGTTTTTAAATACGGAGATGGAGTTAAAGACCTTTTCTCCGGAGATTATCCAGGAATTACAGCAGGAGAATGACTTGAAGCAGGAATATAATAAGCTGCTGGCATCAGCGCAGATTCCTTTCGAGGAGGGAACCTACACGCTTTCCCAGATTACGCCTTTTAAGTCCGATCCGGATGATGCGCGCCGTCTTGCCGCATGGAAGGCGGAAGGGCAGTGGTATAAGGATCATCAGGCGGATCTTGACCGTCTCTATGATGAGCTTGTGCATCTGCGGGATAAGATGGGACGCAAACTCGGCTATGACGGTTATACGGAACTTGGTTATTACCGGATGATGCGCAACTGCTACACGAAGGAGGATGTGGAGAAGTTCCGCAGCGCGGTGGTGAAATATCTTGTTCCGGTAGCTGCCGAAATCTATAAGGAGCAGGCGAAGCGTCTGGGTAAGGAGTATCCTATGAGCTTTGCAGACAATGCGCTGGCATTCCGTTCCGGCAACGCAAGACCTGTGGGCACACCGGACGATATTCTGGCGCAGGGACGTAAGTTCTATGACGAATTGAGTCCGGAGACCAGCGAATTCTTCCGCATGATGCTGGACGGGGAGCTGCTGGATGTCCTTTCGACGGAAGGCAAGGCAGGCGGCGGCTACTGCACCAGCATTCCGGATTATGAGGTGCCGTTTATCTTTGCAAACTTCAATGGTACGCAGCATGATGTGGAGGTGGTGACTCACGAGGCGGGACATGCCTTCGCGGCATGGATGAACAGAGACCGTGTGCCAATGGCATCGGTGTGGCCGTCCCTGGAAGCGTGTGAGGTGCATTCCATGTCCATGGAATTCTTTGCCTGGAAATGGGCGGAAGGCTTCTTCGGAGAGGATACGCGCAAGTTCTATTATTCCCACCTGTCCGATGCCCTGACTTTCATTCCCTATGGTACGATGGTGGATCATTTCCAGCACAGGGTATTTGAGCAGCCGGATATGACGCCGGCTGACCGCCATGCGCTGTGGAAGGAACTGCTTGGCGTTTATATGCCGTGGATGCGTCTGGATGGTGAGATTCCGTTCTATGCGGACGGTGAAGGCTGGCAGAGACAGCATCATATCTATGACCGTCCCTTCTATTATATTGATTACTGTCTGGCACAGACCGTGGCGCTGCAGTTCTGGGCAAGGATTCAGAAAGATCCGCAGGCGGCATGGGAGAACTACATGGCCTATACGAAGCAGGGCGGCAGCGCCGTATTCACCAAGCTTCTGGAGAATGCCGGCCTGGACGATCCTTTCGAGGAAAAGTGTTTGCAGGAAGTATGTGCGGCAGCGCGAAAGTGGTTGGAAGAATATGATCTGGAAGGGTTGTCTTAAAGAGATTTGATTTCTGGATAGATTAGAACAGACAAACGGAGACTGATAAATGGCACAACAGGAAAGACAGGACCGGAAACAGGATAACAGAGAGGCGGATCGGAAGAATAAAAGAAGCTATCTGCGTGATTTTGTCAAAAATCCGGACGGCAGCTATGTCTATGCCGGGAAGATGTGGCATGCCGATCCTGCCCGGCGCCGGCGGATGCTTATTGAGCTCTGGATGCTGCTGGCGGTGATGCTTTTGGCAGTTTTGATTCCCGGTTTCGTGACAACGGCCGGTCTGCAGAATACTTTTTATGTTATCATACCCTATGTATTCTGGCTTATGTCCGATTTTTTGCTTGTCTATACGCTGGGGAACATGACTTTTGGCGGCAATCCGCTGCGTGACTATGTCTATGAGCGCAGCGTGTCCTGTTACCATTTCCGTACGGTATTGCCCCTTGCAGGGGCAGCGCTTACGGCGCTTGGGCTGTTTATCTTTATGGTGCGGGGCGGCGGCGGACAAGGTGCAGTGGTATGCTTTGTCTGCTGTGCTGTGCAGATTGCAGCATCATTTGCAGCAGGGCGGTGTAAGGTGACCGATATCTGGCAGTCCTGAAAACAGCCAAATGAGCAGTCTGTAATCAGGCAAAAGAAGAGGAAAACCCAGAGAATTTATGGAATTTGTCACTTTCTATTTGACGAGAAAGATAATCTTATGTAAAATATATAAGGAAAAATAAGAAGCACTTAAGAAAGGGAGGTTTTTTCAATGAAGAAGAAACATGTAGCCTTACTGCTTTCCGCAGCGATGGTACTTTCATTGACTGCCTGCGGCGGCGGAAGCGACGCTCCGGCAACTGATGAAGCGCCTGCTGAGAGCAGCGGGGAAGAGACGACAGCGCCGGAAGAGAGCGACGCTTCCGAGACGGAGGAATCTGATTCTGCGGCAGCGCCTGCCAATGATACACTGGTAGCCAGCGTAGAGCAGGGTCTGGAGGGTAAGTTCTCTCCGTATTTCTCTCTGGCAGCCAATGACACGATGATCGACGAGATGGTCCGTGTTTACACGCTGGAAGTTGACCGTGTGGGTAATCCGATCCTGAACGGTATCGAAGGAGAGACCCGTTCCTACAACGGAACAGACTATACTTATTATACGGCGTCTAATATCGAGATCACAGAGAACGAAGACGGCACTGTTTTCTACGATATGACGATTCGTGACGACATCAAGTTCACAGACGGCACGACCGCAGATATCGACGACGTTATCTTCGGTATGTATGTGTTCCTGGATCCTACTTATGACGGTAACTCGACTCTTTACTCCACGGCAATCGAGGGTATCGAGGCATACCGCAGCGGTATGGAGCCGCTCTACAGCCTGCTGGTAAAGGCAGGACAGGACAATACGGATTTCACGAACTGGGATGAAGCGACGCAGAAGGCATTCTGGGAGACAGACTTCCCGGCAGCGCAGCAGGGCTTCGCACAGGCAATCCTGGATTACTGTATCGCCAACGGTTATGCGGCAGAAGGCGATCCGGTAGAGACGATCGCTCCCAACTGGGGATTCGAGGGACTGCCGGAAGGCGCTACCGTTCAGGATTTCTTCGATGCCATGTTAGAAAAATATGAAGGCGATTACAATGTACTGTCCGAGACAGAAGCGGCAGACGGCGTTACGATCTGGAGCCTGCTTGACGCAGCTTACCAGGTTGGTGTTGAGACCGGCGAGTCCGCTCCGAACGTTTCCGGTATCCAGCGTACAGGTGATTACTCCATGCGTGTGGTAGCGGATAAGGTTGATGCGACTATGATCTATCAGCTGCAGATTCCGATCTCACCGATGCACTACTATGGTGACGAGAGCCTGTATGATTATGAGAACAACAGCTTCGGTTTCCCGAAGGGTGACCTGTCCGGCGTGAAGGAGAAGACCGGAAAGCCGTTAGGCGCAGGCCCGTACATCTTCAAGGATTACTCCAACGGTGTTGTTTACATGGATGCAAACCCGGATTACTTCAAGGGCGCACCGAAGATTCCGCACCTGAACTTCATGGAGTCTGCAGAGGCAGATAAGGTAACAGGTATCACGGCAGGTACGATGGATATCACAGATCCCAGTTATTCCACAGACGTGGCAAACCAGGTTGCCGATCTTAACGGCGGTAATGCGGATCTGGACGGCGATGTGATCACTACCCGCCTGATCGACTACCGCGGTTATGGTTATGTAGGTCTTGCGGCGAACAACGTGAAGGTTGGCGAGGACGGTTCTTCCGAGGAGTCCCGTAACCTGCGTAAAGCGATCGCGACCGTGATCTCCGCTTACCGCGATGAGGGTATCGATTCCTACTACGGCAATACGGCATCCGTGATCAACTACCCGATCTCCAATACATCTTGGGCAGCGCCTCAGGTTACGGACGACGGTTATCAGCTGGCTTACTCTGTAGACGTGGAAGGCAATCCGATCTACACAGAGGGTATGTCCACAGAAGACAGATACGCGGCAGCTTTGGAAGCAGCGCTTGGCTATCTGGAGGCAGCAGGCTATACCGTAGAAGACGGTAAGGTTACGGCAGCTCCCGCAGGAGCGAAGATGGAGTATGTGGTGAACATCGGCGCAGGCGGCGCAGGCGACCATCCTACTTTCCTGATCTTAAAGAATGCCAGCGATGCGCTGGGCACCATCGGTCTCACACTGACAGTCAATGACCTTGCGAATGCAAGTGACCTGTATGCTTCTTACCAGACAGGTGTGGCGGATATGTGGTGTGCGGCATGGCAGGCAAGTACTGATCCGGATATGTTCCAGCTGTACCACAGCGACGGTTCTACCAACTACTATCAGATCAATGATGCAGAGCTGGATGAGATGATCGAGGCAGCACGTCTGTCCACAGACCAGACTTATCGTAAGGGTCTGTACAAAGCGGCTATGGAAATCATCATGGACTGGGGCGTAGAGCTTCCTGTATACCAGCGTTCCGAGTGCGTAATGCTCTCTACCGAGCGCGTGAACAGAGATACGCTTCCGACCGACATGACGCCTTATCTGTCATGGCAGCAGGAAGTATACAATCTGGAAATGAAATAATAACATGAACTTATTCCCTGCTCCGTTGGGGCAGGGAATTTTTTTAAGAAGGAGGGATAGTTGTGCGTACCTATATCATCAAGCGCATTTTGTTATCAGTCCTTATCCTTTTCAGCGTGACGCTGATCATCTATGCCGTTCTGCGCTGCCTGCCGGCTTCCTATGTGGAGTCGATGGCCATGCAGCTGGCTACCGCGCCGGGTGCGAAGCCTTATGAAGAATGGATCGCACAGCTGAATGCATCGTACGGATTGGATAAGGGTATTATTGCCGGGTACTTTACCTGGCTGGGAGACTTTGCCCGGGGGAATTTCGGGGACAGCTGGAAATTTACGGTTCCGGTGATCCAGAAGTTCCATGACGTGATCTGGTTGTCTTTTGTGATGTCAGCGATCTCTTTTACGCTGCAGATTCTGATCGCGATACCGCTCGGTATCATTGCTGCGACCAAACAGTATTCCAGAACAGACTATGTGATCACGGCGGGTGCGCTGCTTGGTATATCGTTACCGCCTTTCTTCTTTGCAACGCTATTGAAACTTGTCTTTGCCGTGAATCTGCAGTGGTTCGATGTGTCCGGTCTCGTAGGCCGTACTTACGCCCAGCTCGATTCCTGGGGGCAGTTCATGGATAAGGCGCATCATCTGGTCCTGCCGATCGCTACACTTGTGATCACGTCCATCGGTCCGTTGATGCGTTATACGAGAACCAATATGCTTGAGGTTCTGAACGCCGATTACATACGGACGGCGAGAGCCAAAGGCTTAAGTGAACATACTGTTGTGTACAAACATGCTTTTCGTAATACACTGGTCACTCTGGTGACGATCATCGGCGGATCTCTGCCCGGATTCTTTACCGGTGCGCTGATCACGGAGACGTTGTTCTCCATTCCGGGTATTGGTTTTACATCCTATCAGTCCATGATCATCGGTGATATTCCGTTTACCATGTTCTATATGACCTTTATTGCTGTCTTGACACTGGCGAGCAACCTGCTCACCGATATATTGTATGCCGTGGTAGATCCCCGCGTGCGGATCGCATAGGAAGGAGGAGTATGGATATGTCTGATATGAATAAGCCGAACGAACAGGCGAACGGCACTTCCGGAGAAACTCTCTCTTTGAATGATGACCGGCGTGTGAAGACACTCTCTCCCGGTGCACTGGTGGTGAAGCGGTTTTTCCGCAACCGACTGGCAGTGCTGGGGCTTGTGATCCTTGCGATCATGTTCCTGTTTTCTTTTGTGGGCGGTATGATCTCCCCCTATCGTGAGGATGAACAGTTTTATACCTATACTTATATGGAAAAAGAATACGTAGGTGTGACGAAGAATGAAGACTTCCGTTATGTCTCGGCCGAGGGCGCTGATTTCGGCTCGGCAGCGCAGGCGCAGTTTTTGATGGCGCAGATGATGGGCAAGGCGGAGTTTGATTATAAAGACGTGACTTATGGCGTGGCGGAGGAAGGGAAGGATTTCTATTCGGTTTCCGTGGACGGTTCCGTGATCGCCATCGCCTATAAGGATATCGTAAATGCTGAGGATAATAAAGAAGAACCGGCCTTTAACGTGAAATATGAGGCGCTTAAGCTGTATACCAATGACGGCACGGGCAGTTTCACGGCGGACGGTACGGAGTTTACACTGGACGAAGACGGCAACATCTTACAGGGCGAGGAAGTGCTTGGCTATATCAGTCGCTTTGTCGTGCAGTCGAAGGAGAACGGCGTCGTTATCCCCAGAGCTTTCAAGGAAAGTTTAGAGCAGGTGCTGGATGCCGAGGGTACGGAGTTCGCCTACACGGGCGAGGACGGCGAAGAGCACAACTATACGATCACTTATGACGCCAGCACCAAGATCTGGTCCGTTATGCAGGAGACGGAGACTTATGTGTACAGCCAGTATGAGGCGCCTTCCGCGAAGCATCCGCTGGGTACGGATACGAACGGTATGGATATGCTGACCCGTCTGATGTACGGCGGCAGAGTGTCCCTGATCATCGGTTTCATTGTCGTGGTCATTGAGTGTCTGCTGGGCGTGATTCTGGGGGGGCTCTCAGGATATTTCGGCAAGTGGGTGGATAACCTGATCATGCGTATCGTGGATATTTTCTACTGTATCCCTTCAATGCCCCTGATCATCATCCTCGGTGCGGCTATGGACGGTATGCGGGTGGACCCGAAGCTGCGTATGCTGTATCTGATGCTGATCCTCGGTATTCTGGGCTGGCCGGGTATTGCCCGTCTTGTCCGCGGACAGATCCTCTCTCTGCGTGAGCAGGAGTTTATGACGGCTACGGAAGCCTGCGGCATCCGGGTATCCCGCCGGATCTTCAAGCATCTGATCCCTAACGTGGTTCCGCAGCTGATCGTTACCTGTACGATGCAGCTGGGTTCCGTGATGCTGACGGAGGCAACCCTGTCCTTCCTGGGACTGGGCGTGAAGTTCCCCTTTGCTTCCTGGGGCAATATCATCAATGATGTAAAGAACTCCTATGTTTTGACCAATTACTGGTTTATCTGGATTCCGGCCGGCGTCTGTCTGTCGCTGGCAGTTCTGGGATTTAACTTCGTGGGCGACGGCCTGCGGGATGCTTTCGATCCCAGAATGAAACGCTAGGAGGTGCAAGTAGAGTATGGCTAAAAATAAACCGGAAGGATATCTTACTGCGAAAGAGTCCCGGAAGATATCCAAAGAAAACCGACGTATCACCAATCAGTTTGAAAAACAGAGAAAACGGAAGAATGTGCCTGAGTCCGAGTATCTGACGACCATGCACAATCCGGAAAATGCGGTGGAATTTGACGATCTGCACACCTACTTTTTCACCGATGCCGGTACGGTCAAATCGGTGGACGGCGTCAGCTTTGAGGTGCCCATCGGCAAGACCGTGGGCGTAGTGGGAGAGTCGGGCTGCGGCAAGTCCGTGACCAGCCTGTCCCTGATGCAGCTGATCCAGCGGCCCCAGGGACAGATCGTGGAGGGCGAGATCCGTCTGAATCTGGGAAACGGCAAGGCGTATAACATTGCCAAAACACCCAACGAGAAGATGATGAAGCTGCGCGGCAACTATGTATCCATGATCTTCCAGGAGCCGATGACCAGCTTGAATCCTGTCTTCCGCATCGGCGAACAGGTGGATGAGGTCATCTCCCTGCATGACGAGGAGGGCAAGTCCAAGGAGACCATCAAAGAGAAGACGATCGAGCTGTTGAAAATGGTAGGAATCGCCAACAGTGAGGGGGTCTATCAGATGTACCCGCATGAGCTGTCAGGCGGTATGCGGCAGCGTGTGATGATCGCCATGGCGCTTGCGTGCAGCCCGCGGATCATCATCGCGGACGAGCCGACCACGGCGCTGGATGTGACCATTCAGGCGCAGATTCTGGATCTGTTAAGACATTTGAAAGACAAGATCAATTCCTCCATCATGTTGATTACCCATGACCTGGGCGTGATCGCAGAGATGGCGGATTATGTGGTAGTCATGTACGCAGGGCGCGTGGTGGAGAAAGGAACGGTGCGGGAGATCTTCACCAATCCCTGCCATCCCTATACGATCGGCCTGATGGCGTCGAAACCGGTGGTCGGCAAGCAGGTGGACAGACTCTACTCGATCCCCGGCAAGGTGCCGAACCCTGTTAACATGCCTGATTACTGTTATTATAAAGACCGTTGTGAGATGTGTGTGGAGCGCTGTGCGGGAGAATATCCCGGCGAGATCAGCCTGTCACCCACCCATAAGGTCAGCTGTTATCGTTTCTATGACGGAAAGGGGGAGAAGTAAATGGCGGATGTAAATACCACAAAGAAAGAGTTTACCCCTGTGACTTATGACCCGCAGTATATTCTGATGGTCAATGAGCTAAAGAAGCATTTTCCGATCAAAAGCGGTATGGTTGCCAGAACCATCGGCCATGTGAAGGCCGTGGACGGCGTTACGTTTAACTTAAGGCGCGGCACAACCATGGGACTGGTGGGGGAATCCGGCTGCGGCAAGACCACCACGGGACGTACCATCTTACGCCTGTCCGGGGAGAAGACCGGCGGGCAGGTGCTGTTTAACGGTAAGGAGGTCTATGACCTTTCCAACAAAGAGATGCGGGCCATGCGGACGAAGATGCAGATCATCTTCCAGGATCCCTTTTCCAGCCTGTCGCCGAGACTGCCGGTAGGTGAGATCATCGGTGAGGCGGTGCGGGAACATGGGCTGGCGGCGAAGGGAGAGTTTGACGACTATATCGACCGGATCATGGATCACTGCGGCCTGCAGCCTTTCCATAAGGATCGTTATCCCCATGAGTTTTCAGGCGGACAGAGACAGCGTATCTGTATCGCCAGGGCGCTTGCATTAAATCCGGAGTTCGTGGTCTGTGACGAGCCGGTATCGGCGCTTGATGTTTCCATCCAGGCGCAGATCATCAATCTGTTAAAAGACCTGCAGGAAAAATACAATCTGACTTACCTGTTTATCTCCCATGACCTGAGTGTGGTAGAACATATCTCGGACACGGTGGGCGTTATGTATTTGGGTAATCTGGTGGAATACGGGGATACTAAGGATATATTCAAGAATCCGCTGCATCCGTATACGAAGGCGCTGTTCTCGGCGATTCCGGTTCCGGATCCCGATGCGAAGATGAACAGGATCGTGCTGGAGGGCAGTATTCCGTCCCCGGCCAATCCGCCTTCCGGCTGTAAGTTCCATACCCGTTGTGCCAACTGTATGGCCAAATGTAAGGAAGTGGAGCCGAAACAGAAGGAGATCGAGCCAGGACATTATGTGGTGTGCCATCTGTATGATGACGTATAAGCGGTATAAGGGTATCTATTGTAATAAGAATGATGTGGAGGTGCAGCCATGGGGCGGCGGGATGAATTCGAGGACGACGGTCGTACCGTCGCTGATATGAGTGACCTGGAAGGCATTGGGCTGTTCGGCAGACGTACGCCGGCTTCGAGCGGGGGAAGAAAAGACGTTAGAAGAGAAGATGGCAGCGAGGCAGGAGAAAATCCCTGGGAGGATATGCCTTTTACCTGGCAGGAACGTGCGCGCTATATCTTTATGGCTTTGGGTGCGGCATTCCTGATCGGCGCGGTGCTGCTTGGCGGCGTTGGGGTGGTGATTTGGCTGTTCACATTATATGATTAGAAGATAATTGGTAATAGAAGATTTGGCATCTGTGGAACAGATGTGTGAGAGAAGCTCTTTCTGGTGTGATGACGGACATTGCACGGGGAAGAGTTTCTTTTTGCAGCGCCGTTCATGCAGAAAGGTACAGAAAGAACGAAATCACGCCGATACTATTTGCAGTAACAGTTTGCTGCGTAAAATTACGGATAACACAGTGATGAGAACCGGGACATGTGCAGGAGGGAAAGCGTATGGCAATAGCAGAGATCGGGAACAGAGAAGCCGGAGCAGGCAGGGTAAGCGAAAGGAATCCGGATGATATTCTGTTTAGGACTTATTCCTATCAGAATGGTAAGGGACAGGAGACGGTATATTATGCCAAGGATTGTGTGGAAATTTCCCTGGATTCTTATAAGATCCCGCCGACGGCAGATAACTATGAAGAAATAAGGAATATGCTGAAAGCGCAGTCAGGAAGCAGGATCGCCTCGCTTGAGAACCGGATGTTTTATGAGACCTATGAGATAATGCAGGATTATTATGACAAGAAACTGAGCCGGGATGAAGTGAAGGATATTTTCAAGGAGTATTTCTATCACTATGTGGGGACGTCTGCGAAAAAGGCGGAGAGCGCAGGAAATGCAGAGAGTCAGGGGACGAAAAAGGCTGTACTGCGGACCGGCGACGGAACGGCTCTTGCGACGAGATATCTGGCCGGATTATATGAGCATTTCAGCAGAGCCAATACCAGAAATGCGTGCACCCGGAATCAGAAAGAGGGGAAGGAGCTTATGGAGCGCAATGGGATGAGCTCCAGCGGGGCGGTCTATTATAATGCAGACTGGTATTATGCCTGTGAGGAGATGCAGCAGCTGTTTCGGGATACTGCGGATGAGCTGGCGGACGAATATGGCGTGGAACATGTGGACTATAAGTATGTAGAGAAGAATACCAAGTTTACGCTGGATGGCGGCATTACTTACAACGGCGTGTGGGATGCCCGGGTATGGCAGATGAATTCGCAGAGTGCGGTCAGGGGTGGCATGATCGATGAGAATATGGCGCCGCCGGAAGGATTCGTATATTGCAGTTCACATTATGCATGGAATGGCAAAGGAGATACGCAGGGGATTCAGGAGGAGATCAGGAACCGCAGGAAGGGATATTCTTCCATGATGTTCCTGACTGCTTCGGCGCAGCAGACTCAAATCGGCGGAAGTCTGCTTCTTGACCCGAAGCATTACGGCAGTTCCAGTCAGTGGAAAGATAACGATGTTTACAGGCAGGGGATTTCCTTTTTGAGTAATTTCAATATCTACTGGGGCTGCCGGGGAAGCAGATGGGAGTTTATGGCCTGCGGGAAATAACATTCAATATTTTACCCTTGAAAACTTCCTGCAAAAAGTGTAAAATCTTACCAGTAAATAGCATAGAAGGGTAAGAAGGAAATTATGGCACTCAGTAAGAAACCGGTAACCGGGATGAAGGACATTCTGCCGGAGGAAATGGAGATCCGTGATTATGTCATCAGCGTGATCAAGGAAACTTATGGGAATTTTGGCTTCACATCCATCGAGACGCCCTGTGTGGAGAATCTTGCGAACTTGAACTGTAAGGCAGGCGGCGAGAATGAGAAGTTGATCTTTAAGATCTTAAAGCGGGGCGAGAAGCTGCGCCTGCAGGAGGCGCAGAGCGAAGATGATCTGGTGGACGGCGGTCTGCGCTATGATCTGACAGTTCCGCTTGTGCGGTATTATTCTAATCATGCCAACGAACTGCCGGCGCCGTTTAAAGCGTTGCAGATGGGCAATGTATGGCGGGCGGACAGGCCTCAGAGAGGGCGGTATCGTCAGTTTATGCAGTGTGACATCGATATTCTGGGCGAGGCGGGGAATCTGGCAGAGATTGAATTGATCCTGGCCACGACGACAACGCTTGGCAGACTGGGGTTTAAGAATTTCAGGATACGGATCAATGACAGGCAGATCCTGAAGGCTATGGCATCCTGCAGTGGTTTTACGGAAGAAGATTACGATCAGGTATTTATCATCCTGGATAAGATGGATAAGATCGGTGCAGACGGGGTGGAAGCGGAACTGCTGGAGAGCGGTTTTGACAAAGCGAGCGTGGACAGCTATATGACGCTCTACCGGGGACTGGAGAATGCCGACAATCCCATCGAATATATTGTGGAGCAGACGAAACAGGCGCTTCCGGAGGGCGTAATGGAGAGTTTCCGGGAGATCCTGGACAGCGTGGAGGCGACCAAGGGGGATTTCTTCGATCTGGTATTTGATCCAACGCTGGTGCGGGGGATGTCCTACTATACGGGAACGATTTTCGAGATTGACATGCCTGAATTTGGCGGCAGCTGCGGCGGCGGTGGAAGGTATGACAAGATGGTTGGTAAGTTTACCGGGCACGATGTGCCGGCCTGCGGGTTTTCCATTGGCTTTGAGCGCATCATCCTGCTGCTTTTGGAGAGCGGATTTAAGGTTCCTAAAGCGGGTAAGAAGATCGCTTATCTTTTGGAGAAGGGATTATCTTCGGACAGATTGTGCGAAGTGATTTCACAGGCTCAGAAAGAACGGGAGAGCGGCAATCAGATCCTGGTGGCCCGTATGAATAAGAATAAGAAATTCCAGAAGGAACAGCTTACCGCACAGGGATATGAGGACTTTAAAGAGTTTTACCGGGAAGAATTGAAGCGGTAAAGTGTCCAGAGTGATTGAGAGGAGAAAGAACGATGAACCTGCAGAATCCGGCAGCGCTCTTTCAGATGATGAATCTGTGGAGCCGTTTTCAAAAGAATCACCCCAAGTTTCCCAAATTCCTTTCTGCAGTGACGCAGAACGGGATCAGGGAGGGCAGCATCATAGAGGTCAGGGTGACGACTGCCGCGGGCGAGAGCTTTGACTCGAATCTGAAAATTACGGCGGACGATATGGAAATAATCGAGCAGCTTAAGAATATGTCTTTTAGCAAATAGAGAGAAGAATTTCACGGTTGCAAAGAGAGTTACCTTTAAGGAGAATGAAGCATTTTCATACACTTGAGAGGTAACTTTTTTGAGTGGAAACAGGCGGCTCATATTTATACAAAAGACGATACGGAGGTATGGAATGAACGGATATACATTAAGGCAGTCTCTGCTGTTATTTTTGACGGCGGTGATCTGGGGCGTTGCATTTGTAGCCCAGAGTGCGGGTATGGAACACCTGGGACCTTTTACCTACAATGGCGCGAGGTCCATATTGGGCGGCCTGGTGCTGCTGCCCTGTATAGCGCTGCTTGGCAGGCTGCAGGGTAAGCATATGCCGGATGAGAAGGAGGTTGCCGGCATGCAGGAGAGAGGAGAGCAGGCGGCAGGCAGTGATCGAAGACAGCTTCTGACGGGGGGACTGTGCTGCGGCTTCATCCTGTTTGCGGCGAGCAATTTTCAGCAGTTTGGCATTCAGTATACTACAGTGGGCAAGGCAGGCTTTATCACGGCGATGTACATTCTGATCGTTCCGGTCTTAGGCCTGTTACTGCATAAGAAGGTGGGACTGCAGGTGTGGATCGGTGTGATTTTCGGTGTGACCGGATTATATCTGTTGTGCATGCAAGACAGCATGCGGCTGGAAAAGGGCGATGCGCTCGTGCTGGTCTGTGCGTTTATCTTTTCGCTGCACATACTGGTGATCGATCATTTTTCCCAGAAGGTGGACGGCGTTAAGATGTCCTGCATTCAATTCTGGGTATGTGGTATCCTGTCGCTGCTTTGCAGTCTTTTGTTTGAATCACCGGATCTGAATAGTATTGTGATCTCCTGGCTGCCGATCTGTTATGGGGGCATTATGTCCTGCGGTGTGGCCTATACTTTGCAGATCATCGGACAAAAGGGCATGAATCCGACGGTGGCATCCCTGATCTTAAGCCTGGAATCCGTGGTATCGGTCATAGCAGGATTTCTGCTGTTGGGACAGTCTATGAGCCGCAGGGAGCTGTTCGGATGTCTTATGATGACCATGGCGATCCTGTTTGCACAGCTGCCGGACCGGAAGAAAGCATAGAAGAGATAAGGCGGTGGATTGGCAGATACCCTATTATTTGCTATACTGACAGTAAAGTTATAACAAAATCTGAAGGAAAGAAATGGAGTGGAAGAGAATGGCTGAGAATAGATTGGATAATACGAAACTGGAAACGGCAGTGGCAGAGTTTGTGAAGGACAGGCAGCGGGAGAAGTATGCGGTGGTCATGGAGCTTCTGGAGAAGTCTGTCGTCCTGGTTCCTACGCTGGCGCCGCAGGGATTGGATCAGGAGGCGCAGAAGCAGATACAGGAAGGCGGGCAGGTTAAACTGCCAAAGGATGCCAGGATCATGCCTTGTCTGCTGCGGAAGGAGAACGGAGAGCAGGTATTTCCTGTATTCACTTCGATGCCTCAGATTCCTAAGGATAAGAAGAGTCCGGCTGTGGTAGCGATGCCGTTTTTTACCTGTGTGGCAATGGTAATGGGCAATCAGGAGCAGGTAGCTACTATCGTGGTGAATCCTTTTACGCATAATGTGGTACTGCCTAAGGAAATTCTGCAGGTGGCTGATAAGCGCAGAAACGTGGTGCAGCAGCCGAAGGCGGTCAAGCTGACGGAGAAGCAGTTCCAGGATCTGGTGCATAACAGAGTGGTGATGCACCTTTTGCCGAAGTATCTGTTTGCACAGAAGGAAGAGGGGATTGTCAGCCTGCAGAAGGAGGAAGGAGACTTTATCCTGCAGTTTTACAGAGAAGCATATCCGGAAGGCAGGAAGGATGCCGTGGCGGTGAATCCGGGAGACTTCTCCGTGATGACATTAAATCTCACGGACAACATGCAGATGACGAGAATCGATATGCCGGCGGATACGGTGAGAAAAGGGATGTGTTATCGGGCTTACGTGATGTGGATGCGGGATACGGAGGAAGTCCTCTATTATACCTTCGAGAAGACGGAAGAGGGCAATCAGATCGGAAAGATCACGCCGGAAGGACAGCATGAAGTGATAGAGAGTGCGCCGGATAACGGGGCGGAGATCGAGGCAGTCATGCATCTGGCCGAGAGCAGGAGATAAGCGGTGGTAATTTATTATGAACAGAGAGCAGAATAGAAATGGAGCAGGTCATGACAGATAAAGTAAATATAAGAAATTCGATTGATACCATAGTTTTTGATCTGGACGGTACGCTTCTGAATACGTTAGAAGACCTGACAGACAGTGTCAACCATGCAATGAGGCAGTTTCGGCTGCCGGAGCATACGATCGAGGAGATCAGAACCTTTGTGGGGAACGGTGCGGCGAAGCTGATCGAGCGCGCTATCCCGCAGGACACGGAGCATGGTTCTTATGAAGAGATCCTTGATGCGTTCAGGCAGCATTATCAGGAACATTGTGAGGAGAAGACCGGGCCGTATGAAGGGGTTCTTAAGATGCTGGAACAGCTGCATGGGGCGGGGTACCGGATGGCGATTGTTTCCAATAAGCCGGACGGCGCCGTGAAACAGCTTTATGGGAAATATTTTGCGGCCTGGGTGCAGTCTGCGATAGGAGAGCATCCCGGGGCAGGAAAAAAGCCGGCGCCCGATATGGTCTGTCAGGCGCTGGCCGAATTAAATGCAGATGCTGCACATGCCGTATATGTAGGAGATTCAGAGGTGGATCTGCAGACTGCTGCCAATGTGCCCATGCCCTGCATCAGCGTACTGTGGGGGTTTCGGACGAAAGAGGAGCTGCTGGCCGCAGGCGCCGCGGATCTTCATATGATCAGGACTCCTCAGGAGCTTCCGGCGTATCTGCGTCGTCTGGAGCAGGCAGAGTGATCAGTACTTTCAGGATACGGTTATCCTTAATGCCGTCTGCCTGCAGGGTGATGCCGTTCTCCAGGACGATCGTCTCTTTATCCTGCGGCAGGCGTTCTAATTTCTCGATGATCAGGCCGCCCACCGAATCGTAATCTTCGGAATCCAATTCAATATCCAGCGCGTCATTGATATCGTGGATCTTCATGCTGCCGACCACCAGATACTGATCGTCAGTCATCTGCTGGATCAGTTCTTCTTCATCCGCATCGTATTCGTCACGGATCTCACCCACCAGCTCCTCGATCATGTCTTCCATGGTGATCATACCGACGGTAGAGCCGTATTCACTGAGGACAAAGGCGATGCTGAGTGATTTCTCGCGGATTTCCATCAGCAGATCAGATACGCTCTTGTATTCATAGGTATAGTATGCGTCACGCAGAATCTTCTTGATCTGGAATTTCTCCGGATCTTTCACCAGAATGAAATCTTTAATATTGACTACGCCGACAATATGGTCGGGATCACCTTCATAGACAGGGATCCTGGTAAACATGGAAGCCTGGAAAGTGGAGAGCAGTTCCTGATAAGTCGCCTCAATCGGTACGGTAGTCATCTGGATCCTGGGGATCATGATATCTTTGGCTACGGTGTCGCCGAAATCGAATACATTGTAGATCAGTTCCCGCTCTTCGGTCTCGATTACACCGCCTTCGTGGCTTACGTCTACGTAGGTCTTCAGTTCTTTCTCGGTAATGCTGAAGTTGTTGCCGTCAGAACTGATATGCATAAAGCGGAGAATCCAGTTGGAGATCAGATCCACGACATAGATAACAGGCGTTAAAGCCGTCATAAGCAGACGTATAATGCTGCTGTAGAACAGGGCGATCTGCTCGGCTCTCTGCATGGCCCAGGTCTTGGGCACGATCTCACCGAACATCAATATGATGAACGTGAGGACGCCGGTTACGATACCGACGGCATGGCTGCCCCATGTTCTGATGGCAAAGGTCGTGGCAACGGAAGAAGCGGACAGATTGACAATATTATTGCCGATCAGGATCGCGCTTAACATCTTGCCATATTGATCCAATATGCCAAGAACCCTTATGGCCCCTTTGTGATCTTCGCTGGCTAGAGTACGGAGCCGTACTCGGTTGACTGTCGAGAATGATGTCTCGGCAGATGAGAAAAATGCTGATAACAGCACCAGAATCAGTAACGATACGAGTTGTATGACACCTGTGGTATCCAATTGAAATGTTCACTCCTTATACTATGTAATAAATTATGTAAGTTACTATGAAAGTCTTCGACTTTCACAGCATGGATGGCCATGCGGCCCGCTAGGCGGCAGGCTGCGCATGATGTAAGTTTACTATGAAACCCAATAATGTGTCAAGTTTTTCCAGAGGCTGGAATATATATTATTGTAACAAGGGGGAGCAGGTCTGGCAGATCTACAGGAATAATGGAGGGAATATGGGAAAAAAGGAGATTTATACGCAGAAGGCGGTCTTTGTGACAAAGTGTATGCTGGCGGCATATATACTGACGGCGGGTTTATTGCTGCTATTGGCTTTTATGCTGTACCGATTCGGTCTTTCCGAAAAAATAGTGTCCATATGCATCATCGGCATTTATATCGCGGTTACATTTTTGATCGGGATGTTGTCCGGGAAGCGTGCCGGCAAGAAAAAGTTTTTGTGGGGACTGGCGATGGGCACGGCCTATTATGTGATCCTGGTGGCAGTATCCCTGATCGTTAACAGAGGACCGCAGGATGTGGCGGGAAACATGTTGACGGTGTTTATTTTGTGTGCCGGCAGCGGTATGCTGGGAGGGATGATCAGCTGACAGGAGAGTCATGACCGAAAAAGATGACCGAAAAAATTTTCTAAAAATGCTTTTCCGGCAGTCAAAAGTATGATATACTACATGAAGTTATGGGATCAAGTCTCATTTGGGATGAAACATAAGGAGGAAATAACGTATGAAACATATCAAAACTTTGACGACGAGAGATTTAAAGGAATCCATGAAGAAGGGCGGATGCGGCGAATGCCAGACATCCTGTCAGTCGGCTTGTAAGACATCCTGTACCGTAGGTAACCAGAGCTGTGAGAAAGCCAGATAGTCAGGCGCCGCGGTTTACAGTAAGCTTTAGACATTAAAGATTAAGAGATGTAAGCAGCGATTTGTGATCGCTGCTTATTATGCGTAGGGATATAAAGTATAGGAGAAATAACGTGATACATCAATATGTGAGTAACGAATATAATATCGTGCTGGATGTTAACAGCGGCTGTGTGCACGTGGTGGATGAATTGACATATCGTGTCATTCCGATGGCAGAAGAAGCGCTTGCGCAGAATACGGAAGGCATGAAGAACCTGACGGCCTATGTGGCAGGAAGACTGGCAGAAAGCGGCAGCGAGCCGGTGGAAGTTACGGCATTACAGGAAGTGATGGAGGAGATCCTGGAGCTGAAAGAAGCAGGGATGCTGTTTACCGAGGATATTTATGAGAAATATATCGGCGAGTTTAAGAACCGGGAGACAGTGGTGAAGGCGCTTTGCCTGCATATTGCCCATGACTGTAATCTGGCCTGTAAGTATTGCTTTGCGGAGGAAGGAGAGTACCATGGCAGAAAAGCGCTGATGAGTTTCGAGGTTGGCAGGAAGGCGCTGGATTTCCTGGTGGCATCTTCCGGCAGCCGGGTTAATCTGGAAGTGGACTTTTTCGGAGGAGAACCGCTCCTGAACTGGCAGGTCGTGAAAGAGCTGGTGGTCTATGGCAGAAGTCTGGAAGAACCTTATCATAAGAAGTTCCGTTTTACGCTGACGACAAACGGTGTGCTTCTGAATGATGAGATTCTGGAATTTGCCAACAGGGAGATGGCGAATATTGTCCTGAGTATTGACGGCAGGAAAGAAGTGCATGATCTGATGCGCCCGCACAGGGGAGGGCAGGGAAGTTATGATGAGGTAGTTCCCAGGTATAAGAAGGCAGCCGAGAGCAGGAACCAGATGAATTACTATGTCAGAGGCACTTTTACACGGAACAATGTGGATTTTGCAGAGGATGTCATACATCTGGCGGATGAGGGATTCAAGCAGATCTCCGTGGAGCCTGTGGTTGCGGCGGATACGGAAGAGTATGCGCTGCGGGAGGAAGACGTTCCGGCCATTCTTGCCGAGTATGACAAGCTTGCACTGGAATATATCCGTAGAAAAAAAGCAGGAAAAGGTTTCAATTTCTTTCATTTTATGATAGATTTAGAAGGTGGCCCTTGTGTGGCCAAGCGGCTGTCTGGCTGCGGGTCGGGAACAGAGTATCTGGCTGTGACGCCCTGGGGAGATCTTTATCCCTGTCATCAGTTTGTGGGGCAGGAAGAGTTCCTGATGGGCAATGTGGATGAGGGAATCACCCGCACGGATATTAGGGACACTTTTAAAGCCTGCAATGTGTACGCGAAGGAGAAATGCAGGGACTGTTTCGCGAAATTCTACTGCAGCGGCGGATGTGCTGCCAATGCCTATCATTTTAGCGGCAGTATAGACGGCGCTTACGACCTTGGCTGTGAGCTGCAGAGGAAACGCGTGGAATGCGCGATCATGATAAAAGCGGCGCTTGCCGATGAGGAAAAGGAGAAAGCATTATGAAAAAAAACAAAGCGATGGTCAGTCTGATCGTATTTGTCCTGATACTGGGACTGCTTGGCTACACGGCAGTCTTCGGGGTGGGTTCGGACAAGTCCGGTTCGGCGTCAAGTATTAAGCTTGGACTGGATCTGGCAGGTGGCGTCAGCATCACATACCAGGTGGTAGGCGATGAGAATCCTGATGCCAAGGACATGAATGATACAATCTACAAGCTTCAGCAGCGTGTACAGAATTACAGCACGGAGGCACAGGTATATCAGGAAGGTTCCGACCGGATCAATATCGAGATCCCGGGTGTATCGGATGCCAATGCGATCCTGGAGGAACTGGGCAAACCAGGAAGTCTGTACTTTATTGCGCAGACGGACAGCGAAGGCAATCAGAATTACGTCAGCACTTTTGGGGTAGACGCAGAGGGTAATATGGTGCCGCAGCATATGTTAAATAAGACGATCGACGAGATGCTGGAAGACGGTTCCATCGTGCTGACCGGTACGGAAGTGGACAGTGCACAGGCGAGAACCCAGCAGGATTCCATGGGTAATTCCCAGAATGTGGTAGCGTTGACACTCAATGAAACAGGCAAACAGGCTTTTGCCGAGGCGACAAAGAAGGCTTTCGAGAACGGTGAGACGATCGCGATCTATTATGACGACGAATTCGTCAGCGTGCCCGGTGTAGAGGCTGTGATTACGGACGGTAACGCGGTCATCACAGGACAGAGCACACCGGCGGAAGCGGAACAGCTGGCATCTACGATCCGTATCGGCGGACTGAAACTGGAATTGGAAGAGCTTCGTTCCAACGTAGTCGGCGCCCAGCTTGGTTCTGAGGCAATCCATACCAGCCTGATTGCTGCCGGAGTTGGGTTTGCGCTGGTGGTTGTTTTTATGATCGCCGTTTACTATATATCAGGTTTTGCAGCAGCTTTGGCGTTATGTCTCTATACGGAGCTGATGGTGATTCTGCTCTATGCATTTGAGGCGACTTTGACATTGCCGGGTATTGCGGGTATCATCCTGTCAGTCGGTATGGCTGTGGATGCTAATGTGATTATTTTTGCCAGAATCAGAGAAGAGCTGGCTACCGGTAAGACGGTACAGTCGTCGATCAAGATCGGTTTCAGCAAGGCGTTGTCCGCGATTCTGGATGGTAATATTACGACTTTTATCGCGGCTATCGTGTTGTATCTGATGGGAAGCGGTACGATCAAGGGCTTTTCGATTACCTTGATGCTGGGTATTGTCTTATCCATGTTTACGGCGCTTTTTGTCACGAAATTCCTGATCAACGTGTTGTACGCGCTGGGTGTTCAGAGTGAGAAGGCGTATGGCGTAGGCAAGGAAAAGAAGACGATCAATTTCCTGTCTAAGAGAAAGGCATTCTTCGGTCTTTCGATCGGCGTGATCCTGATCGGATTCGTCGTGATGGGGATCAATCAGTCCGGAATGGGTATGCCGCTTAATTACAGTCTCGACTTTGTGGGCGGTACTTCCACGACGATGACCTTGAATGAGGATATGAGTATTGAGGAGATTGATGCGCAGATCGTGCCTTTGATCGAGAAGATTACAGGGGACGGCAACGTGCAGACCACGAAGGTGGCAGGTTCCAATCAGGTGATCATCAAGACCAGGACTTTAAATGTAGAGGAACGGAAAGAATTTTCGGATGTTATGGTGAATAACTTTAATGTGGCTGAGGACAGCATCACAGCGGAGACTATCAGCGCTACGATCAGCTCGGAGATGCAGACGGGCGCGGTTAAGGCGATTGTTGTGGCGACGGTCCTGATGCTTCTGTATATCTGGTTTAGGTTTAAGGATATCCGTTTCGGCGCCAGCGCTGTTGCGGCTCTGGTACATGACGTGTTGGTGGTGCTTGCCTTCTATGCGATCGTGAAGATTTCGGTCGGCAATACTTTCATTGCCTGTATGCTGACGATCGTGGGTTATTCCATCAATGCGACGATCGTTATCTTCGACCGTATCCGTGAGAATTTGAAGGAGATGCGCAGCAAAGAGGATCTGCAGGATCTGGTTAACAAGAGTATTTCCCAGACATTGTCCAGAAGTATTTTCACTTCCCTGACTACCTTCTTTATGGTGGCGGCGTTGGAAGTATTCGGTGTGTCTTCTATCCGTGAATTTGCTCTGCCGTTGATCGCAGGTATCATCTGCGGTACGTATTCGTCCATCTGCCTGACAGGTGCGATGTGGTATGTGCTCCGCACAAAGGTAGGACAGAAAGCAGCTAAAGCGGCCAAATAGACGTAAGGCTTATGATATAGAAGGGCGTTCTGCGGTATGCAGGACGCCTTTTGCCGGGTATGGGCTTCTGATCGCAGAGCAGAATCTGAAATTCTGCCCGCGGTTTCAGCACAGAATGCTCTGGAAGGGAGGAAAATATGGCGAAGTGGATGGTATCTGCCAAGAAGGCGGATTTTAATGCGGTAGCGGAGAGATTTCGGATAGATCCGGTGATAGCCCGGATCATTCGCAACAGAGACATTGTAGAAGAGGAAGAGATTGACCGGTTTCTGCATGGTACCCTGCAGGATCTGCATGATCCCTTCCGGCTCAGGGATGCTGTGAAAGCAGCCGGGATCCTGCACGGACAGATCAAAGCAGGAAAACGCATTCGCATTATCGGGGATTACGATATCGACGGAGTCTGTTCCGCCTATATCCTGCTTGCCGGTTTATCACACTGCGGCGCCGATGTGGATACGGTGATCCCGCACCGGATTCATGACGGATATGGACTGAACGACAATCTGATCAAGGAGGCGTGGGAAGAGGGCAGAGATACGATTGTGACCTGCGACAATGGCATTGCGGCGAAAGCGCAGATCGCTTATGCCAGATCTCTGGGCATGACGGTGATCGTAACGGATCATCATGAGGTGCCTTATGAGGTTCAGGAAGACGGAAGCAGGGTGGAGTGTCTGCCGGAAGCAGATGCCGTGATAGATCCGAAGCAGGAGCTGTGTGAATATCCTTTTGACGGTATCTGCGGCGCTGTCGTTGCCTATAAGTTTTTGCAGGTATTGTTTGCGTGCGGTGATGTACCGGACACGGAAGGTCTGATGCAGGAGCTGCTGGCTTTTGCCGCGATCGCAACGGTCGGGGATGTGATGCAGCTTGTAGATGAGAACAGGATTATCGTCCGGTATGGCCTGCGGCAGATAACGTGTACGGATAACGAGGGTCTGCAGGCGCTGGTGACGGTGAACGGTCTGCGGGAGAAGAAACTGACAGCCTATCATATAGGGTTCGTGCTGGGCCCTTGCCTTAATGCCACCGGCAGGCTGGATACGGCAGAGCGGGCGATGCGTCTGTTCCGGACAAGGGACAGGGCGGAGGCGGCAGTGATCGCGCAGGAGTTGAAAGCGCTGAATGACAGCCGTAAGGATATGACTCTGGCGGGAACGGAGGAAGCCGTCAGGATGATCGAGGAGGGCGGCATCAAGGAAGATAAGGTATTGGTCATATACCTGCCGGACTGCCATGAGAGCCTGGCGGGGATCATAGCCGGACGTATCAGGGAGCGTTATCATAAGCCTGTGTTCGTGTTGACATTGGCGGAGGACGGCGTCAAGGGATCAGGACGATCCATCGAGGCATATCATATGTATGATAAGATGAGTGAATGCAAAGAGCTCTATACGAAATACGGAGGACATAAGCTGGCGGCAGGCGTTTCCATGCCGGAAGATAACGTGGATGCCTTCCGGAGTTTCCTGAATGAACACTGTGGTCTGACGGAAGAGGATTTTGAAGAGAAGATACATATTGACGTGCCGATGCCGATGTCCTATGTGAAGGCTGAGCTTGTAAGACAGCTTTCGGTGCTGGAACCTTTCGGGAATGGCAATCCGAAGCCTGTCTTTGCCCAGAGGAATCTGCGGCTGCTTTCAGGACGGATACTCGGCAGAAATAATAATGTGGGTAAGTATCGTGTTATGGATGAGGCAGGCGGTCAATATGATATGATGTATTTCGGCGATCTGGAGGCGTGGCACGAGTTCCTGCAGCAGTATTTTGGGGCAGATGCCTGTGAGAAACTGTATCATGGACGAGGCGCCGGGGAGCCTGGTCTGATGATTCATGTCATATATTATCCGGATCTGAACGTATATCAGGGGCGGGAGAGCCTGCAGATGATCATGCAGGATTATGCGCCGGCAGCCGGGAGCTGATACGAAATCTGCCGTCTGCAGACAGAGGCAACAAAAAAGTCTGGGATGTCCCAGACTTTTTCGCATTTTCTTATGAGGGGGGAGATAGTGAGTTCATCAACTATCTTGATAACATCATAATGTGAAAATGTGTCCAAAATGTGTTTAGTTTATTAGAAAAGAATAAAAATACCTTAAGAAAAATTAAAGAGAATATAAAGGAAAAATGAATTGCGTTACGGGATCCGGATTGTGGGGATTTGAGCGCATCAACAGAGGGGAAAGCAGAAGGGTAAATCATGGTAAATGTTGAAATAATGCGGTTATCGTGCTATCTTAGTATAGTATAAATTTTTCAATGACGAGGAATTTGTTGTCATGCCGGAGCCTGTTTTCGCTAAGGGGCATGTCAGGAGAAACGGATTCAAAATAAAATCTGCTGTAGAGAGGAGTAGAAAGACGAATGGCAGCTTTGAAAGAATTATTGGTGAAGATCGATCATGAATGTATCCGCGGTACGCTGGAACGGGAGGTAACGGACATCGTCTATGATTCCCGTAAGACAGTGCCCGGCAGCATGTTTGTCTGCATTTCCGGAGCTGTCGCAGACGGACATAAATTTGCCGGTGATGCCGTGGCTGCAGGCGCGGGCGTTTTGCTTGTAGAGAAAGATGTGGAACTGCCCAAGGAGGCGGATGTGACTGTGATCCGGGTGGAAGATACGCATTATGCCATGGCCTTTGTGTCGGCGGCTTTTTTCGGTAATCCGGCAGAAGAGATGAAGATCATCGGCATTACGGGTACCAAGGGAAAGACCACTACCACCTATCTGGTGAAGTCCATTCTGGAACAGGTGGGCAGGAAAGTAGGATTGATCGGCACGATCGAGATCATCATCGGAGAGACGCATATTCATGCGGATCATACGACGCC
Source organism: uncultured Lachnospiraceae bacterium (assembly GCA_947644545.1). Lineage (GTDB taxonomy): Bacteria > Bacillota > Clostridia > Lachnospirales > Lachnospiraceae > UBA3282. Next base: position 28,876 of record CANRZW010000035.1, read on the forward strand.
GGAGTCTTATCTGATCCAGAAATATTTTCGGCAGATGGCAGATGCCGGGTGCGATACGGTGGTGATGGAAGTCTCTTCACAGGGATTGATGCTGCACAGGACACAGGGCTTTATCTTTGATCTCGGCATCTTCACCAATCTGGAGCCGGATCATATCGGTAAGGGAGAACATAAGGATTTCGAGGATTATCTGCATTGTAAAGGACTGCTCTTCCAGCAGTGCAGAACGGGAATCGTGAATAAGGACGATGCGCACTGGAAGGCTGTGACTGAAGAGCATACCTGTACACTGGAAACCTACGGCATTGATGAGGAAGCCGATCTTCGCGCAGTGAACATCACGTTTGTGAAGGAGGCAGGGAATCTGGGAATGGCCTTCGATGTGAGCGGGCTTATGAACTTTGCGGTGCAGATAGCGACACCTGGCAAATTCAGCGTATACAATGCATTGACGGCGATAGCGATCTGCCGGCACTTCGGAGTGGGTGAGGATGCCGTGAAGAGGGCGCTTCTGCAGGCGAAAGTGAAGGGCAGGATCGAACCGGTCAAAGTATCGGATCAATTCACCCTGATGATTGATTATGCGCATAATGCCATGGCGCTTAAGAGCCTTCTGACGACACTGCGTGCCTATGAGCCGCACCGGCTCGTCTGCCTGTTCGGATGCGGCGGCAACAGGGCCAAGTCCAGACGATATGAGATGGGAGAGGTCAGCGGCAGTATGGCGGATCTGACGATTATTACCTCGGATAACCCAAGATTTGAGGAACCCCAGGCGATCATCGATGATATCAAAGCGGGCATCTATAAGACACAGGGCGAATTTGTGGAGATCTGCGACAGAAAAGAGGCCATCGCCTATGCGATTGATCATGGAGAAGCAGGGGATATTATTGTACTGGCCGGCAAGGGACATGAAGATTATCAGGAGATCTGCGGGGTGAAGTATCCTATGGACGAGAGAGTACTGATCGAGGAGATCTTAGCGGAGAGACAGCGTTTGCGTCAGGGCTGACGTGGTTTGATGCGGGTAGCAGGGGCCTGAACCGTTATCAGTCAATGGCGGCTGCAGGAACAGGAAGGAGACGGGATGGCGAAGCAGTATGCGGATGTGATTATAGATATATCTCACGATAAGGTTGACCGTCCGTTTCAGTACAGGATACCGCCGGAACTGGCTAAAGAGGTGTATCCGGGTGTGCGCGTATATGTGCCCTTCGGCAAAGGAAATCTGGAGAAAGCGGGCTATGTGGTGGATATCTCCGGGCAGACAGAGTATCCGGTGGAAAAGATCAAGTCCATCACGGCCGTTGACGGTAAGGGAATTACGGTACAGGGGAACCAGATCCAGATTGCATATTGGCTGAAAAGGCAGTACGGGTCCACTATGATCGCCGCGCTCAAGACCGTGCTTCCCGTAAAGCACAAGCTTAAGCAGTTAGAGCGCAAGAAGGTAACGCGGTGTATGGAAGGAGAAGCGCTTCTGGAGGCATTGCAGCTGTGTGAGAAGAAGCATCAGGCAGCAAAGGCGCGGATCCTGCGGGCGCTGTTGACAGATGAGGTTCTCCCCTATGAACTGATTCGACAGAAGTTGAATGTATCACCGGCCGCGTTTACCGCATTGGAAAAACAGGGATGCTTAAAGATAGAGACGGAAGCTTACTATCGCAATCCAGTCAGGTGTGCGGCGGGAGAAGAAAAGAGAGTCGTGCTAAGTAAAGTACAGCAGGAGATCATAGAAACTGTGATGGGGGATTACAGAGCAGGACATCCGGGCACATATCTGGTGCACGGCGTTACGGGAAGCGGCAAGACAGAGGTCTATCTGGGAATTATAGAACAGATGATCGGGATGGGAAAGCAGGCCATTATGCTGATTCCGGAGATCGCACTCACCTATCAGACATTGCTGCGGTTCTATAAGCGGTTTGGAGACAGGGTCTCGGTGATCAATTCTTCCCTTTCTCAGGGAGAGAAGTATGATCAGATCAGGCGGGCCAAGGAGGGGGCGCTGGATGTGATCATCGGCCCCAGATCGGCGTTGTTTACGCCTTTTCCCGATCTGGGTGTCATTGTCGTGGATGAGGAGCATGAGAGCAGCTATAAGAGTGAATCCATGCCGAAGTATCATGCAAGGGAGACGGCCCTTCAGATTGCTGCCATGCACCGGGCCAGTGTTGTTCTGGGTTCTGCGACTCCTTCGACGGAGGCCTATTACAGGGCACAGAGAGGAGACTATAAGCTGTTCGAGATGACAGCCCGACATGGCGCCAGTATGCTTCCAAAGGTATATACCATAGATCTGCGGGAAGAATTAAAGCAGGGCAACCGTTCGGTCTTTAGCAGGAAACTGCGGGAACTGATCGACGGGCGGTTACAGGCAGGGGAACAGACCATGCTTTTTCTAAACAGGCGCGGATATGCCGGCTTTATCTCCTGCAGGGTATGCGGGCATGTGATGAAATGCCCGCATTGCGATGTTTCGCTTTCCGAACACCGGGGAAATATGTTATTATGTCATTATTGCGGTTATGAGGAGCATAGAGCGGAGAAGTGTCCGGTATGCGGTTCCAGGTATCTGATGGGCTTCAAGGCAGGCACGGAGCAGATCGAGGAGGCGCTGCAGAAGGAATTTCCAAAGGCGCGGGTACTGCGTATGGATGCCGATACTACGAAGAGTAAAGAAAGCTACGAGAAGATATTGTCGGCTTTCGCGGATGAGAAAGCGGATATTCTGGTGGGAACGCAGATGATCGTGAAGGGACATGATTTTCCGAATGTAACGCTTGTCGGTGTTCTGGCGGCGGACCTGTCACTGAATCAGAATGATTATCGTGCCGGTGAGAGAACGTTCCAGCTGCTGACACAGGCGGCAGGGCGCGCCGGCAGAGGGAATAAACCGGGGGAAGTGGTGATCCAGACTTATCAGCCGGAACACTACAGTATTATTCATGCGGCGAAACAGGACTATCGGGGATTCTATGAGGAGGAGATCCTCTACCGGGAATTCATGCAGTATCCTCCGGCAGCACATATGCTGGCGGTGTTGATTACTTCCAGACAGCAGGAACAGGGTGAGACGCTTGGCGATGAGATGGCGGCTGCCATTACAAAGCGGATGCGATCCGGTGCACAGGGACTGCCGGAGGATGGTACGGTAAGCGGGGAGACGGAAACAGAGAAGACGTGGCAGCGGCTGCAGATAATAGGGCCGACGGAGGCAGCGATCGGTAAGATCAATGACTTATATCGTCATGTTTTCTATCTGAAGCATCCGGACTATCAGATGCTGGTACAGGTCAAGGATATACTGGAGCATTTTTGCAAAGAGAAAGAACTTAAAAATCAGACGGTGCAGTATGATTTCGATCCGATGAATACATATTAATATTCTGCATCGGAAACGTTATGGAATGGAGGATGAAATGGCAATCAGAAAAATCAGAGAGATCGGGGATCCGGTGTTGAACAAGCAGTGTAAGGAAGTGACGGAGATCACGCCAAGAATCCAGGATCTGATCGACGATATGTTTGAGACTTTGTATGAGGCGGAAGGCGTTGGACTCGCAGCGCCGCAGGTAGGTATTCTCAAAAGGATCGTGGTGATCGATGTGACGGGTGAAGATCCGCTGCTTTTGATCAATCCGAAACTGATCGAGACCAGCGGAGAGCAGACGGGATATGAGGGATGCTTAAGCGTACCCGGCAAGCAGGGCAATGTGACCCGCCCCAATTATGCGAAGATCATTGCCTATGATGAGAATTTGAATCCTTTTGAGCTGGAGGGCACAGAGCTGCTTGCGAGGGCGATCTGTCATGAGCTGGATCATCTGGACGGGCATCTTTATGTGGAACGGGTAGAAGGGCCGCTTGTCAATACGGAGGATCTGGAAGAAGAGCAATAGGAAAGCGACAGAGGAACGACAGGAGAATAGTTAGAAATTCTGAGGCGGTAAAGCATATTGTCCAGAAGTTGCGATATGTTTCAGAGTGAGTCATAAGAGGGCAGTCTCTGAACAGAGGAGATAGAGCGTATGATGAGAGTTGTATTTATGGGAACGCCTGATTTTGCTGTGGGGGCATTGGAAGCGATTCTGCAGGCCGGACATCAGGTGGCGGCAGTGGTGACCCAGCCGGATAAACCAAAGGGCAGAGGGAAAGAGATACAGATGACACCGGTCAAGGCCTGTGCAGTGTCTCATGGGATCCCCGTGTTCCAGCCTGTTAAAGTGAAGGAAAAGGAAGCAGTGGAAACGCTCCGGGAATATAACGCCGATATTTTTGTGGTAGCTGCGTTCGGACAGATTCTGTCGGAGGAGATCCTGTCGATGCCCAAATACGGCTGTGTCAATATTCATGCGTCGCTTCTGCCCAGGTATAGAGGCGCCGGACCGATTCAGTGGGCGATCATCAACGGAGAAGAGAAATCAGGCGTTACCATTATGCAGATGGATAAGGGGCTGGACACCGGAGATATGTTGTTGAAGGAAGAGGTCGCAATAGAGCCAAAGGAGACCGGAGACAGCCTGCATGATAAGCTGGCAGAGGCAGGAGCAAGACTGATCGTGGAGGCCCTGGCGAAGCTGGAGCGCGGTGAACTTGTGCCGGAGAAGCAGAAAGAGGAGGAGAGCTGCTATGCGAAGCGGCTGCAGAAGTCTATGGGCAGAATTGACTGGCAGCAGAGTGCGAAGAAGCTCGACTGTCTGATCAGAGGCCTGCTCTCCTGGCCGGGCGCTTATACGGTACTGCGAGGAAAGAACCTGAAGATCTGGGAAGTAGAGGCAATAGAGGAGCCGGAGAATCTACCGGAAGGCATGGCGCTACCGGAAGAGCTGTCTCATGCCATGCCGGGCATCGTAGTCGGCGTGGAGCGTGAGGCATTCTATGTGAAGACCGGCGAAGGGATATTGAAGATACTGGCAGTGCAGCCGGAGGGAAAGAAGCGGATGCCGGTAAGGGAGTTCCTTCTCGGTTATCAGGTGAAGGCCGGGGAGCAGCTGCATTAACGGACAGATCTGTACACTGCTTTTGCGTCAGCGTCTTTGAACGGCAGTGTAGAAACGGAGGGAAACAATGGGATATTACTATGGATATTATATGGATCCGACGTATCTACTGGTACTGATCGGGGCGGTCTTATGCATGTTCGCGCAGATGCGGGTATCTTCCACTTACAGGAAATATTCCGGCGTAAGAAGCAGGAGCGGCTTGACCGGGGCGCAGGCGGCGCAGCGGATATTGCAGCTGTCAGGGATCCGTGATGTCCGGATCGAGCATGTGCGCGGAGAACTTACGGATCATTATGATCCGGCCCATAAGGTCCTGAGATTATCGGATTCCGTGTATGGATCCACCTCCATCGCAGCAATCGGGGTTGCGGCACATGAGTGTGGGCATGCGGTGCAGCATGATAAGGGATATGCGCCTCTGAAAATACGGACTGCGCTTGTCCCGGCGGCGAACATCGGATCAAAGGCCGGGATACCGTTAATTTTTCTCGGAGTCTTTCTGGGCATGAATCAGACTTTGATTCAAGTGGGAATCTGGGTGTTTGCGCTGGCGGTTCTGTTTCAGCTGATCACGCTGCCGGTAGAGTTCAATGCTTCCGGCCGCGCGCTTGCCATGCTGGGAGATTATGGCATGTTGGAGCGCGGGGAGACGAACGAATGCCGGAAAGTGCTGAGTGCAGCCGCGCTTACCTATGTGGCGGCGGCTGCATCGGCGGTCCTGCAGCTTCTCAGACTGGCCCTGTTGTTCGGGAACAATGACAGAAGAAGAGACTAGGACGGCTGCTTACGGATGTGGCAGATGACAGGAGATTTGAGTTAGGGATGAGGTGGGGCTGGAAATGAATATACGGGAGCTCGTTTTGGATATTTTGCTGGAATTCGACAGACAGGATGAGTATTTGAACATCCTGATCTTCGGAGTTTTGGAGAAATATAACTATCTTGACGGCAAGGAAAAGGCCTTTATAAAGCGGGTATGTGAGGGGACGGTTGAACGCCGGATTCAGATTGATTATATACTGGATCTGTTCTCCAAAGTGCCTGTGAGGAAGATGAAGCCCCTGATCAGAGAACTGCTCCGCATGAGTGTGTATCAACTCCTGTTTATGGAGCATATACCCGATGCGGCTGTCTGTAATGAAGCCGTCAAACTGGCGAAGAAGCGGAAGTTCCAGTCACTGCAGGGATTTGTGAACGGGGTGCTGCGGGCAGTCTCGCGGGGAAAAGACAAGATAGAATATCCGGACAGAGAGCAGGATGTGTATGCTTATCTGTCTGTCTATTATTCTGTACCTGGGTGGCTGGCGCGTCATCTGGGTGACGCGTATGGGACAGAGCAGTGTGAAAAGATCCTGCATTCCCTTTTACAGAGAAGACCGGTCTGTATCCGCATGAGAGAGACGCTGCCGGAGAAGGAACAGGAGCGGCTTCTTCATGCGTGGCAAAAGGCAGGGGTTACGGTGCGAAGGCATCCTTATCTTGTCTATGCGGTAGAAGTGGAAAAGACAGACGGCATAAAAAGTCTGGAAGGATACGCGGACGGGGCTTTTGCGGTGCAGGATGTCAGCTCGATGCTGGTGGTGGAGACGGCCGGAATCAAGGCGGGGGATACGGTGCTTGATGTGTGCGCGGCTCCCGGCGGTAAGGCGATCCATGCGGCCGAGAAACTGGCGGGAACCGGGCAGGTGATTGCCTGTGACCTGACGGCCTATAAGACGGCAAAGATCGAAGCAAACAGGGACAGAATGCAGATCGAGAATCTTTCCGTTGTGATACAGGACGCCCGGGAGACAAACGAGAAACTGATCGGCCTGGCGGATGTTCTGCTGGTGGATGTGCCCTGTTCTGGTCTGGGTGTGATCGGTAAGAAGCAGGATATCAAGTACCGGGTGACGGAACAGTCCCTGCAGGATATTGTGAAGCTGCAGAGAGAGATCGTACATAATGTGGTACGATATCTGAAACCGGACGGGGTTATGATGTATAGCACCTGTACGATGAATCCGGAAGAAAATGAGAAGATGGTTGAGTGGATCTGCCGGGAATTTGCCATGGAAACGGTGGGAATGCAGGAGGAACTGCCGGATGTGTTAAGGGCATTGGGGCATAAGGGCTTTCTTCAATTACTGCCGGGCGTTCATGAGACGGACGGCTTCTTTATCGCTAAGCTGCGCAGGAAAGCGCATTCGCAGCCGGACTTTTTGTAGCAGAGGGCATGGCGGCAGAAACAGGATATCAGGATATTACTTTGATAAAATGACAGGATAAAACGACAGGATAAAATGACAGGACAAAGCGGATGGAGAATGAATATAGAAGGGACATTAAGTCGCTTACTTTATCACAGTTGAAAGAGGAGATGGAGGCGCTGGGAGAGAAGTCTTTCCGCGCCAGGCAGTTATATGAGTGGATGCATGTAAAGCTGGCAGAGCGGTACGAAGAGATGTCGAATATTCCGCATAAGCTGCTTGATCAGTGCAGAGAGCGGTATACTTATACCGTATTAAAGAAGATCCGCATGCAGGAGTCCAAATTGGACGGTACGCGGAAGTACCTTTTCGAGCTGGCGGACGGTAATACGGTGGAAAGCGTCTGGATGCGTTATAAGCACGGTAATTCTGTATGTATTTCTTCTCAGGTCGGCTGTCGTATGGGCTGCCGTTTCTGTGCTTCCACACTGGACGGGTTGGAGCGCAATCTGCTGCCTTCAGAGATGTTAGAGCAGATCTATGCCATCACAAGACATACCGGAGAGAGAGTATCTAATGTGGTGGTGATGGGCACCGGGGAACCGATGGATAATTTCGATAACCTTCTGCAGTTCATTACACTGCTGACGGATGAGAATGGTCTGCATATCAGCCAGCGGAATATTACGGTATCCACATGCGGTATTGTGCCAAGAATGTATCAGCTTGCCGACAGGCATCTGCAGATCACGCTGGCGTTATCACTGCACGCCGCTACGAATGAGAAACGGCGGGAACTGATGCCGGTGGCTGACAGGTATTCTTTGGAGGAACTGATGGAAGTCTGCGCCTGCTATTTTGAACAGACCGGCAGGCGGATCACCTTTGAGTACAGCCTGGTGAAAGACGTCAACGATACGATCGAGGATGCGGAACAACTGATCAGACTGATCAAGGGGCTGAACTGCCATGTTAATCTGATTCCGGTAAATCCGATCAAAGAACGGGATTATATTCAGTCTGAGCGGCGGGCAGTGGAGCAGTTTAAGGAATATCTTGAAAAGAACGGAATTAATGCTACGGTCAGAAGAGAAATGGGAAGGGATATCGACGGCGCATGTGGACAATTGAGGCGCAGACATAGTAACGAGATTGATAAGGTGGCAGATATTTCGGAAAAGAGCATATAAAAAATGGAGATAGCGAGACTCGAACTCGCCAGTAAAGTGTCAAAACCCTAGTAAAATGGTGTGCTACCCGTCAAGTAGACAATCGAAAAAAACAAAATTTTTTCTACCCGG
>CANRZW010000036.1 GCA_947644545.1 uncultured Lachnospiraceae bacterium
TTTCGTTAAATCCGGTATTTTACGAAAATAGTTCAGTAGGCTTTTACGCAAACATGCAAAATAAAAAAGTGTTAGATCAACAAGATTTTTCCGTCGATCTAACACTTTTCTGTTTTCTCTTGGTTATTCAAAAAAATAAACACTGCAATATTTTTCCTGAAACACAGGCTGTCCGTTGGAGATTCTCCTGCTGCCACTCAGGATTCTGTTCACCTGCGCCTCCACATCTGCTCCGTCCGCCATGTACACCACCAGCGACTCCGCGTTCTCGATCCGCTCATCCGCCAGCTGCTCCACGCTGTCCGCAGAAGCAAAATAGACCTCCGAATAGACAAACAGTTCATCCGCCACATCCCAGATGCACCATTCCGCCCCCGGCTCATACAGGTAAACCACCGGTGTTCGTTCCCGCTCTCTCGCCCTCGCGAATTCCAACTGCTCCTTATCCTCAGGATACAGGAACACAACTCTGCCTGCCATAAGACCTGCCACATCAAGGAGCAGGCAGATCACGGCCGCTGCCATAACTCCCGCTATCTTCCGGCTGCCACCCGCTCTTACCTTACCCGGCGCCTCTTTTCTGTCCGCATTCTCCCGCAGCGCCGGCATCTTAAGACAAACGTTGCCCATCTTCCATACCGCCTGGAAAAGCAGCAGTACGATCATTCCGTACACCGGTAATTGATACCGGTTAGAGGTATCTCCAAGCAAAAGCGCCGTCTTAGACACCGTCAGAAAATACCCAAGTACGGCAAAAGACAGAATCGCATATAGCGGACTATACCGTATCTTCCGCAGGCTCCCCTGCCTGTAAGCAGTCACCGCCAACAATACAAGCAAAAGCAAAAACGCCGGCAGCATTTTCCCGAAAACATATTCATCCAGCAATTCGTAGAAAAATCCAAACCGCTCCAGCGTATTGGACAGATCAAAGAAATTCTCCGTGGCCTGTGCCCCTCTCTGTCCCCGAAACATCTGTCCCAGACAGGACGGATACGTCAGATACGCCAGCAGAAACGCAACTGTCTGACTCACGCCGTACCGCAGACAATTCCGGATCTTTCTTTCCCGCCATAACATCCACACGCCAAACGCCGCCGCCAGATAAAACAGATATATAAAATAGTAATACTGCGTCAAAAATCCCAGATATGTCACCGCTGCCATAGGCACCAGGCACCGCAGCACCGGCAGTTTCTCCCATTTCCCTGCAAGCATATGTTCTGCCGCCCGTACATGCAGGATCGCACACAACAATACGAAGGTCGTCAGCATCTCATACATCCGGATAAAGACCACGCCGCTCATGGCAGCCGGAGACAACCCGTAGAACGCTGTCACCAACAGCGCCATCCACTCATTTCGTCCGCTCATCCGGTAAGCAAGATACGCCAGCAATACAATATTAACGCCCCACAGCGCCAGATTAATCGACAACCCGATCCATTTCGAGAACACTCCGGGCACCAGCGATGCCGCTGTATGGAATACCCAGTAATACAATGGCGGATGTACGTCCCAGGACTGCACCTGCTTCACCAGGCCATACTGAAACTCCTGCCCCGGCAGGACCACGAACTCATTCCGGTAAGTATCCCGATCCATCCACTGCCCGTCTTCCACATAGAACCCGTTCGTGCGCGCCGTAGAATAATAGGTATAATATTCATCCTCATGAAATCCCTGTTTCTGCACACAGAAATAGAAGGCGGCCGCCATCTGCACCGCCCAGATTATCAGAAATATAACTACATATTTCCTCTTTATCCGATTTCCCTGCTCAAGCCATTCTCTCATTTTGGCTCCCCATTCTGATCCATGCATGTACCTGCCGCACCAGCTTCGGCGCTATGGTCAAAAGCAGCAGATATCCTTTATTCTTGCCCGTCAGATACGGATTCCTCACCGTATCTTTCACATGACAACGCAAATAACGCTTCACGCGCCGATAGAAATCATTATCCCTCTTCATCTGCGGGATCGGCACATGCAGAAGATAGTCCAGCCTCTGATACAGGTTAAAACGCACCGCATACCCATACAGTTCCGGGTACTTTCTCTCCACAAGCTCCTGCATCCGGTCAGCATTATCCACAATATCTATGAATACCCGCGAAAAGCTGTCCTTCGTCTTCCTGCGTGTCGTGCTCTCCTGACGACATACTACATGGTAACACTGCTTCGGCAGGATCGTAATCCCCTCTATCTCCTGCAGCATTTCCACCAGCAGCCTGAAATCCTCATTTAACATACCTTCCGGAAACCTGTGCTCCGCAAACCGTTCCTTCCTGACCAGCTTGGTGCAGAACGAACAGTCTCCCCTGTGCAACAGGAGTTCCCTTAGAAATTCTTCCGCCGTGCAAAAGCGCGCCGTCTCCGGCGGGATGCAGACATCGGGCAGTCGCTGCCCCTTTTCATCAACTTCATCCCGGGAGATCTGCACGATATCCCCCGTAGCGCCGCGCATGGCATCCATCATCAGCGCATACATGTCCGGCTCAATATAATCATCACTGTCCACAAACCCAAGATATGCCCCCGTGGCCAGGCCGATTCCCATATTACGCGCCGAAGAAGCCCCGCCGTTTTCCTTATGATAAACACGGATACGCACATCCTTGTCCGCCATCCGTTCGCACAACTCCCCCGTCCCGTCGGTAGACCCGTCGTCGATCAGCAGAATCTCCAGCTTGTCATAGGTCTGCGCACAGACCGACCTTACACATCTTTCCAGGCAGTCTATCGAATTATATACCGGTATAATCACACTGATCTTCTCATTCATATCTTATATCTTCCATTCATTTCCACCCTGTTACGATGACGCGCATCTGCATTTCCCCATCATCTTGGCCGCAGCACAGGCGCCACGCTAAGCGGCCCTTCCACGCCCGGCAGGATCTTGCCCTCAAGCAGCCCCTCCGCAAACCGCAGCAGCTCCTTCGCCGCGTTTTCCGCATTCCATAGTTGCCGGATCGTCTCATACGCTGCACGCCCCATGTCTTTGCGCACCTCCCAATGATCAAACAGATCCATCACCAGCGCCTCCATCTTCTCGTACTTACCCTTCGGATACAGAAAGCCGTTCTCTCCGTGCCTGATCAGATAAGGCGCTGCCCCTGCCTGTTCATTGACCACTTCCACGCAGCCGCTGTTCATGCCCTCATTGACCACGGCTCCCCAGCCCTCCAGATAATTGCTGGTAAAAAGATGAATATGGCACTTCTCCATCACATCCCGCACCCGCTCCGGCTCGGTATAGCCATAGAAGCGGAAGCATTCTGCCAGTCCTGCCGCCTCCACATCCCGCCTGATCTGCGGCTCCAGCTCTCCGTCTCCCAACATATGCACGAAAAACGGATATCCTTTCCCACACAGCGCCTTCGCCAGGCGCACCACATACTCCGGATGTTTCAAAGGAATGAATCTGCCGGCCCACACAATATGCAGTCTGCCGTCCTGTATCTTCATCTGTTCAAACTGTTCCTCACTGTAAGTACGCAGCTTTGTAAAATATCCCCACCGAAACAGCTTGCCCGGATAAGCCCCGATCAGATGGAAATCGGAGGCCGCATACGCCCCGGCACACAGCATACACACGTTTTCTCTCCGGTACTTGATATGCTCCTGATACTTCGCCCAAAGTCCCCGCGGTGAGACTGCTTTCCACTGCCCTTCCCGGTAAAGCCGCTCGCTCACGCGCATCGTCACCTTACCGGAGGCAAGCCTTGCCGCCGCAATATCCTCTCTCTGTGTCCAGCCGAACAATACCACATCACTCTCCGCGATCTTCTTTCGGCACTCATATTCTTCCTCATACAGACACTGCACGTAAGGCAGCGCATGTACGTCCACACCCCACCCCATTGCAACCCGTTCCGCCTCCATGGGCATGGTCTGGATAAAAGTAAACCGCTCTCCCATCTTAGTGTAAAGCGCCTCACACAACGGAATCTGGTGATGATTGATATAGTTAGATACAAAGGTAAACGTAAAACTCATGAAAACATCTCCCGGTAAATGCGTATCAACCGATAATAATTCTGCTCTGCATCATGGTTGACGCGCGCATGTTTCCTGGCATTGTCGGAAAAGCGTTCCACGATCGCCTCCTTGGTGAACGTCTCGATAATCCTGTCTGCCAACGCTTCCACATCGCCTGCCGGATACAGCATACCGTCTCCGCCGTCTGTCAGCAGATTATGTACGCCGCCCACATCAGCCGCCACGCAGGGAACCCCCAACAACATCGCTTCTCCCAGCGAATTAGGCGAGTTCTCCAATGCCGAAGGCAGCACAAACAGATGACTCTTTAGAAACCGTGCTTTCATATCCTCCGCCGATAGTCTGCCCAGCATCGTCACCTTGTCACCGAGATGATTCTCCCTGATCAGTTTTCTCAAATATTTACCATAAGCCGACAGTTTCAATCTGTCCTGCCATGTCTCCCTGTCAACAATATTACTTCCGGCTACATAGACATGCGTCTCCGGAAACTGCTCCAGCACCTTCGGCAATGCCTGCAGAAGATAATGGAACCCCTTGAGGGGATAATCCCCCTGGCTCAAAAAGATACTGTACGGCTCACATGCATTCCTCTTCCATCTGTCCCGATAGAAGATTCCCCGCAGCGTCTCATTCAGATAATGATATTCTGCCGCAGGATTGATCTTCACCGTCTGCGTACGGTCGAAATCCGTCCTGCCTGCGATATGGCCGGCCATACGCAGAGCCTCCTTCTCATGCTCGCCGCGCTTCTTGAATTTCTTCTGCTGCTGTTTGATGCTGTCCTGTCTGATCCTGTCCCGCAGCGTGACCTGACGCTGTACCTTGACAGGCAGATCAGCCATATATTCCTCCGCGATGCAGCTGCATAACCCCTGCACACTGATCAATGTCCTCTCCGGATGTCCGAATACCTTAACGCCTGCCAGCGCATGTGGAAATTCCGTACCGAATACATGCAGGATATCCGGCTCAAAATCCTGCAGGATCTCCTGAAATCTCGTTTCCAGTGCACTGTCATAAATCTCCGGCATATCCAGATTCTCCACAAATCCATAGCACCGGCAGGACATGCTCTCCCCCAGCTGCATATTCCGCTGCAGATCCCCCATGGATTCGTCTACCGGAAAAGCAATCCCAAGTTCGATCCGGTTCCTTCCTCTCTCCACAACAACCCTCTCCAGAAGACCGCTCAGCCAGCCTTCTCTGTTACTGTAAGAAACTCCCAGCTGTCTGGCGATCGCAGGAATCATAATATTACATATCCACAATACCTTCATGTTTTCCCCTTTTCCGAGCCTTTCACCGCCCTGTACAACCTCTTCTTAAGTGACTGATATACCCCCGCCGTGACCGGATTCTCCGCGATCCATGTCCTGAGCGGCGCCAATGTCATGATCATGATCACCCGATATTGAAGCGCTTTCCCCGCAGGCAGATAGCGCGAGACGATCTCTCTGTGCTCCTGCTTCGATCTCTTGCGATTCGCTTTTGTTTCAGAAAATCCGCCTCCTTCATAGAGCGCCACCGTTACGGCCATATATACCGGTATGGCGCCGCCTCTGTAATAGCACCACAGGAAATGCTCATAATCCGCCCGCACCCTGTATCTGGTATCGAATGCTCTCTCCCTGAACAGGTCCGCCGCATAGAAGCAGGCCTGATGGCATGGCAGATTGCGGTAGCATGCAAAATCATCAATAACAGGATTAGACTGCACCATACTTCCCGTCAGCTGCTCACGGATATTGCCATAGAAGATACAGGGCGCTTCCTTCTGTCCGCGCTTCTCAATCTCTTCTTTGACTTTGGCCAATACCTGATCGTCATAGAACCGATCCCCACAGTTTAGAAAGAAGATATAATCACCGCCTGCGTATCTCACCGCCTGATTCATACCGTCGTAGATACCCGAATCTTTCTCATCCCGAACCACCCTGATCCGGCTGTCATCTGCGCTCTCCTTTTCGAGCTGTTCCAGATAACTGATGGTAGACGCATCCGAAGAGCCTCCGTCTTTCACGATGATCTCATACTCCTGCTGTGTCTGCGCGCGGATGCTCCCCACCGTCTCCTTCAGCTTATCTTTCGCGTTCAAACAGACTACTATGATACTGAAAACCATACGAAATCCTCTCCTCTTTATGAGAACGCCGCCGTTATCATCCTGCAAAACAGCCCGCCGCTAATTCACATCCGACAAGATATTGACCATATCATGAAAGAAAAAGGTCTGGTACGGCAGAATCAACGTTCCGTCATTGTCGGCTCTGCTCATATAGACTGCGAAATACAAGACAGCTGCCAATAAGATCCCTCCACGAAACAGTCTGCGCCATTTCCGATCTTCTATCCGCGCAAGCAGCAGTGGCAGATAGAAAATATGGCTGACCGTAAGATAATAACCGATGCGGGATATAATCGGCAGGAAGGAGCAGAACACGTACAGCACAAGCGCACCAAGATTCAAATAGAAGTAAAAATGTTCCGCATCCTTCGTCTCAACTGACGCTCCGTTACCGCCATCCTGCCTGCGTTTGCCGGCAAAATACACGATTCCCGCAAACAGCAGTACTGCCAGACACCGCAGGATATTAATATAACTCGTACCGCCTTCCAGATACTCTGTATCCTCATAGGTCGGATACAGCAGAATCACCAGCTTCAGATAGAAGTCCTGACAGAATAAGAAAGTAGTGCAAAACAGCCCGCCCAAAACAAGCTGCCACTTTTTCCAGGGTAAAACCGCCAGAACATACAGGGGAATCACGACTAACAGAGATTTGTGGAACGAAGAACCAAGCAGGATCAGTACCACAAACCTTCCCCACTGCCTGCGCAGAACAAATTTCATGGAATACAACGCCAGCGCCAGCGCCAGATAATAGCGGACGGTGCTGAATGTCTGGAAATAATAGCCCAGCGCCATAAACAGAAAAAAGGTTAAGGGAAAATCCTCACTCTGTTCGTACATCGCAAGCATAAAGATACCGACCGTAGCCAGCGCATAGACCGCAAACACCAGCAGATAATTCTCAAATCCCGACAGTCCATAGATCAGCTTCACCAACAGATTAAACCCGATCTCTGTTGGCACATAGGCATTGCAGTTGACAAGATGCATGAATTCAACATACTTGGCATAATCATTGCCTACATTCAGCCTGCAGGCAGACAAGGCAAACAGGATCAGGAAAACCGCAAACAGACAGACGCGATTGCACATCTGCTGCCTTGTCCTTCTATATGGCTGCGTTACCGGTCTGCAATTCACCATACCGGCAAGCAGCGCCGTTACTGCTGCTACCGTGATATATAAGATCATCTGTCGCCGCTGTCCTTTCACCCTCTCAAACATGCCGCCGCATCACACTATCCGCCGCCGCGCTTCCTCCACGCCGTTCTTCATCCAGCGATATGCCTGTTTTACCGAAACGCTGCTGCACATTTCCTGCCTGTGCACCCACAGGAAACGAAAAGACAATGGCAGTGCCATCCTGCCGTACAGATAATGGTAAAGCACCCCCCTGTCCTTGAAAAACTTCTCGTGGTAACCGCTGAACCAGGTAGATTCCCGCTCTTTCTCCTCCCCGATGCACACCGTATGCGAATAGATCCTCAGCCCCGCTTTCAGACAGTCCCGCAGAAACAGGCTGTCCTCCCCATTGCTGTATCTGGCGCCCCCGCCAAAGAGCAGGGAATAGTGTACATTGGCACGCAGAAGCGCCTCATGTCTGGCCGTAATGCTGTAGGCCGGATATCTTCCGTAATTCCTGTAATTGATCCGGTGAATATCCTCGTTCCAGTAAGTACGCCTGGCCGGCGCCACTTTCACATTGACCAGAATCATATCCGCGTCAGGCAGCTCCTCATAGATTCTGCAAATCTTCTCCCGATAATCCGCACACAGCACGATATCTTCATCCGCAAAAGCGCAGATATCCGCATCCGCATGCAAAAGTGCCGTATTGCGGCTAAGCCCTACGCCTCTTTCAGCCATGGAGAACACCTGTATCCTGTGATCTGCCCTCTTAAACTCCTCGTAACCGTACTGCCCACACTGGTTCACAATAACGGCATCGCTGTCGATCTGCATCTGCTCTGCCAGCACATGGGCCTCTTTATCCACAGCAGATACCAGCAGCTGTATCCTTTTCGCCATTTCTCTGTTTTCTCCCCTTACGCTATATCCGCCATCCATAATAGCGGCCAAGAAATCTCTCATCCGCCTCCTCAATGGCCACTCCGGCAAGCGTACACTCCCTGACTGCAAGCTGTTCTATCATATATCCAAGATAAACGGCGTGTACTGATCCATATGCCACACCGATCACCACTCCGTCCGCATCGCACAGTTCCCGCCACTTCTCTTCCGACACCGCTTCCTTCTGCTTCAGGGATAGTGTGGCGATCTTCCCCCTCTTTTCCTGCAGACAGGCCATATTGGCCGCATAATCCTGTTCCAACCGCCCTCCGGCGCCGCTGTAACCGACAAAGAGAGCGTCCGTCACCTGTCTTACATCCGATGCTGTCATGATACGGTCATCCAGCACATAATAAAACAGCATACCAATCAGAACCACTGCCAATGCCAATACCATTCCGATCAATACTGCCTGCCTCCACCTGGCATCCGCCACAACCAGTTTCGCTTCCGTAGTCTGGATTACCTTGATCGACCTGAATTCCCTGGCGGTATTGCCCAGATCTGTCAGCGACCGTCCGACCGCATCCAGAATATCGTCACAGCTATCCGCATCATGCGTCGTAACCGTGATCGTCAGCAGTCTGAGATCCGAGAGAATCTCCGCCTTCACCGCCTCCGCAACCGCTTCACGCGCATAATCCGCTGACAGATACTGCATTGTCCCATCCAGAATCGGCTCCGTCGCCATCAGGTCATTCCATGTATATCCGTTATATGCCTGATAGACCTCGCCTGTCTCATCCGCCGCGAAATCCAGATAAATCTTGGACATGGCCTGATATTCGCGCTCGGATTCCGGCACGATACGCACTGCCGCATAGACCGCACCGCCGAGTACGGCGCCGGTCACCGCCGCCAACAGCGCGATCCATAGCTTCCTCATAAAACAAAGCAGCAGCTTTCTCATATCCATACCCGCATCGGCATATCTGATCTCTCTCATAGGCTGCATTTCCCCATTCTGTCCCAAACTTTTCCGACGGCGCTTCTGCCGTCCTATTTCTTCCTGATCGCTGTAACCTGCGAGCTGTCCACGCCTTCCGTGCTCTCCGGCTTAATCAGGATCTTCAACGTGAGCAGCATCAGTTTCAGATCCAGCCACACGGAATATTGTTCAATATAAGTCAGGTCCAATTTCAATTTGTCATAGGGCGTCGTATTATACTTGCCGTACACTTGCGCATATCCCGCAAGCCCCGCCTTTACCTTCATCCGAAAGGCGAATTCCGGCATATCCTCCAAATACTGGGCTATGATCTCCGGCCGTTCAGGCCTCGGCCCGATAAAGGACATATCGCCCCTGACAATGTTAAGAAGCTGCGGCAGCTCGTCGATCCTGGTCGCACGGATGAACTTGCCGATCGGCGTAATCCGGGAGTCATTCTTGGAAGCTAACCGCGCTACGCCGTCCTTCTCCGCATCCACCCGCATACTTCTGAATTTCATGATATAGAATTCCCGCTGTCCCATCGTGCACCGGATCTGTTTATAGAGGACCGGGCCGCCGTCATACAGCTTGATCGCAATCGCCGTGATCAGCATAAACGGAGAAGCGATCACCAGCAGAAGCACCGAACAGATCAGATCGATCATTCTTTTGGCAATCCTCTGCTCTATCTTCAACGCATATTCTCTGGTCAGATAGATCGGGGTGTCAAACAGATGCAGCTGCGTCGCCCCCTTTACCAGAACATCCGATATCTTCGGCATCATATAGACTCTGATCGAGCGGCTGTAGCAATATTTCAGAAGATTATTCCGCTCTGCCGAAGGAATATCCCACAGAACAACTGCCCCGTAATCCTTCTCAATCTCCTTTTTGACCCGAACGATCCCCTCCGAGATATTGATGCTGCTGCCGACCTTATATTTCTCCTTACGCGATTCAAACTTGGCCACAATATCGTCGATCGGCCGCTCCCCGTGCACCACCAGAATCTCCCGGGGTGCAAACACCCTGAAATAGCAGGTATTGCACACAAACACCCAGACAATGGAGAATACGGTCTGCACAAACATAACTTTCGCAACAGGCCTTACCGGAACGATCCAGTTCGCCATCAGCGATATCTGAAAATAGGAAATGACATTCGCAAACAACAGCGAAAAGAATTCCGAGATAAATACATCCACTGCCTTCAAATATCCTATCTTCAACACGCCATACGTACTGGCAAAGAAAAGCAGCAGCACGAAATAAATCAACAAGATCAGCACATGCCCCTTGAAATAGAAGTTGGCATGCCCATGATAGCGCAGATAAGGATAATACTCCTGAAACCAGTAATATGCATATACCCCCACATGAAAAAGCAGTCCGATCAAAGATAGCTGCAATATGATCAGCCTTTTTAAAGATTCCATACGTTTCATACTTGTCTAATCTCCTACAGCCGCCGCCTGGTCGCACGATAAGCCCACATTATGAAATACCATGCGCTGGCAGGCGCCGACAGCTTTTCCCGCACACGATACAGATGCCAGATGCGCCTGACCGCCACCAATTTATTGGAAGACAGGGATCTTGCCGGTCTTCTGTAGATCGCCAGCACCTCATCCAGCCCGTAGGCTGTATGTCCCTCTCTTAAAATCTGCCACCAGGTAGCCGTATCTTCGCTCTCCACATGCGGCATCCTGATCAGCTCGTCCGCGATTTTTGTCCTGTCAAGCAGAACGGTCGTCGTAAAGATCACTGTCCTGGACAATGCCTGTCTATAAGTCAGCTGCGGCGGAACGTGTACCACCCGCCCGGTAGGCCTTGCCTGTTCGTCTCCGAACTCATAGGCCGTAAATACGAACCCGGCCTGCTTCTTATTCATAAAATCCATCTCTTTGCGCAGCTTGTCCGGATACCACACATCATCCGCATCCATAAATGCGATGTATCTGCCCTCTGCCACGGAAAGTCCCGTATTTCTGGCACGCGCCGCACCCTCATTGTGCTCTTTACACAGCAGCATAATCTTCTGCCCGCCGGGAGCCGTGTACTCTTCAACCGCCCGCAGTCCCTTCTGTCCCGCGAATATATCCCGCATAACGCAGTCCGACAGATACGAACGGATCGCTTTCGCACTGTCATCCGGCGAACAGTCTTCTATCAGCAGAAGCTCCCACTTCTGCCATGACTGCGCCCGCACCATCTCAATGGCCTGCACGATGTAGTCCTCTGCCCGATATACCGGCACGATAATACTGATCAAATCTTTCATCAGATATCCTCTTTCACAAGATAAATCGGTCTCTTCTTAACTTCCATATACGTCTTAGATAAGTATTGCCCCGCTATACCGAGACAAAACAGCTGAATCCCTCCGACCAGGAGCATGAAACATACCATCGACGGCCAGCCGGAAGTCGGATCTCCAAAGATCAGCGTTTTTACAATGATCACGATGATCAGGCAGAATGCCAGTATACAAAAAAGCGCCCCGATCACCGCCGCCGCGGTAAGCGGCATCGTCGAGAAAGCGGTAATCCCTTCCAGGGAATACAGAAACAGTTTCCAGAAGGACCACTTGGTCTCTCCCTTCTTGCGTTCGATATTCTCATATTCCAGCCATTTGGTCTCATATCCTACCCAGCCAAAGATTCCCTTGGTGAAGCGATTGTATTCCGTCATGGCAAGAATAGCATCCACTACCTGTCTGGTCATCAGACGGAAATCTCTCGCTCCGTCCACAATCTCCGTCTTGGATATTTTGTTCATGAGCCGGTAAAATATTCTGGCAAAGAAGGAACGGATCGGCGGTTCTCCCTTCCTTGTGACACGCCTCGTCGCCACGGAATCGTAACCTTCTTCGATATATTTATACATTTCCGGTAAGAGCGACGGCGGATCCTGCAGATCGGCATCCATCAATACCACCAGATTTCCCTTTGACTTCTGCAAGCCGGCGTAGATCGCCGCCTCCTTGCCGAAATTCCTGGAAAAGGACAACAGGTGCACTCTCTCATCCTCAGTCCTCAGCTTCTTGACCTCAGCCACCGTCTTATCTTTAGAACCGTCATCCACATAGATAACTTCTACGTCGATCTCATTTTCCCTGAAAAAAAGGTCATTCTTAAACAATTCATCATAGAAATCCCTGATATTTTCTTCTTCATTATAACAGGGTACTATAACACTGAGTAACTTCATGAGCAAGACCCTTCCTTTCCCATCTTAACCATAAACGGATTACCCGCAAATGCCCAAATCATATTCACACTATTTTAGCATAATTCAACAAAAAAAGGAAGAGACGTATCTCTTCCTCTTCCATCAGATCAGCTCATACTCCAATCTGATATGATCTGCCACCGCTGCGATATATTCACTGTTTGTCGGCCTGCTGTATTCTTCCGAATTATTATAGCCAAATAATTCCTCGAATAAGACGCCATTGCCTCTCTCCCATGACACCTCGATCGCATTACGGATTGCGCGTTCAATCTTCTGGTCCGTAGTCTTGTGCATCTTTGCCAGATCCGGATACAGCAGCTTAGTGACACTGCCCACCAATTCCATATCTTCCACGCACATTTCTACGGCACTTCTTAAGTATTGATAACCTCTCAAGTGTGCAGGGATACCCAGTTCCAACATGAAACCGGATATCGCTTGTTCCAGTTCCCGGCTGGTCACTGTACTATCCTCTGTCATTTTGCTGGCTCCTTTGCGAATTGAATTGTTAGTGTAGTTTCGTAACATATTTACATAATAACAAACAAAACACTCGCTGTAAATTGTTATTTATCGCCTACATTCTGGCTTCTTCCACATTTTCCCGAAACCAGTCATATGCAAGCCGCACACCTTCCTCCAATTCTACCTTGTGCTGCCAGCCCAGATTATGCAGTTTGGTCACATCCGTCAGCTTGCGCGGCGTACCGTCCGGCATATCCTTATTCCACACGATCTGTCCCTGATATCCTACGACTCTCTGTACAGTCTCCGCCAGTTCCCTGATCGTAATCTCCTTACCGGTACCGATATTGACATGCTGCTCCCCGCTGTAATTTTCCAACAGGAAGACACAGGCATCCGCCATATCATCCACATACAGGAATTCTCTGAGCGGCGTACCGGTTCCCCACAGCTCAACGCAGTCGCTGCCCTGCATCTTAGCTTCATGGAACTTACGGATCATTGCCGGCATAACATGGGAACCCTGCAGGTCATAGTTGTCATGAGGCCCATAGAGATTCGTCGGCATACAACTGATGAAATCATCTCCGTACTGCCTTTTGAAAAACCGGCACATCTCCAGCCCGGAGATCTTGGCAATGGCATACGCTTCATTGGTCTCCTCCAGCGGACCGGTTAAAAGCGCATCCTCCGGTATCGGCTGTGGTGCCATCTTGGGATAGATGCAGGTGCTTCCCAGGAACAGCAGCTTCTTAACATGATGATCATGACAACATTTGATCACATTACACTGAATCTGAAGATTCTCATAAGCAAAATCAGCCGGTGACGTATTATTGGCGTTGATGCCTCCCACCTTGGCTGCCGCCAGCACTACCACATCCGGCTTCTCCGCCGCAAAGAATTCCCGCACCGCCTGCTGGCTTGTCAGATCCAGCTCTCTGTGCGTTCTGCCAATAATATTAGTATATCCTTTCTCTTCCAGATTTCTTACGATCGCGCTTCCTACCAATCCTCTGTGACCGGCCACATAAATCTTATCTGTCTTGTTCATGATCCTGCTTCCTCCATTCTGCTAATCTAATAGGCTATTCTACTGCCGGATCGCGGCAAACCCGTCCCCGATCTCTTCTCCCATCAATTCGATCTCCACTCTTACCGGCGCCGAGGGGAAATCCTCATACCCCACCTGATCCCCGTTCACCGGATAATAAAAAGTAACGCCCTCTATCTCATAAGAACTCGTCTCATAGTTCTCATAATCCTTCTGCACCAGCCAGTAGTCATTTTCCCGGGATGCTGCAATCTCCCGGCCAAGTGCCAGACATTTGTACATACTTAAAGAAACTACCCCAATCAAACCGCACCACTTAACACTCTCCCGCCAGACCTTCCGCAGCGCCGCTCCTCCGCCTGTGCTCTGCATCCCGCTCACCTGCACCTTCCCGGTCATATCATCCGCCAGAACCGCGTCATAGATTCCGCCCAGAATGACCGCAGGCGTCAAATATACATAGACACAGCCGTAGCGGATCAGCGGAGAAGTACACAACCAGAACACAAAAGAACCCGCCACCGTAACCTGCACAAGCAGAATATCCCAACGTCTCTTACAGACTCCCAGGAGCATTCCTGCCACACAGACGATCAGAATGCATACCGATGCCATTGCCGCGGTCACTAACAGCTTATCACTGCCGGCCAGTGACCGAAACCAGTCAGGCATCCATTCCTTCATGGAGATTTCATATCGGGTCACATCCGAATATCCCCTGCCCCAAACCTGGATTTCTCTCGCATCATAATCCGCCACACCCTTGGGTATCTTCCACCTCACATCAAACAGGTCGATCTGTGTAAACGGATAAACCAGCCAGCCGGATAACAGCACATTTCTGGTCAAATAGGGCAGCGCCGTTGCACTTCCCATCAACAGATATATCCCAACCTCTTTCCAGTGTCTCTCCCGAAGCAGCCGGAAGGCCGGATAGCATACCAACAGCAGAATCAATGCGGCCGACAGTTTGACCGTCATTAAGAATACCCCCATGACGCAGAGCATCGCATAAGGAAAGATTGCCCTCTCTTTCTTTTCCAACAGTTCCAGCCAGCGTATCACAATATAGAATGCAAGTAATACCATAAAATAGTCGGAAGCCGGAGAGATCATCTCGTCAAAAATATTGACCAGATAGTAAATCCCCATCACTCTGGCAAAATCACTCGCACGAAGCCTGCGTGCACGCAGCGAATCCACCAGTTCCAGACAGACCTTCGCCAGAAGAAAAGCCAGCCAGCCGGCAGCGGCATGATAGGACTGTCCGCCCAGAAATGCCATGCTGTAAAGCGCCGAAAGCGCAAAAGAAGAGCTGTTGTAAGCCAGTCTGCAGTGCAGGTTGCCAAGCCCCTTCACCACTCCGTACTCCTCCAGCCAGCGGATGCTCTGGGCATGATAAAGACCCGTATCATAATGAATGGCGCCTCTCGAAGTGCCGTACGCAAACAGGAAAAAGAGGAAAACCATGATGAACATTCTTCCTCTTCTCTCCAGTACACCAGATTTATTTTGCGAAATTCCGTTCCACATACCGCGCAGTATGCCAATGATTTCCCGTCTGTCACAATACAAAATACTCACGCATACCGCCACAAGCAAAAGATTCGCCGCCATCGCGACTCTTCCGAAAAGGCTGAACAGCTGCGCATAGACAGTGACCGCAGCCAGTCCGCACAGGAGACAGGAATCCCCATGCCTGATCCGATACGGTATCAATCGCGTCAGGACTCGCAGGATACCATATCCCAACAGCGCGGTCGTGAAAAATATATAAAGCCATATTCCTGTCACTGATAGCATAGCAATACCTTTCTTCTGCCATCTTCCATAGCCGTGTCTTAATCCTCCACGACAAGGATGTATCCTTTAATTGTTCTTTCTATATTCCTCACAGCGTGTTCCGGCAACTTCCTTCAAGTCGGCATCCATCATCATCGCAACAAGCCCCTTAAAGTCCACATCGCGCTTCCATCCTAACTCTTTCTCGGCTTTCCTGCTATCGCCCCAGAGGAATTCCACTTCTGCCGGCCGGTAGAATTCAGGATTGACATCCACCAGCAGCCTGCCGGTCTCCGCATCGTATCCCTTCTCATTAACGCCGGTTCCTTCCCAACGGATCACAATACCAAGCTCACCAAAAGCGGCCTCCACAAATTCTCTCACTGTATGAGTCTCATTCGTCGCCAGCACATAATCGTCGGCCTTGTCCTGCTGAAGCATCAGCCACATTCCCTTGACATAATCGCCGGCAAATCCCCAGTCACGTTTCGCATTCATATTCCCAAGTGATAATTTCTTCTGCTTACCGGCGATGATATTCGCAATCGCCAATGTGATCTTGCGCGTGACAAAGTTCTCACCCCGTCTCGGAGATTCATGATTAAAAAGAATACCGTTGCAGGCATACATATTATAAGATTCCCGATAATTCACTGTAATCCAATAGGAATAAAGCTTAGCGGCTCCATAAGGACTCTTCGGATAGAAAGGAGTCTTCTCGCTCTGTGGCGCCGTCTCGGGAATCCCGCCGAACAACTCCGATGTAGACGCCTGATAGAATCTGCATGTTCCACCGTTTACTCTGATCGCCTCCAGCAGTTTCAACGTACTCACTCCCGTTGCTTCCGCCGTATATTCCGGCACATCAAAGGAAATTCCCACATGTGACTGCGCAGCAAGATTGTACACTTCCGTAGGACGAATCTCAGCGATCAGACGCATCAGATTGCTGGAGTCCGTCGTATCCGCAAAATGCAGGAAAAATTTAACTTTATGATAATCTGAATTGATCAGATGATCTATTCTGGCTGTATTGGAAATGCTGTGTCTGCGGATCAGTCCATGAACTTCATATCCCATCTCCAACAAAAACTCCGCCAGATAAGAACCATCCTGACCGGTAATACCTGTGATCAATGCTATTTTCTGCATATTTTTTCCCTCTCTTTTGTCCCGTCTTCTACCTGGGACCTATTTTCTCACAAAAAAGCCGCTCTGTAAAGTAATCGTCTCTTCTTAACAGCCTCCTGACAGCATCCGCCCAGGCGCTGTCAGCACACTATCCATCCGGTCCCGCCCTACCTGTTCTTCCTGATATACTCCGCGATGGCATCATGCCAGTCCGCAAACATAAAGTCCGTTGTCATCTTAAACATATAGTTTTCCAGAATAGAATAAGCCGGGCGCTTTGCCGCCGCGCCATATTCTTCCGATGTGATGGCCTCTACTTTCGTATTTTTTCCTGCCAGTCGGAAAATCTCCTCCGTAAACTGTGCCCAGCTGCAGTCTCCCTCGCATGTCCCATGAAACAGTCCGTAGTTCTCTGTAGGCAACAGATACGCGATGGCCCTCGCCAGCTCATCTGCACTGGTCGGCGATCCCACCTGATCCATGACTACCCGGACCTGATCATGTGTCTCTGCCAGGCGCAGCATCGTCTTCACGAAATTCTTACCGTCACCATACAGCCACGCCGTCCGCACGATATAATGTCTGTCGCCAAATTCCCTGACAAAATTCTCTCCGGCCAGCTTCGTTCTGCCATACGCTCCCTGCGGTCCCGTCGGATCCGTCTCCACATACGGTCTTGTCCCGTTTCCGTCAAACACATAATCCGTGGAGACATGCATCAGCTTCGCCCCGGTCTCTGTGGCTGCTATGCTCAGATTCCTCGGGCCGATCGCATTGATGCGAAATGCCAGATCCTCCTCCTTCTCACATGCATCCACTGCCGTATACGCCGCACAGTTAATGATCGCATAGGGCCGTATTTCCCGCACGAACTTCATTACTTTATCAATATCCGTAATATCCAGATCTCCCACATCCGTATTAATCAGTTCATATTCTCCGCTGCCTGCATACTGCAGATTAATGGCACGGCCCAACTGTCCGTCGGCGCCTGTCACTATCACTTTTTTCATTCTACTCCTCTGCCTCCGTATCCATATCCGTATTCATCTGTTTTCCCGTGTCGTTGCCAACACTGCTCTTATGATACTATTATCATACAACCTATGGCCAAATTATGCAATTATAATCCCTCCGACACTCTTCTTTCCTATAAAAGGTGACTGAACATACTTACAAACTTTTTATCATTAGCCTGTAACATTTTGTGGATTTTTTCTGGTTTTTTTACGTGACTCTCCTTTTTGCTTATGCTATACTAGGAACAGTCGGGTCAAACCCGAAACAGAAAGAAGGAGAGGATTAAGAATGAAAAGATTACAAGTACTTTTTCTTGTAGCCTTATCTTCTACTCTTTTATTATTTGGTTGTGGTAAAAAGGAAGAAACAACAGAACCGGTCGTCGAACAGGTTATCGATGACATAGAAGAACCAGACACTATAGAAGAGGTAGAAGAGACAGGCGATTCCGACGAGACAGACGAAGCTGCATCGCAGGTTGACGACGACGTTCCCCCTGAGGAAGGAATGGTTCGCAGCCGCATTACCAATGAATGGGTCACCGAAGAGGTTAATAATACAAGGCCAATCACAGTCATGATTCCTAACACGAAGACCGCCTCTCAATACGGTCTTTCCGATGCGGATGTATTATATGAATGCAACGTAGAAGGAAGTATTACAAGATTGATGGCATTATTTCAGGATTGGAACGACCATGACAGAATCGGTAATGTCAGAAGCTGTCGTGACTACTATGTATACTGGTCCTTTGAATGGGATGCTTTCTATATCCATTTCGGCGGTCCCTTCTACATAGACGAGGTAATCAATCGTCCGGATACAGAAGATATTGACGGTCTGTCCAGCAGCAATTTCTGGCGTGCAAAGGATGCCAAGAACGCCACGGACAATGCCTATGTAGATACGGAAGGCATTCTGGCAGATATTGACAAGCTTGGATATGACTTGAATTATCGTGACGGTTATGCCGATGAGAGCCATTATCTGTTTGCACCGACGAGCGCTCCCAATACACTGGAGCAGTACAGTGATGCCATAACTGCAGGAAAGATTGATATGTCTCCTACTTATCCGGTAACAAACTGCTATTTTGTTTATAATGACGAAACCGGTATGTACGACAGATTCCAGCACCTTTCAGGTTCCAGCGACGGTCCTCACATAGATCAGGCTAACGGTAAGCAACTGTCTTTCAAAAACGTGCTGATCCAGAATACCTACTATGAAGTGCGTGACCAGAAAGGCTATCTCGCCTTCCAGTGTATCGACAATACCAGAGATGGATGGTTCTTCACGAACGGCAAGGGAATTCATGTTAACTGGGAGAAGACTTCCGATTACGGCGCTACAAGATATTACGATGATAACGGCAACGAGATTGAACTGAACACCGGTAAGACGATGGTATGTATCGTAGAAGACGGAGATTCTTTCCTCGTGGATGATCAGAAGATCGGTGCTTCCGAATAATCAGATAAATGACAGGAAATGACAGGGACTGCAGCGGCAGTCCCTGTTTTGCTCTCAGCACATCCTGTTGGCATGAATGCACTCCCCGGTATTTTTATCGGAAATTGATTACCCACCGGCTCTCTGACTGATAATAAATCAGCCATACTCTTACACTCTGGCCATGCAGTACCAGCGTACAGTCATATTCTATCGAGGGAACTCCGGCATACCTTTTCTTTTCCTGGGAATGCACTGTAATCTCCCGGATTGTCTGTATTTCCCCCTCTTCGTCCTGTATCTTTAACATCAATGGCATAATCTTCCCCGTACTGGTAAACCAGCACTGGCAGCCGATTCTCTTCTGCATTCCCCTGACGCTGCCTGCATCTGCTCCGGAAGAATTTGTTCCGATTCCAAATGCCACTGCCCATTCCTCCTTTCAAAAGTTCCGCTATAACCCCGCCAAAATCCGGTCATAATCTACAGACCGTTTTTCTCTTGATATCCCTCCGCTCATATGGTCAATAGGCTGATCCAGAAACGTCGCACGCATAACTGCGTCGGCTCCGAAACGTCTCCTTATCCCATCCACCGTTTCATCCATCCTGGAAAGCTTCTCATAGTCAATCTCATCAAACAAATTCAGCTGTCTGCCACAATCTGCCCCGCTCACCATGCCTGTATGCACGCCCAGATGACGGATCGGATTTCCGTTCCACAGTTCCCGAAACAAACTGCAAGCCGCTCTATAAATCTCTATTGTCAGATCCGTCGGACTTGACAGCCCCTTCTGATGAGACACATAAGACAGATCCGAATACCGAATCCCCACAGATACCATGCAAACCTGTACCTGGTCGGCACGCAGACGTGTTCCCACCGTCTCGGAAAGAGCCAGGAGTGCCCGATCAGCCATCTCCACATCCGTCACATCATAAGGTGTTGTCGTACTGTTTCCATAGCCCTTATTTGCCGGAAGCTGCGCAAGAACCGGGGAAAGATCGATCCCGTTGGCAAATCCCCATATGACTTCCCCATGTTTCTTCAATAACCGCTTTACCCATTGAGGATCTGCGCCCGCCAGCTCCCCGATCGTCCGGATTCCCACGGATAGCAGTTTCTCCGCCGTAGCACGCCCCACAAAAAACAAATCCGTTATGGGGAGCGGCCACATTTTTGCGCTGATCTCTTCCGGATACAAAGTATGCATCCGGTCCGGCTTCTGAAAATCCGATGCCATCTTTGCCAGCAGCTTATTGGAGGATATCCCTATATTCACCGTAAATCCCAATTCCTCCCTGATTCGTTCTTTGATCTGTATGGCCGTTTCCTCCGGTGTCCCGAACAGGCCGCAGCTTGTACTCATATCAACAAACGCCTCGTCAATACTATACTGTTCCACCGTATCGGAATATTCCCGCAAGATTGCCATCAAGGCCGCAGAGCACTGCTCATACAGACCATAGTTGGGCGGAACCAATGCCAGATTCGGACATTTTCTCTTCGCTTCCGAAATGGATTCACCTGTCTTAATTCCATATTTTTTAGCCGGAATGGATTTTGCCAGTATGATCCCGTGCCGTAAGGCAATATCTCCTCCTACGGCAGAGGCAATTTCCCGCAGATCCTGCTTTACACCTTTATGGGCCAGACGATAAACGGCTTCCCAGGAAAGGAAAGCCGAATTGACATCTATATGAAAAACAATGTTTCTCAAACGTACGTTCACCTCCTGTAACTCTATTGTAGTAAACATACGTTCTTATTTCAAGCGGTAATATCTGCTAATCAAACAAGTATGCTGCACTTATCAGACAAACGCTGTCAAGCTTCGCGGGCCGGCTTATTGCAGCTCATTGTACTACAATGTGCCTCAAAACAGACTCAACTGCTCATATTCCGTCTTCCGCTCCAACAGACATGGCGTTCTATGCAGAATGCTCTCTGTCTTCTCATCACGAAACATCCATTCTGTGATGTCCTGCCGTTCCAGGATCAGAGGCATCCGGTCATGCACCGGCTCCATGGAAGCGTTTGCGGCGGTCGTCAGGATCACAAAGCGTTCCCTATCTTCATACCGCCTGCCGATCCCTGCCATAAACAAGGTCGACATATCCTTCCGACAAAATGTATTCTTCTCTTTTTGGGAATTCCATTCGTAAAACCAGGAAGCCGGAATCACGATGCGCCTGTGACGGATCCCATCCTGGAACATGGACTTTTCCAGAGCCGACTCGCATCTGGCATTAAAGATCAGCCTGTTCCCTTCAAAGCCGGGAAACCCCCAGCGCTGCCATTCACAGACAATAGAGCCGTCCTTGACGGATAGCACCGGCGCATCCTTCCCCGGATAGAGATCCCCGACCACAATCCTGTTTATAGCCTGCAAAGACGCCTGCCTTTTCCTTTCATCCATCTGACGCACCAGCTTCTCGATTTCCCTGGCTGTCTCATCATCCACATAATATCTGCCGCACATAAATTTCTCTCCGCAATGTTTTTTCTATCTTACTACTTATTCTACCCTGTCTCAAGCAGTTAAATACCCTGAAACCTGTTTGCCGACAAAAACCCAATTCCATGATACGCTGTGGATAACTTACTGATGCGGAGAAGAAGATTGTCCCGCAATAAAAGACTATTTTACCAGCCTCACAATGGCCGTATCTTCACAAAACAAGCAAAAGAAAAACCTCGAAAATCAACTTTCCGAGGTTTTCTAAGAGGCGCAGACCGGATTTGAACCGGTGAATCAGGGTGTTGCAGACCCACGCCTTACCGCTTGGCTACTGCGCCTTATCTATATGAAAAATATTAATAGCTTCAATGACTCCAACGGGAATCGAACCCGTGTTACCGCCGTGAAAGGGCGATGTCTTAACCGCTTGACCATGGAGCCATCATTTTTCAATTGCTCAACAAGCAATCTCAACAAATGATATGATACCACATTTTCTCTCTGTTGGCAAGAAAAAAATAATTATTTCATTCAATTTTACTTAACTTGATTCTATTTAACTTAATTCTATTTAAATCCTAATACTATATATCTCAAAAGGTGTCTCTCAAAATGCGCAGACCTGGCGAATCGTTCCTTACAATTACTATTTCCTACTGTTCCAGCGTCTCCGCCTGCAGTCTGTCGAACTCCGCCATACATTCATCCACCGTAGTGCCGCTCAACAATTCTCTCACGATCAGACACGTATTCCCCCACTGCTCCAGCTTCATATTCGCGTTGGCGCCCAGTACATAGACATTGGACTGTATCCTGTCGTTTAACGGTTTCAAGGCAGGGATACATTCAACTTCCACATTCTTGGAAGGTGAAATCACTTTATTAGTTTCTGCATAGACTTGCAACGCTTCGTCTGACAGCATAACGTCCAATGTCTTCATGGCATCCTCTGCATGTTCCGCCCCAGCGCCGATCGCAAAGCCTGTCATAGGCATCACCGGCATCCTTCCTCTGTTAGTGGGAAATCCAATGACAAGCATATTGAAATCCGGGTCCCCGTATGCAGTGTCTGTGTTCGCCGCTCCCCAGTAAGCCATCACGATTGGGGTCTTCTGTGCCAGAAAATCCGGCCCCTCTCCCTCGATTGCCTCACTCACATAGGCTTTCTGTGCATCAATGTAACCCTTATCGATCATTTCCTGCAGAAATTCAAATCCGGGACGCATATAATCGCTATATTTGCTCTCCCCGCTGTTCAGGGCCGCAATCTCCGCGTCCGTGTTGCCGCCATTGTACAGGTCTGCATATGCCTGAGCAAGAACAAAATTCTCCAGCCACCATCTGTTAGCGCCTACCGGTGTCTCAATCCCATTCTCCTTGAACACACGGCAGCATTCCAGAAACTCTTCCGGCGTCTCCGGCAGCTCAAGCTCATACTGATCAAACATATCCTTATTGATGAACAGTCCATAAGCCACCACCTCCTGTGGAATCGCCACCAGCTTGCCGTCAACTATATTAGCCGTCTTAACGACATCCCTCAGATTATCCGCACAGGTAAGTCCGGACAGATCCAACAGCCTTCCTTCCTCTCCCAATACCTTGATGACATCCGGATTGAGCAGATAGATATCGTCCATATTACTGCGTGCCCGATCCAATGCCACGTCATCATAAGTCTTATCCTGGTAATCCTCTGCCGTATAGGTCACATAATCTACTCTCACACCCAGCTTCTCTTCCGCCATAATGACTGTCTTATCCGATGCGCTTCGCGCAACATTGGCGGTATTTGCCTCCGTCTTCTCCATTGGGCTGAACAAGTTTACAATTCGTTCCTCGCCCGTCTCCTCTGAAATCATAATCCCGTTATCATCTCTCTGTCCACAGGCCGCCAATAGCAGCGTCGCCCACAACAGACAGACTACCGCTGTCTTTCCGAAACCCCTTTTACCGTTACCCGTCATATTTTCTCCCGTATACACTACTTATATAACAATTTCCATGCAACACTTACCGCTCCCGCTCTTTTGCATATTGCCTTATAATCTGCTTTAGTAAATTTACATCAATAGGCTTCGCCAAATGCACATTCATGCCGGCTTTTAACGCTTCCTTCTCGTCTTCTGCAAAAGCGTTGGCAGTCATGGCAATGATCGGGATCCCGGCCGCGTCCTCGCGTTCTAATGACCGAATCGCTCTCGTCGCATCATAGCCATTCATTACCGGCATCTGCACATCCATCAGAATCGCATCAAATTCACCCTCTTTGGAAGCAGCGAACCGCTCCACCGCCAACTGACCGTTTTCCACAATCTCACATCCGGCATCTTCTATGGCTAAAAGCTCCCGCAGGATCTCCGCATTGATCTCATTATCCTCAGCCGCCAGAAAATACATACCCGCCAGACTGTTGTTCTCCGCCTCTTTGCCACTCGATTCTACAGCGTCGCCGCGCATCTCCTGTACTTTTTCCTTTAATGCCGATATAAAAAATGGCTTCTGCAGAATGCCCACATTTTTCACTGACAGGATACCGCTCTCTTCTTCCTCACAATTCATCAGAAACAGAATGAATACCTCAGGCAACGCCTCTCTGATCTTTTCCACAGTATAAACCGTATCCAGATCCGATATCTCTCCGTCCAAAAGAATAATCTGATACCCTTCTTTATCCGCGCATCCCTGAATCAGCGGCATAGCTTCTGCAACATTCTGCACCGTGTCTACCGCTACATCCATATCCTGCATAAGACCCTGTATCGTCTCTCCACTTTGCACGTCGCCTTCCACTGCCAGCATACGTGAAATCCCATTTTCCTTCCAGAACTGCTTATCTGCCTGCCCTTCGGGTATCCGACATTCCAGTTCCACCCGGAAAAGACTTCCCTTATCCACTTCACTGAAAACATCGATGGTACCGCCCATCAATTCTATAATATTCTTCGTGATCGCCATCCCCAGCCCGGTACCCTGCACTTTATTGGTCGTGCTGTTCTCCGCCCTGGTAAATGCATCAAAGATTATCTTCAGATATTCCGGCGTCATGCCGTAGCCGTCGTCCTCCACCTCGATCCTGATATGCTCGAACTGACTGGAACGCTGCTTCAACCCAATGATCCGGAACCAGATATTACCACCCTCGGGCGTATATTTCACCGCATTGGACAACAGGTTGATCAGGACCTGATTGATCCTCGTCTCATCTCCCATCAGGTATTCATGTCTGATACCCGTAACTTCCACGTAAAACCGCTGATTTCTGGCTCTGGCCATAGGACGGATAATCGCGTCCACTGACGACACCAGGTCATTCAGCGTAAATTCCTCCACCGAAAGCACCACCTTACCGCTCTCAATCTTGGATACATCCAGAATATCATTGATCAGGCTCAACAGGTGCTGGCCTGAGGCCATGATCTTCTTCGTGTACTCCCTCACCTTCTCCGGGTTCGCCGCGTCTCTCTCCAGCAGTGTCGTAAAGCCAAGCACCGCATTCATTGGCGTCCGGATATCATGAGACATATTCGACAGGAAGGTAGTCTTGGAATTGCTCGCCAGCTGCGCCACATGTAACGCTTCTGCCAACTGCCTGCTGTGAATCTCCCGCTCCTTCTCCCGCTCTTTCCTGATCTTGTTCTGTTGTCTCTGGTTTATATAATATAATATGCAGCATAGGAAAAAAGCGATCAACATCACTGCCACCACAATAAAAATATTTTGATTGACAGATGTTCCTTCCTGCTGGATCGCTTCAATCGGCACATAACCAATCAAATAAATGGTCCCTCCATTCACGGACCACATATAATTAAGCGCACGCTTATTACGAATATCATGATGAAACATGATATTCCTTCCACTCTTTACACATGCTTCCACTTCCGCCAGCAGCGCTTCATCCTCGATCGCGTTTGCCCGGTAGAAGTCCTGCAGATTCAGATGGCCTGCGTCACGCTCCCCCATTCCTTTGGGTTTTAAGACCATCCTCTCCGTCTCTGCATCCATAACATAGAGCATCGCCTTCTTATTATAAAAGCCCTGCGGAAGTGACTTATCCAGAGAATCATACACATATTCCACATACAAATAAGCTACCTCTTCCCCATCTTTGACCACAGGACATTTCATGGTATAAGCCCATGTACCCATATAGTTCAGATAAGACTGTGAAATTGCCACTCCGTCTACCGTTCCGCCGGCAGAAAAATCCAGTTCTTCCTCTGTAAATACTTCTCCGGTATTGGAGATTCCTTCTGTCTCCCCGATGCGGATCAGAGCAATCTTCACCATCGATTTGCTCCCACTATAGAAATTGAGATGCTCCTCCGGCTCCTCTGACGCACCGATCTCCTGTGCCATCAGCTTCTGAAACTCTGCTTCCTTATTCAACATCGCTTCTATCGTACACTTGATCAGGTCCAGACTTTCACTCAGGTTCTGCACTGCCGACGCGGACATTTCCTCGGTTATTTTCCTCGACACGGAAAAAACTACAGCCGCTAAAATACAAAACACCAAAATAATAGAAAGAAGCAGGGAAACCCCTTTATCCATCTTTCTTCTGCTCTGCTTCCCTTTCATTACCATTCCCCATTTACACTTCCATGGCTTTTGTAATTTATACCACGTAATTTATTGTTTTATCTTATCACGAATCCCCACGGGAAACAAGCGCAAAACATGCTGCTCTCTTTGTCCGGCTGTTACTTCGCCGTCGCTGATGAATGGCTGCAATAAAATAAAATTTAGAGCGCTAAACTCGCAGGAGTTCAAAAAGACGGTACAGTCTTTGCAATCGAGACTATACCGCCTAATCTGAAATTACTTCCTGATCACCGCAAACGCGAGGCCTGCCGGCTTTTTACTTTATGTA
This sequence comes from uncultured Lachnospiraceae bacterium, assembly GCA_947644545.1. Taxonomy (GTDB): domain Bacteria; phylum Bacillota; class Clostridia; order Lachnospirales; family Lachnospiraceae; genus UBA3282. The sequence goes on from CANRZW010000036.1 coordinate 26,616, forward strand.
TCCCCTTCTGCAAAACTCTTCCAGTATTTCTCTTTGGGGAACTGTATAATTTTGACATTTTGTGAAGCATGGTTCAGCTTTCCTGATTCGGGAAATTCAGCTGCATTTTGCAGAAAAAGTCCTCCAGTGTCAGCCTCGAATCCAACGTATGATACACTCTTATCTTCCGATTTCCCTTTTCATAAATATAATGACCATCCGTAAGATCAAAACAGGGAGCTTCTATTTCTTGATAAATACTCGTTTTCTCCGCCTCCTCCATCAGCACTGCGATGACCCCCTGATCTCCAAGACCCCAGGTCTCTCCGTGCGGCCAGGACAGATCGTCTCCCCGTTGCTCGTTGAAATCCACCATCTGCTCGAACAAGTATCTGCCAATCTTTCCATATGGACTTACTTTCAGCTGTAACTCTGCCAGTGTCACCGACATTTGTTTATAGACATCCATCGGCACCTGCCAAAGAGGCATCCCGGATCGAAACACTACATTAGCCGCATGGATATCCTGGAAAAGATTAAACTCCCTTCCTCCCTGTGGATAAATGCCACCGCCAATCCAGATCGCTGTCATGCGGCTACAGATTTCCGGTTTCATAAGGATGGCTGAGGCAAGATCCGTGATTGCGCCCTGCAGGCCAATATACAGCGGTCGATCGTCCTCTTTCATTGCCTCCTCAATGATAAATGATGCCCCTTCCGAAACAATCGGCGTCTTATCATCCGCAAGCCCTGTCGGCGCTCCTGTCAGAACCGGATATTGGCCTTCCAGATGCATAAGCTGCAGTACCTTGAGCACCTCCTCATAACTGGCCCTGGCCGTTTCTCCCTGTGGATATCTGTTCTGTCCCTTATCAAAATGCCCGGCAATAATCCCTCTCACGTCCAGTTTGGGAGTCATCAGTTGATGCACCACCGCATATTGATCATCCGCCTCGTTTTTGCAATCTGTATGGATAATCAGTCTCACTCGCTTTTGTTCCGGAACTTTAAACTGATACATTTTCTTACCTCCATCCTTGTTCTTTATACAATAAATTATATTCATTTCAATATTCACTGCACCTGCGCACGCTGACGGCTTTTCCGTTCATAACTGTTTCGCTCTGCTTACAAACTGCATCCAGAACAGGCTATGCCTGAAATTTGTGCCATAACATACACTGATTCCATACAGAAAAGATGCAAAAAACGAACGCTGTCGTATCACTTTTTTCATATTATAAGACAGAATCCTATAAATGACAACTAAGCTCCAAGCCCTCTTTTCCTTGCAATCTCCACATGTTCTGCCACATAGTCCTGCCAGTCATCCGGAAGCAAGAATCCTGCCGCCATAAGTTCTTCCGCATTCTGCTCGATCAGGCGCCGGTATTTCTCCAGATTGCCGTACAGTTCTGTCAACATCATCGGCGAAAACGGATATACTGTCCCGAAAAGCGCATCATAACTACCGTCTTTCCTTCTGCAGGCACTGCTGTATCTTCCCACCGGATATTCCACACTGGCAATGCGGATGCCTCCCTTTGCGTTGCCGAAAGCGTCCGTCAGATTCTTTACTTTAACAGACGGTGCATCCTTACCAATCACAAAAGGATCGCAATCCTCTTCTCCGGCGGCAGCCGTCTCAATCCTCGGCGCATGAGGCGCTGGCACATTGTCCCTTCCCCAGACATACAACGCGTTTAGAGCCGCCTGGAAAATATACTGGTAAGGAACATCCAAAGGCTCTCCTTCCACGCCCGCGAAGCTCAGGCCCTGGCCGATCTTTTCCGTATCTCTGGCCAGATATCCTTCATAGTAATCCAGAAGATTATACTTTGTGTCATGGCTGGTGCCCGGAAGCTGCCAGCTGCGGAATCTGTAGCCCGGCACATCCGCATCCGTGCCCCAGTTGGCGCCTCTGTTCTCACTCTCGGTGTTGATTGCGATCACCGGTTCTCCTGTAAATACCTGTCCCTGTGCAGGAACAGAGCCTTCCATGAAGATCCTGCCGTCTGTATCCGCAGGTTCGTAGGCATTAATCGGAGCCAGGGAAGAATCTCCGCCAGCCATCAGGTATCCGTCAAACAACGGGCGGCCTTTTCCACTGCCCGGCTGGTTTGCAAAGGAATGGATTGTACGATTTACATAAAGTGTAGACTGCGACCATCCCAGAAGGTAAAGATAACTCCTGCCATACTCCCTGATGGGATTTAGAGGATCCTCCGTTCGCAAAAGCCTGGCCAGGTCATTCTGCATATCCCAGTAAAGCCCTGACTCGTACTGCTCCATAAAGGGTCCGATTCCCCACTTGGACTTGTCCGGGATCTTCCGCGAGGGATCCGGATTCGCCCAATTGATCTTCTCATATCGCTTCCCGTCGAAACGTTTCAAAGCATCCACCACATGCCCCTTGCTGCTGATCCCGATATAAATATCGCCATGGCGCATAATAAATTTCCAGGTATTGACCCACATGCGGTCGATATCCATACAGGCCGAAGCATTCAGAATCTCCACCACCACATTGCCGCTGAACTGCGACACGTCCTTCGGTCTTCTTACGATAAGCCTTGTGGTGTAAGGACAGTTTTCATAGCGGGGTGTGACAGCGTGATCCAGTCCTTTCTCCGTATATACATTGGCCGTACCGGACATGAAATACTCATCCTCCACATATCCTGCTGCCTCAAAATTGCATTTTCCCGCTGCCGCCTGAAAAGGGTAGGACTCTGCCGTCGTGGGAATGAATTCCATTTTCTGTATCATAGCGCTTTCTCCTTTCGTTTTCCTTATCTTATTTTCTCGCTCTTTTCGGTACGCACCCATTCCGGCTCCGTCCCGACATGTACATAATAGCTTTCGGCACCCTCATAGAGGTCACTGCGCAGAATCAGCCTGAGTACATGCAGGGCGCAACGCTGTAAGTCCGCCAGCGCGACAGTGCCGTCCTTTACGCGGGCAATAATATCCTCTCTGTCATGATCGGACCCCGGCATGATGATATCATTGCCTGCACTGGTACACAGATGAGAGATCGTATTGCCATAGCGCAACGGCTTTTCCCTGTCTACGGCGGAGAACATATCGACTCCGGTCTCCGTCATCAGCCAATCGGTCATAATCATTCCCTCATAGCCCCATTCATCCCGGCACACATAGGTCAAAAGATCTTTGCTATTGGCCGCATGCACGCCGTTAATCAGATTATAAGATGACATAATACATCCCGGCTGAGCGGTACGGATGGCAATCTCAAACCCTTTCAGATAGATTTCCCGTAAAGCCCGCTCCGAAACATGGGCGCAGGAATGCATACGGTTACGTTCATTAGAATTCACTGCAAAGTGCTTTACCGTACCGGTAATACCCGGGTACTTTTGTAAAGCCAGTATATCGGCTGCGGCATAAGTGCCGGTAAGCAGCGGATCTTCTGAATAATATTCAAAGTTCCGTCCGCCCAGCGGATCCCTGTGCAGATTCATGGAAGGCTTTAGCGCAGTCTGCATCCAGATTTCCTTCATTTCTCTGCCATACATCCGGCTAATCTCGGCAAACAGTTCCAGATTCCAGGAAAGAGCTGCCGTAGAGGAAACCGGAAATGCTGTACAGGGCTGGTAATGATGTTCCACAATTTCCGAATCCCTTGTATGGTCAAAGAGCCGATCAGGATTCTCCTTCTGAGGCACTACCTGTACCGATCCGTCCTGATATACCACAAATTCCGGATCCACATGCAGTCCTGCAGGACCGTCGGAACAAACATGCTCTCTGATATCCCTGGATTCCAGGCAGATATCCGTAGTCTGTGCAGCAGATCCCGGCACTCTGTAATCGGAGGCCGCCTCGAAGAAATACTGCAGTCCTTTGCAATTTCCGGTGATGAGGTACGCCATCTCCTCAATGGTAAGCTGTGCCGTCAACTCTTCAGCGGTATAACAGCCTGCAAGTACATCCTCTGCCGTAATTACGGTTTCCGGATGCATATCCTTCAACAGCTCCGCCTCCGAATAGACGGGTTTCTTAGTCACAAAATCACCTGCCGACAATACGATCTGCATGGCATTCTTCTTTTCCTCTTCTTCCTCCTCATAACACCAGGGCTTTATGCCTTCTTTGGAAATCTCCTTCCCTGCCTCGCTGTCGGCAAACAAATTCTTTAACTGTTCCACTACCACTGTGCCTTCCATCCGGATGCAGGCAGCGATCGTGGTACTCCGTGAGGAGTTGCCCACCCGCAGATAATACCCGCCTTCCTCCAGCAGGTAAGCGGCATCATCCGCACTGTAAGATGCAAGTGATACGGTAGGAAAACGGATCGTGAGGATCTGGCTTTCTGTCGGTTCCAAAAGATCTGTCTTCGCATATGCCTTTAATTCCTGATAGGGCTTCTCCAATTTTCCGTCAGGCGCAGAGGCATAGACCTGCACTACTTCCTTCCCGGCGAATACTTTTCCGGTATTTTCCACCTTAACCTTAAGAACAATTTCCCTTTCATCGGCCCACACATCTACAGTCTTCATCGAAAAAGATGTATAAGACAGGCCAAACCCGAATGGATATCCCGGTTCCACGCCAAAAGTATCAAAGTACCGATACCCAACATAGATTCCTTCCTCATAATAAACGTCGTCCATGTTCCCTTCCTGGTATCCGAAGTTCTTCGCCGTACTGTAATCCTGATACGAAAGTGCCCAGGTATCCGCCAGCTTTCCGGATGGAACCTGTTCCCCGCACAGCACATCCGCCACGGAAAGTCCTCCCGGCGCCCCCTGCTGCCCTACAAGAAGAATTGCATTTATACCGTCCACAGATTTGATCCAAGCTGTCTCCACAGGACCGCACACGTTTAAAACCAGAATAAATTTATCATACGCCCCGGCCAAAAACTCTATCGCCCGTTTTTCACTTTCCGCAAGTTCATAATCGCCCGGCTCACACTTCCTGTCGTCGCCTTCCCCCGCACTCCTTGCCAGAACAAAGATTGCCGTATCGCTCTCGCTGCTTTCCATATCCTCTTTTGTAACAGCTTCCGTTTCCTTCGCCGGCATGTCTCCGCTTGCCAGCATCAGCGCCAGGCCGCCGCCTGCGCCTTCCTCCTGCGTCTTTTTCAGGAAGGCGGCAAACTCCCGTCTGCGCCGCGCATCCTGTCTGTCCAGCCAGTCTTTTGTCGTCACCTGAAAACCCGCAAGTTCCAACCCTTCTTCGATAGAATAGGCATGTCTGGTAATCGTCATTCCGGAACCGGTTCCGCCACGGACCGTGTTCCGTGCACCCTCTCCATAGAGAGCAATCTTTCCCCCGGCCTTTAAGGGCAGGGAACCGTCATTCTTCAACAAAACCATACATTCTCCCGCCAGCGCGCGGGTTCTTTTGAAATGCTCTTTTTCCAATTTGGTTTCTCCGGGCATCGTCCCGGAAAGATATTTATAACGTCTCTTCATATAGAGTTCATGGCTGCACAGACCGCCGTCGGCAGATCTATGCAGCCTTTTCCTTTCTGCTAAATATAATAACGATAGTTCCTACTGCTCATGGCAATACTCTTTATCCCTTCACGGCTCCCAGAGCGATACCCTTGGAATAATACTTCTGTAAGAAGGGGAACACGGCAATAATAGGCAGGATCGCCACAAATGCGATCGCCATCTGCACACCCGTGCTTGGCACCTTCGAGAGGGTAGCCGCCAGATCGGAACTCACATTGCCACTGTTCTGGGACAGGAACTGAATATCCGACACCATCTTGTTCAGCAGACTCTGTATGGCGTAAAGATCCGTCCGCTGCGTGATATAATACAATCCGTTGTTCCAATCATTCCAATAAGCCAACGCCGAAAAGGTACCGATCGTCACCAGAATGGGCTTGCCCAGAGGCAATACGATACTGGTAAAGATCTTCGGCTGGCTCGCTCCGTCAATTTGTGCCGCCTCATATAGGGTGTCTGGAATACTGGTCTCAAAGTATGTCCGCATGAGAAGAATATTCATAGGGCTGAGCATCAGGTTGGGCAGAATCAGGCCCCATACCGTATCCTTCACCCCTATATAATTCGACCATAAAATATAGGATGGTACCAGACCGCCATTAAAGAGCATGGTAAAAAATACGAGGAAGGTGATCACTCTCCTTGCCGGCAGCTTCTTAAGCGACAGTGGATAAGCAAACAGCGCTGTCATGGCGATATTTGCAACAGTGCCTGTAGCGGTGATCAGGATCGTCATACCATAGGCACGGAAGATCTTGTCACCGGATCGGAAAATATACTCATACGCGCCCAGGCTGAACTTCCCCGGTATAAAGGAATACCCGTTGGCTAACAGCACATTCTCATCTGTGAGAGACGACATGAGCAGCAGTACAAACGGTAATATGACAAGAGCCGTCACCAACAACATCACTGTGTTGGCAAGGATCTGATATCCACGATTTCTCTTCATCCTGTTATTCCTCCTTTAGAATAAGGCATTCTCTTTGCTGACCTTACTTACGATCAGATTAGCGAGCAACACCAGCACAAAGCCTACCAGAGACTGATAAACACCCGCCGCAGAAGACATGCCTATATTATTCTGCTGCATCAATCCCCGGTATACGTAAGTATCTATAACATTCGTTGTGGAATACAACATTCCCGAATTACGCGGCACCTGATAGAATAAGCCGAAATCCGAATAGAATATACGCCCCACACTGAGCAGTGTCAGGGTAATGACATTGGGCAGAATTGAGGGCAGTGTAATATTCAGGATCTGCTTCAACTTGCCTGCCCCGTCCAATTCCGCCGCCTCATAAAGGCTCGGGTCTATGCCGTTGATAGCCGATATGTAGATCAGGCATCCGTATCCCACCCCTTTCCAGGTATTGACGAATATCAGAATCGCCGGCCAGTATTTCGGCTCATTGTACCAGAAGATCGGTTCCCGCCCCAAAGCCGGAAGGATCGTTTTATTTACAATTCCGCTCTGCATACTGAAAAATGCAAAAACGATGTACCCTACGATGACCATCGACATCAGAAAGGGAAACAGAATCGCACTCTGATATAGCTTCTTTAAGTGTTTCGATGTAACGTCACAGATAAAAATCGCAAACAAAATACCCAAAAAAGTATTGAGTATGATAAACACAATATTATATAAAAGCGTGTTCCTTGTGATCACAAAAGCGTCACTGGAACTGAACAGGAACTCGAAATTCTTAAAACCCACCCAATCACTGGCAAGGATCCCTTTCTTAAAATCTACATTTTTAAAAGCGATGACGATGCCGAGCATGGGAAGATAGTTATTGATAATGATATACACCGCGCCAGGAAGCATCATCAAAAAGAGGGGATACCAGGTCTTGAATTTCTGCATTCTGGACGAAGTTGTTTTCGCCACAACCTTCTCTTCCTTCATATTATCCTCCTATCTCCACACTTGTTGCCTGTTAACATCCACGATCCCGCTCAGGCGGAATCGTGGAATCAGTTCTTCTATGTTATTGTTGGGACGCCAGCCATGCATCGAGCTGTTCCTGTTTCAGGTCCATTACCTTCTGCAATCCTGCCGCATAAAGCTTATCGTTGAAATCCTTCATCGTCGCATCAAAATCAGATACCGAGCCCGTGGAAACAGAATTCATATATTCATTGTACACACTGTACAGCGCGGTAAGTTCTGTAGAAAGGCTGGAGGTATCCGCAAAGAAACCGAACGCTTTGGAGTAAGTCGCCGAATCATTAAAGTCCTGATACTGCTGCCATACATCCTCCGGATTGCCCTCCCAGACATAACCAAGGTACTGGTTGGGAAGCATCCAGCCCATGTTAAAGTGATAGAGACTTGCAGTATCGGCGCCTTCCGGATAATGGATCATGATATCGCTGCCATCCATTTTCTCATAGTCAACGCCTTCTTCGCCGAAGTTCATCAGGTTATTCCACTCCGGACTGGAATAGCAGTAATTCAGGAACTGCATGGCCTTTACTTTATCCTCGCTCTGCTGCGCGATGCCCCAGTTGAAAAAGTTAACGTTATTGCTGCAAATGATATTGGAGACGCTGCCATCATCCTTATCAATGTAGGCCGTCACCATCTCCTGATTGCAGACCACGTTTTCCTGCGCCAGGAATCCGGGCTTGATAGGAGAAAAATAGGAGAAGAGCGATCCGGCCTTCACCAGATTCTGGCTGGTCTCTGTGGTAGTGGCGGCATCCAGCTTCACATAGCCTGCCTTGTACCACTCATTGACCAGTCTTGCATGATTTACAAAGTCCTCATATTCAAAAAGATTCACCACCGTGGTATCCTGACCATCATTTGGCAAAACCCCGAACTGATCCATCAGCGGATCCCATGTAGGAACCTGAGTAAGTATATTTGTGCCCGCAATACAGTCAAGCTCCGGATGCGCCGCTTTGACCTTTTCAAAGACAGATGTCAGGTCGTCATAGGTATGAATGGAGTCCACATCGATACCCAGTTCATCCACAATATCTTTGCGCATGACGATACCGGCCCTGGATGCGCTCTCCTTATTAGGCGGCGTACCATAGACAACCCCCTGCACCGCGGCAGAAGTGGCGATATCTTCGCCCAGAGAACTGATAATATCCTGACCGTAATCATAAATATAATCTTTCAGATCAACAATCTGTCCGGCATTAATATAGCTGCCCGCCTGACCATTATTAATAGGAAGAATGTCCAGCTTATCGCCGCCCGAAAGCATCAGGTTTAAACGATTGATGTAATCTCCATAACCCAAAACAATAAAATTCACGTGCATGTTCAGATCTTTCTCCACCAACTCATTCACCTTCGCCCAAATTTCTTCCTGGCGGGGCTGCTCATTCCCGATCAGTGCCATTGTAATGGTGTGCATATCACTGCTGTCCGCCGATTCCTGAGAGTCGTTACTACCCTCCCCCGACGATTCTTCCGCAGCTGTCTGTGTATCGCCGGATACACTGTCGCCGCTGCCGCCACAACCTGCTAGAAGACCCAGGGACATTGCCGCCGCTAAGATCACTGCCAATGGTTTACTCATTTTCTTTTTCATAGTCTCTCTCCTTTTTTCATTTTGTTTAAACAATTGTTTGTTTAAATTCAGTTTATATATTAGCATATTTATTTTAAATTTTAAATATTTTTGTTCAATTTATTTCATTTTCAGCACTTTCTTTAAAAAAAGTCACTAAATCCGTAAAAAACGAACCCATTCAATGTACACTTTACACATATGATTTAAACTTTTAAACAAACAAAAAAAAGAGACCCTTCAAAAAGAAAAGTCTCCACTGTCCACTCGTGGCGCTGGCCTACACCGTTTCGCCCTCGACCAGCCTGCAGTTCGTATATATTTTTGATTTGAATATACCAGGATCGTGCATTTCATGGTAGAGAAGATCCATAGTCAGCTTCGCACGCTCCGTATGCGGCACGCGTATTGTAGTGAGCTGTTTCTCCCCCGTCAGGTAATGCGGCAGCTCATCGATCCCCAGAAGGCTGACGTCCCCCGGGACAGCCACGCCCAGTTCTCTGCAGGCCCGTACGAACGGAATAGATATCTGACAGCATTCCATGAGAAAAGCATCCGGCAGAGGACGATTCTGAAGATCCCGCTTCAGGCTGTGATAAATATCATCGATCCGCTCTCCGCTTACGGTAACCAGCATCCCTTCATTATAAGGAATATGATTCGCAGTCATCGCCTCCACAAACCCTTCTCTGCGGGTTCTGTAGTTATAGAGTTCCATATCCCGGGCAACATAGACAATATCTCTCTTACCTTTCGACAGCAGATAATCTACCGCCATGCGCACACCACCCTTATTGTCTACCATGACACTGGAAAGTCGTTCAATCCCCAGGTCATTGTCGTAAACAACGAGCGGCTTCCTGATCCCGAAAAAAAGAGGCGCATCCTCCGGATAAAGTTCCGTCGCAAAAAGTACTACGCCTGCCACTTCTTCCTTATTGCATTCCGCCGCAAGCCGTTCCGGGTAATCTCTGTCGACATAGAAGTAAGAGATCTCTGCCAGAAGTCCCCAGTCCCTTGCTCTGTTATCGAAGACCGCATTCACATCCGTCCAGAGATCGATCTCCTTGTCTCTCACTACGCATAACCCACGAAGAGCAATGACTACCTTAATAACCTTTCCTGCTGCGGAAAAAGCAGCCGCGGTATAGATCCCCTTTTCCAAGCGCTCCTTACACGCCAGAATCCTCTGCTTTGTCTTCGGGTTCACGCCCGGTTTATCATTTAAGGCCAGCGATACCGTGGCCTTGGATATGTTTAACTCCCTCGCAATATCAATCGCCTTTACACCCATACCACCTCTCCCCTCAGTCCTGTTTGCCCAGATATGCTCTCTTCTCCATTAACAAAAAATACTGTTCTGGCACAATAAAGAGCATAGCAGAAATCTTAGATAATAACAAGACGTTACCTGATAGTATCTCAAAATTGTCTCTAATTTCTGAAAATAATTACTTCTGCTACGTAAAGTAAATATACTTTGGTGATAATTTATTTTCGTTTATAATCACAAAACCTGTAAACATTCCGTCTACAGGTTTCATATAAGTTATTCATTTTACCTCCCCGAGTAGG
>CANRZW010000037.1 GCA_947644545.1 uncultured Lachnospiraceae bacterium
CACTAAATTAGTATACTTGCATGTGAATGCATTGTCAACCTATTTTTCTGTAAAAACCCCTTAAACCCTTTAAAATCTAAGAGTTCAGCCCTCATGATTCATAAAAGCATATGCCCCGCACCCGATACCGCTTTGAGGCTCCTCCTCCATTTCATTATGAGGGCGCTTAAATCCTTATTTTGACCGAAACCTTTATTCCACAACTTCCATCTCCGCCTCGGACTCCTCTAAATCCTCAGCATCGTCGAAATCTTCCGCTTCATCCAGTTCCGTTTCCTGCAGATCTTCGTCAAACTCCATCTCCTCATCCAGATCCAGAGACTCCGTCTCAACATCGATCATCTCTTCCTCGTCTTCTGTGTCATCGTCTAACCGAATCGGGAAGTCAAATCTCGGTCTCCTGACGAATCCGTCATCGAACCGCATCTCCTTCTCCGCCGCCAGACGGCTCAGAAGATTCTCATCCGTACTCAACCGTGTATCGCGGTAACGCTTCATGCCTGTGCCGGCCGGGATCAGCTTACCGATGATGACATTCTCTTTCAGACCGATCAGGGAATCAACCTTACCCTTGATCGCCGCCTCCGTCAGCACCTTCGTGGTCTCCTGGAAGGATGCCGCGGACAGGAAGGAATCTGTTGCCAGCGCTGCCTTGGTGATACCGAGCAGGATCTGCTTGCCTTCTGCCAGCTCCTTGCCTTCTTTGAAAAGTTCTTCGTTCATGTCCTCATAATCCAGCACATCCACCAACGTACCGGGCAGGAAATCCGTGTCGCCGCTGTTCTCGATGCGTACCTTCTTAAGCATCTGCCGCACGATCACTTCGATATGCTTGTCGGCGATATCAACACCCTGCAGACGATATACTCTCTGTACCTCCCGCAGCATGTAATCCTGCACCGCGCGGATCCCCTTAATCTTCAACAGATCATGTGGATTCACACTACCCTCTGTCAGCTCGTCGCCGGCCTCCAGCACGGCCCCGTCCATAATCTTGATCCTGGAACCGTAGGAGATCAGATAGGTCTTTGACTCACCGGTCTCGTTGTTGGTGATCACGATCTCACGTTTCTTCTTCGTATCTTTAATGGTCGCCACACCGCCAAACTCCGCGATGATTGCAAGACCTTTCGGCTTACGCGCCTCGAAAAGCTCCTCTACACGGGGAAGACCCTGGGTGATATCGTCACCGGCCACACCGCCCGTATGGAAAGTACGCATGGTCAGCTGTGTACCCGGCTCACCGATGGACTGTGCCGCGATAATACCGACAGCCTCACCTACCTGTACCGCTTCGCCGGTAGCCATATTGGCACCGTAACACTTCGCACAGATTCCCACATGAGAACGACATGTCAGGATCGTACGGATCTTCACTTCCTCGATCGGCTCACCCTTCTCATTCACCCCGGCGCTTAAGATCCTTGCCGCACGGGCGGGTGTGATCATGTGATTTCTCTTCACGATCATCTTGCCGTCTCTGTCTTTGATATCTTCACAGGAAAAACGTCCTGTAATTCTGTCTCCTAATCCCTCGATGGTCTCCTTACCATCCATGAACGCCTTCACCACGATACCCGGAATCTCTTCTCTGCCCTCGCAGCAGTCCGTCTCACGGATGATCAGTTCCTGGGATACGTCAACCATACGTCTGGTCAGGTAACCGGAATCGGCTGTACGCAGCGCCGTATCGGAAAGTCCCTTACGTGCGCCATGAGCAGACATGAAATATTCCAATACGTCCAGACCTTCACGGAAGTTGGATTTGATCGGCAGCTCGATTGTCCGTCCTGTCGTATCCGCCATCAGTCCACGCATACCGGCCAGCTGTTTGATCTGCTGGTTGGAACCACGGGCGCCGGAGTCCGCCATCATGAAAATATTGTTATATTTATCCAAACCGGACAACAGAACCTCTGTCAATTCCTTATCCGTCTCGTTCCAGGTCTCAACAACCGCACGGTATCTCTCTTCCTCCGTGATCAGACCACGTCTGAAATTCATGGAAATCTTGTCAACCGTAGCCTGCGCTTCCTCCAGCATCTCCGATTTTCTGGCCGGCACGGTCATATCGGAAATGGAAACCGTCATCGCCGCCCTGGTCGAATACTTATAGCCTGTGGATTTGATCAGGTCAAGCACTTCGGCGGTTCTTACCGCGCCATGAATGTTGATGACCTTCTCCAGAATCTGCTTTAACTGCTTCTTACCCACATGGAAATCCACTTCCAGTTTCAACAGGTCTTCCGGGTTGGTTCTGTCCACATAACCCAGATCCTGCGGCAGGATCTCATTGAAAAGGAATCTGCCCAGCGTGGATTCTACATTGCCACTCACGGTCTCACCGTCGGGCGTCCGCTTGGTGACTCTCACCTTGATTCTTGTATGCAGGGTACATGCCCCGTTTTCATAGGCCAGGATGGCCTCATTCACATTCTTGAAGAACTTGCCTTCCCCCGTAGCACCCGGTCTCTCCTGCGTCAGATAATAGATACCTAACACCATATCCTGAGACGGAACCGCCACCGGACCGCCGTCGGAGGGCTTCAACAGGTTGTTCGGAGAAAGCAGCAGGAATCTGCACTCTGCCTGCGCCTCCACGGACAGCGGCAGATGAACCGCCATCTGGTCACCGTCGAAGTCGGCGTTAAATGCCGTACATACGAGCGGATGCAGCTTGATCGCCTTACCTTCTACCAGGATCGGCTCAAAAGCCTGAATACCGAGTCTGTGCAGCGTAGGAGCACGGTTTAACATCACAGGATGCTCTTTGATCACTTCCTCCAGCACATCCCACACCTGGGTATCTAACCGCTCTACCAGCTTCTTGGCATTCTTGATATTCTGGGAAATGCCTCGGGACACCAGTTCTTTCATCACGAAAGGCTTGAACAGCTCGATCGCCATCTCCTTCGGCAGACCGCACTGGTAAATCTTAAGCTCCGGTCCTACCACGATAACGGAACGTCCGGAATAGTCCACACGCTTACCCAGAAGGTTCTGACGGAAACGTCCGGATTTACCTTTTAACATATCGGACAGGGACTTGAGCGCCCTGTTACCCGGACCCGTCACCGGACGGCCTCTTCTGCCGTTGTCGATCAACGCGTCCACCGCCTCCTGCAGCATTCTCTTCTCGTTGCGGACGATGATGTCCGGCGCGCCAAGCTCCAACAGCCTCTTCAAACGGTTATTTCTGTTGATAATTCTTCTGTAGAGATCATTCAAATCACTGGTCGCAAAACGGCCGCCGTCCAGCTGTACCATAGGACGAAGGTCTGGCGGAATGACCGGAATCGCATCCATAATCATCCACGCCGGTTCATTACCGGATTCTCTAAACGCCTCCACTACTTCCAATCTCTTGATAATACGGGCACGCTTCTGGCCTGTGGAATCACGCAGACCTTCTTTCAGCTCCACCGCCTCCGTCTCCAGATCGATGGCCTCCAGCAGCTCCTTGATCGCCTCGGCGCCCATGCCCACACGGAATTTATTGCCCCAGGTCTCTCTTGCATCCTGGTATTCTTTCTCGGAAAGCACCTGCTTATACTCCAGGTTGCTGTCGCCGTTATCCAACACAATATAAGAAGCAAAATACAATACTTTCTCCAAAACTCTCGGGGAAAGATCCAGGATCAGACCCATGCGGCTCGGAATTCCCTTGAAATACCAAATATGGGAAACCGGCGCTGCCAGCTCGATATGGCCCATACGCTCTCTGCGGACACTGGCCTTAGTCACCTCAACGCCGCACCTGTCACAGACCACACCCTTGTATCTGATCTTCTTATACTTACCGCAGTGACATTCCCAGTCCTTGCTGGGACCGAAGATCTTCTCACAGAAGAGACCTTCCTTTTCCGGTTTTAAGGTTCTGTAATTGATCGTCTCGGGTTTGGTAACCTCACCTCTCGACCACTCTCTGATCTTCTCGGGGGAAGCCAATCCGATCTTAATCGCATCGAATGTCATAGGTTGATAAGTTTCTTGTTTCATATCTGACATCTTCAATCACCATGCTCCTTCCAGATTATATGTTACCGTGCACAGCCTCGCCGCCCACGGTAACATGATGCTCAAGCGAAAAACAACATATCGATCTTAATAAATCTCTGTCTCTTCCTCCGCATAGTCAGCGTCCATCTCATCTTCCGCAAAAACTTCTTCCTCCTCGCTGGTCACGAGTTCTCCGCTGTCTTCGTCAAATTCCTGCTTCTGATATCCCATGGAACCAAGAGATTCCTGTTCATAATCATAATTTCTGGAGTCACCTTCGATTTCATAACGGTAATCATTCTCACCGTAATCGATCGTTTCCATGATCTCAACTTCTGTCTGGTCGTCGCGAAGCACTCTCACATCCAGGCCAAGTGACTGCAGCTCCTTGAGCAGCACCTTGAAGGATTCCGGCACACCGGGTTCCGGAATATTATCGCCCTTGATGATCGCTTCATAAGTCTTAACACGTCCCACCACATCGTCGGATTTCACTGTCAGGATCTCCTGCAGCGTGTAGGCCGCACCGTATGCCTCCAGCGCCCACACCTCCATCTCACCGAAACGCTGTCCGCCGAACTGTGCTTTACCGCCCAGAGGCTGCTGTGTTACGAGAGAGTAAGGACCGGTAGAACGAGCATGGATCTTATCGTCTACCAGATGATGCAGTTTCAGGTAATGCATATGGCCGATCGTAACCGGTGAATCGAAATACTCACCCGTCCTGCCGTCCCGCAGCCTCACCTTACCGTCACCGGAGATCTCCACGCCTTTCCATACCTCGCGGTGGTCTCTGTGATCCGAAAGATACTGCATGATCTCTTCCGACAGATCGTCTTTATGCTTCTCCTCGAATTCTTCCCATTCCAGATTGACGTAATCGTTGGCAAGCTTCAGGGTATCCGCAATATCATCTTCCTTCGCGCCGTCAAATACCGGCGTCGCCACATTAAATCCAAGCGCCCTGGCAGCCAGGGATAAATGGATCTCCAACACCTGTCCGATATTCATACGGGAAGGCACGCCCAGAGGATTCAACACGATATCCAGGGGACGGCCGTTAGGCAGATAAGGCATATCCTCCACCGGCAGCACGCGGGAAACCACACCCTTGTTACCGTGACGGCCTGCCATCTTATCCCCTACGGAAATCTTTCTCTTCTGTGCAATGTAGATGCGGACTGCCTGATTGACGCCGGGTGAAAGCTCGTCGCCGTTCTCCCTCGTAAATACCTTCGCATCCACGACAATACCATATTCACCGTGAGGCACTTTCAGAGAGGTATCTCTTACTTCTCTGGCCTTCTCACCGAAGATCGCGCGCAGCAGTCTCTCCTCCGCAGTCAGCTCGGTCTCCCCCTTCGGCGTCACCTTGCCGACCAGAATATCACCGGCGCGTACTTCTGCACCGATGCGGATGATGCCTCTGTCATCCAGATCTTTCAACGCCTCGTCACCTACGCCGGGAACGTCTCTTGTGATCTCCTCCGGCCCCAGCTTCGTGTCACGGGCTTCCGCCTCATATTCTTCAATGTGTACGGAGGTGTAGACATCCTCCTGTACCAGTCTCTCACTGAGCAGTACGGCATCCTCGTAGTTGTAGCCTTCCCAGGTCATGAAACCGATCAGCGGATTCTTGCCCAGCGCCAGCTCACCGCCCTCCGTGGACGGACCGTCTGCGATCACCTCTCCCTGTGCCACATGGTTGCCCTTGAACACAATCGGTTTCTGGTTGTAACAGTTGGACTGGTTACTGCGGGAGAATTTGGTCAGATGATATTCATCCTTCTCCCCGTCATCATAAGTCATTCTGATCAGATCCGCCGACACGAAGTCGATCGTACCTGCCTTCTTCGCCACCACACAGACACCGGAGTCCACGGCTGCCTTCGGTTCCATACCGGTTCCCACGACAGGAGTCTCCGTAAAGAGCAGCGGCACGGCCTGTCTCTGCATGTTGGAACCCATCAGCGCACGGTTGGCGTCATCGTTCTGCAGGAACGGGATGAGCGCCGTCGCCACCGAGAATACCATCTTCGGCGACACGTCCATATAATCGAACATGGCCTTCGGATATTCCTGTGTCTCCTCCTCGAAACGGCCGGAAATATTATTACGGGTAAAGTAGCCGTCGGCATCGATAGGCGCCGATGCCTGTGCTACATGGTAATTATCCTCCTCATCCGCCGTCATATACTCAACTTCATCGGTAACACGCGGATTTGACGGATCTGATTTATCAATCTTACGGTATGGCGCCTCCACGAAACCATACTCGTTGATACGCGCATAGGACGCCAGGGAGTTGATCAGACCGATGTTCGGACCTTCCGGCGTCTCAATAGGACACATTCTGCCATAATGGGTATAGTGTACGTCTCGCACCTCGAATCCGGCTCTGTCCCTGGACAGACCGCCAGGTCCCAGCGCCGAGAGACGTCTCTTGTGCGTCAGCTCACCAAGCGGATTATTCTGATCCATGAACTGAGACAGCTGGGAGGAACCGAAGAATTCCTTCACGGCAGCCTGTACCGGTTTGATGTTGATCAGCACCTGAGGTGAAATCTCATCCGCATCATGGGTCGTCATCCTCTCACGGACAACTCTCTCCAGTCTGGACAGACCGATACGATACTGGTTCTGTAAAAGCTCTCCTACCGCACGGATACGTCTGTTGCCCAGATGGTCAATATCGTCATCGTTACCGATGCCGTACTCCAAATGGATATTATAATTAATGGAAGCAAGGATGTCTTCCTTCGTAATATGCTTCGGAATCAGTTCATGCACATTCTTGTGGATCGCTTCCGCCAGCATCTCCGGATCGTCACTGTACTCCTCCAGAATCTGCTGCAGCACCGGATAATAAACAAGCTCCGTGATACCCAGCTCTCTGGGATTGCAGTCCACGAAGTTGGTAATGTCTACCATCATATTGGAGAGAACCTTCACGTTCTTCTCCTCCGTCTGAATCCACACATAAGGAACCGCCGCATTCTGGATAGCGTCCGCCATCTCCATGGTAACTTTATCGCCGGCCTTGGCCAGAACCTCACCCGTGGTCATATCCACCACATCCTCCGCCAGAATATGGCGTCTGATCCTGTTGCGGAACATTAACTTCTTATTGAATTTATATCTGCCGACTTTAGCCAAATCATATCTTCTGGGGTCAAAAAACATAGCGGTGATCAGACTCTCAGCGCTCTCCACGCTCAAAGGCTCACCGGGACGGATCTTCTTATATAACTCCAAGAGACCTTCCTGATAGTTCTCGGAAGTATCCTTGGCAAAACTGGCTTCGATCTTCGGTTCCTCACCAAATAATTCTCTGATCTCATCATTAGAACCGACACCCATAGCACGGATCAGTACCGTAATCGGCACCTTCCTCGTCCTGTCCACGCGCACATAGAACACATCATTAGAGTCTGTCTCATACTCCAGCCATGCGCCGCGGTTCGGGATAACGGTGGCGGAAAACAGTCTTTTACCGATCTTGTCATGTCCGATTCCGTAATAAATGCCCGGAGAACGTACCAACTGGCTTACGATAACACGCTCCGCGCCATTGATCACAAACGTACCGGTCGCCGTCATAAGCGGCAGGTCACCCATGAAGATCTCATGCTCCGTGATCTCGTCCTTCTCCTTATTAATCAGGCGAACCTTCACCTTAAGAGGCGCCGCGTAAGTAGCATCTCTCTCTTTACACTTCTCAATAGAGTACTTCACGTCCTCTTCGCATAACTCGAAGTCTACAAACTCCAGACTCAAGTGTCCGCTGTAATCTGAGATAGGAGAGATATCGTCGAAAACTTCTTTCAGTCCTTCCCTAAGAAACCACTGATAGGAGTTCTTCTGAACCTCGATCAGATTCGGCATTTCCAGGACTTCCTTCTGTCGTGCATAGGTCATACGCGTATTTCTGCCGGCTGCAGTCTTACGGATTCTGTTCTTTTCCATTGACACTTTCACCCCGTTCCTTATGATTTGCTGCTTGTCAGATCGCTTATCGATATGAAACTATAATATAAATAAGCATACCACACCACAATAGTGCATTTTCCATTCTACTACAAGTCTTTTTGTGAGTCAACGATTATTTTTAAAAAAGTAACGATAAAACCGCCCATGCGGGCTGTATAAAAACATGCCCGGCATGAACGGTCTTCTCAGCTTCTTACAATCTTATCGATTATTTCAGAGTAACCTTAGCGCCTTCTGCCTCCAGTTTAGCCTTAATATCCTCAGCCTCTTCCTTGGATGCAGCTTCTTTTACCATCTTCGGTGCAGAATCAACAAGATCCTTTGCTTCCTTCAGACCAAGGCCTGTTACCTCACGAACAACCTTGATAACCTTAACCTTGTTCGGGCCAACCTCTGTCAGCTCAACATCAAACTCTGTCTTCTCCTCAGCTGCTGCTGCGCCTGCGTCTCCGCCTGCTGCTGCAACGACTACACCTGCTGCTGCAGATACGCCGAACTCTTCTTCACATGCTTTTACTAAATCATTCAATTCCAATACGGTCAACTCTTTGATCGCGTCGATAAATTCCTGAGTGGATAATTTTGCCATTATTTTTTACCTCCATGATTTTCTGTTTTCAATAAACTGTATCTTTGTTCTGTGTGTAGATTCCTGCACGTTACTTATGCTTCTGCCGGAGCTTCCTCTGCTGCAGGTGCTTCTTCTGCCGGAGCTGCCGCTTCGCATTCGGATGCGCCGCCCTTCTCCGCGATCTGATTCAATACGCGTGCCAGGTTCGCAACCGGTGACTGCATACTGCCAAGCAATCTGGACAGCAGCTCTTCTCTGGACGGGATCTTGGAAACGTTCTCGATTCCCTTAGCGTCATAAAGAGTACCCTCTACGACACCACCCTTGACTTCAAGAGCATTAGCTGTCTTGGCGAATTTGCACAATACTCTGGCGGGCGCCGTAGCATCCTCTTTGGAAACAGCGAGTGCACTGGGGCCTTCCAGATAAGGGGTCAAAGATTCAAAATCCGTGCCCTTGAATGCGAAATTCATCATTGTGTTCTTGTAAACCTTGTAGGTGATGCCGGCTTCACGAAGCTGCTTACGAAGCTCTGTATCCTGCTCAACCGTAAGACCACGATGGTCAACCAAAACGACTGACTGTGCATCCTTAATGGCAGCCGAAATCTCTTCTACAATAGGTTTTTTCAGTTCAACCTTTGCCATTACATTTACCTCCTTATAGATTTTACGCCGCTAGGAGTTTTCTACAAAAAAACCTCCCTGAAGACAGGAAGGTTGAAATCTACTGCACGATCACCTCTTATAAACCTAAGAAGCTGTGTCTTTATAGCAACTCTTCTCCTCGGTAGGCGATACCCTTACGCCACATCTGTGGCACCTACTGTCTTCGGCATGGTTTAAATAACCTTGCCTACTATAACACAGAGTCTTCCGGGTTGTCAACTACTAAATAAAATATCATGAATCCTATCATGAATCCCTGCCGTCGCTGACCACGTCAGGATCGGCTGTCTCCTCTGCGAGTTCACTGTGATTGATGAGCGCGCTGTATCTGGCACTGTCATCCGCCTCGGACAGTTTAATACTCATCTCTCCGAAAGATGTGGTGATCAGCAGGATGCGTGCCCCGTCAGGTCCGGTAATAATCTTCGTGCCGCAGTCTTCCTCGTCTTCCCTGGCCTCCTCTTTGTCCGCAGCAAGCCGTGCTTCCAGCTGTTCCCGGAGCGCTTCCTCTGCTGCGTCTATCTTGGACAGCAGTTTTTCCCATTCTTCCTGCGTATAAGCCTCGGCGCCGATCTGAATCTTTGGCTGGATCGTACCATTCCTGATATTGGCGCGCATCTCTTCCATCTTTTCAAGCAGGAACTGCCTGTAATCCGTATCTTTTTCCCGTTCAGAGCGATCGGACTCTGCAGCCTGTCCCTTTTTCTTCTGCTCCGTCATTTCCTCCGCATTCCCCAGCGCCGCGCCGAAATCCTCCGAAGAGTTCTTCTCCCTGGCAGGTACTGCATAGCGCGCTGCGAATTGATCCATGATAAAAGGATTCTTATTTCCGATTTCCATATTGTCCCCTCCAAAACCGGCCCTTCCGGCACGTTCCGGATCCACCGGATCCGCCCATGCCGCATGACCAAACTAGCTTCTGCTAATAATACGATTCAGGATCGCCAAAAGTTTCATACCCTGTCAATTTCCGATGATATATCCCTCATCATCAATAGTCACGCCGCCTGAGAGGCTGCGCATATAATTAAGGATTCTGCCTTTCTCTTCTCCCTGTACGAGAGAAGTCTTGCATCCGCTCTGCAGACAGGGAATAAACTGCAGGCTCTGCAGGCCGTTCTCATTTAACACTGCCCTGACCATACCGGTATCCACCGTCTTGGAATTGAACCAGAAATTACCGAGGCTGTATACTACGGGCACACCGTTAACCATACTGATCTGCTGCAGGCAGTGCGGGTGCGCGCCGATGATCAGATCAGCACCCGCCTCCGCCACTTCCGCCGCCTGTTTCTCCTGGGCCCAGTCGATGGTCTCCTGATTCTCCGTCCCCCAATGCAGGAAGACGATCACAAAATCGCTGTTCTGCTCGGCCTCTCTGACCGTCTCCATCAGGTTGTCGCCGTTCCAACAGCGGAACACGCCGGCCGTTGTGTCCGTCGCACCCTTCGTATCCGGATTGTCCAACCGTTCGATCTGGGTCGCCGCCACAAAGGCAATCTTCATATTATTCATAATATAATACACCGGTCTGCGGGCCTCCTGCAGATTGCGTCCGGCACCCATATAGGTAACGCCGGCCTGCGCCAGCGTATCCATCGTATCCAAAAAGGCACTCTCCCCATAATCATAGGCATGATTGTTGGCAAGTGACACAAGATCTACGCCCAATTCTCCCAGATAGGAGACCGACTGCGGCCGGGCGAGGAAGGTAAACTGCTTCTCCGGCGTAGGCGTTCCCCGGTCCGAGTAGGGAAATTCATTATTGAGCACCATAATATCCGCGCTTCTCATCTCTTCGATCAGATCGGAAGAAATAGCACTCTCTATATTCCCGCCGTTTTGCAGCAGCTTACTCATCACGGCATAGTTGGGATCAAATAGAATATCTCCCGCAAAAGCAACTGACACCTGTGTCGGGTCCGCCGCATCCTTAGCATAGATATTATTGTCCTCCATATACGCCGGATCGTTCAGCACATCCGCATATTTGTCGTTAACATCCTTGATCTCCTCGATCTGTTCCTGAATCTGTTCCGTGCTCTGCTCCGTCTGCAAGGCCGCGTCATCGTTTCCGACCATTCCCCCGGTCACCTGAAAATGGCTGGTCTCCCTGGCTCTCGCCGGTTCTACGATCCACTGAAAAGCCGCTATTCCCACAAGGCCGGCCAGAATCACAAGGCCAAACGTCAATAAAAACGTTCTGAAAAAAATGCCTCCAATACTTATTCTGTTACGTTTCTTTCTGTTCTTATTTTTTCTACTCATGCAACCATTATATCACAAAAAAGAGACTGTGCAATTATGTCCGGACCGGTTTCCCGATCAGTTTACGCGCTTCCTGGAGCGCACACAATACCGCACAGACAGTGATGTTTAACGCCTTATACGTCTTAAACGAATGAATAAAAGAAAAGATTCCCACCGTTTCCGACAGGAATCCTTCCCTCTTATCAAAATTAATATTTTGCCGTGTTAACTTTTACACCAGGACCCATAGTGGTAGCCAATGTAATGCTTCTCAAATACTGTCCCTTCAATGCCGACGGTCTTGCCTTCACGATCGCTTCCATCAACGCATCGATATTCTCCTGCAGCTTAGCCTCCTCGAAGGAAACCTTACCTACCGGAACGTGGATGATATTAGCCTTATCCAGTCTGTACTCGATCTTACCTGCCTTGATATCGTTAACCGCCTTCGTGACATCCATTGTAACCGTACCTGCCTTCGGGTTCGGCATCAGGCCCTTAGGACCAAGAATCTTACCAAGACGTCCCACAACGCCCATCATATCAGGTGTTGCTACGACAACGTCGAAATCAAGCCAGCCGTCGTTCTGAATCCTGGGGATCAGCTCGTCACCGCCTACATGATCAGCGCCTGCTGCCTCAGCCTCGGCAATCTTATCACCCTTAGCGAATACCAATACCTTAACCGTCTTACCTGTACCGTTCGGCAATACAACCGCTCCACGAACCTGCTGCTCCGCGTGACGTCCGTCACATCCGGTCTTAATATGAACTTCTACGGTCTCATCAAATTTAGCTGTTGCTGTCTTCTTTACCAGAGCGATCGCATCTGCTGTATCGTACAGAGTAGCACGATCTACAAGCTTAGCCGCTTCTGTATATTTCTTACCATGTTTCATGTCAAATCCTCCATTACTCTTCTACTGTGATACCCATGCTTCTTGCAGTTCCGGCGATCATGCTCATAGCCGCCTCAAGGCTTGCAGCATTCAGATCTGGCATCTTGGTCTCGGCAATCTCCTGAAGTTTTGCCTTGGAGATCGTAGCAACCTTGGTCTTGTTAGGAACCGCAGAACCGGATTTGATATTGCATGCTTTCTTCAAAAGAACTGCTGCAGGGGGAGTCTTTGTGATGAAACTAAAGCTTCTGTCTGCATAAACTGTAATAACAACCGGAATGATCACATCACCCTTATCGGCTGTTCTTGCGTTGAACTGTTTCGTAAATTCAACGATGTTCACACCGTGCTGTCCAAGTGCAGGACCAACCGGCGGTGCTGGTGTTGCTTTACCAGCAGGAATCTGTAACTTAATATATCCTGTAACTTTCTTTGCCATAACGGCACCTCCTATAATAATGTGGTACGGGCGTATGATTGCGGTCTTCTCAACCTGGAAGAATCCGGCTTCAGCGGATTCTTTCGATTTCGGCACCACCGAAATCACACTCCCACAATATATCTAGTCCGCCGAAACGGAATAAATATCGATTACAATCTTCTGACCTCTGCAAAACCGATCTCAACAGGCGTCTCTCTGCCAAACAGTTCCACATTGATCGTCGCTGTCTGCTTACCGAAATCAATCCTCTGCACGACACCGATCGTATCCTTCCAGACACCGGCAACTACCGCTATGGTATCGCCTTCCGCGAAGTCAACGCTCACATTCTCTGTCTTAATGCCGAGCGGCTTCATCTCCGCCTCGGAAAGAGGCACCGGTTTACTTCCCGGACCGACAAATCCTGTGACGCCTCTGGTATTTCTTACGACATACCATGTATCATCATTCATGACCATATTGATCAGAACATATCCCGGGAACATCTTCTTCTGAACGGTCCTGCGCGCACCGTTCTTCATTTCCATGACATCCTGCATGGGCACTCTGACTTCCAGAATCTCCTCTTCCAGATGTCTGTTCTCGATCGTCTTCTCAATATTGGCTTTTACTTTGTTCTCATACCCGGAATAAGTATGAACAACATACCAATTTGCTTCTGCCATACTAATACCATGCCTTTCTCAGAACCTGTTTTCAAAGCGTCTTAAAATTTGAGCGTTGTGATAAAGTCTATGCCGTACTGCATCCCAAAGTCCAACACCGTGATGATTGCTCCGACAACGACGGATATGATAACAACCGCAACAGACTGTTTCAAAAGGTCCTCTTTATCAGGCCATACTATTTTCTTAAACTCAGCTTTCACACCATTCCAGAATTTTACAAGTTTGGATGTTTTTTCTGATTTTGCAGAATCTGCCATGCTAATCCTCCATTCTTATAAAACCCGCAATTATTTTGTCTCCTTATGCAGAGTATGTCTCTTACAAAATCTGCAATACTTCTTGGTCTCCATTCTGTCAGGATGAGTCTTCTTATCCTTGGTTGTATTGTAGTTACGCTGTTTGCACTCTGTGCATGCTAAAGTGATTCTCGTACGCATCTTGCTACCTCCACATGTATTCGTCAATCATCTGATCCACTAATTTTAAGCATAAAAAAAAGACCTGAATCTTATCTCGTGCAAACACTATAGCATACGAAGTCCTTGAAGTCAACTGGTTTCTCTGATTATTATTTGATTTTTTATAAAGATTTCTCTTTATTTTTTCCGGAAAACACACGATATATATAAAGAGAAACAAGTACCCGTTTTGATGCTTTGCAGGCTAAGGACAGCCCCAAGGAAGTGTCAATGGATCAGGAAACGTACCTGATCCATTTCAAGGAAGAAAGGAGGGGGCTATGTCAAATACGATCAGCACTTTATCAAATGTCTATAATTTCTATATGACTTCCTATGCGCCGAAGTCCAGTTCGCCCTATGATTCCCATAAGAAAAGCGAACTGCGTCGTGTGTATAATTCCATTGTCAAGATGAATAAGGAGTCTCCTTTATATATTTTGGATACAAGCAGGAGTTCCCAACAGTTTGCCATCAGTATGAAAGAGAATGCCAGGGAGCTGCGCAACACGATCGCCTCTCTCGGCGGATTGGACGAAGACGAGTTATTAAATAAGAAGGTAGCCTTTTCCAGCAATGAAGAGATCGCTACTGCAGTTTATATCGGTTCCATGGAGCAGAGTGACAACGCTCCTTCCTATGATATTGAAGTCGACCGTCTGGCAACCCCGCAGATCAATATGGGGAAATTCCTTCCGGCGGATGAACCGGTCGCACTGCAGTCTGACACTTATTCTTTCGATGTCAGAATAGAAGATCTGAATTATGAATTTCAGTTCAGCATCCGCTCTACGGATACCAACCACACGGTGCAATCGCGGCTTGCGCGGCTGATCACCAATTCTAATGTCGGAATAACGGCACGGGCTTCTACAGATGAGGACGGCTATTCTTACCTGAGAATGGAATCAAACAATACCGGTGTGAAGAACGGACGAAACCGGATCTTTAATATATCCGATAACAAGACGAGTAAAACTTCCGGCGCGGTAGAGTATTTTGGATTGGATTATATATCTACTCCGCCTTCCAACGCCTCTTTCCTTGTGAACGGCGAGGAACGAAGTTCCGCTTCCAACCGTATTTCTCTGGACCGCACTTACGAAGTACAACTGACCGGAATCAGCGGCGAAGACGGCGCAACTGCCCACATTGGTCTTAAGACCGATGTGGATTCTCTGACCGAGAATGTTAACACACTGGTAGACGGCTATAATTCTTTCCTGAATGCCGTATCCGAGTACAAGGAAGATCAGCCCAAGAGTCAGCGGCTCTTTAATGAAATGAGCGGTGTAGCCAGAGTATATGCCCAGGACCTTACTTCTGTGGGGCTTAATCTGAATCTGGACGGCCGACTGGAAGTGGATAACAACACTTTGCGCGAAACCGCCATGAGCGACGATGCCAGGGAAGCCTTTTCTCCCATGAAGAGTTTTACCAACTCCGTTCTGCGCAAGTCCAATCAGGTAGCGCTCGATCCGATGAATTACGTGAATAACACCATCGTAGCCTATAAGAACCCGGGCAAGAATTTTGCCAGTCCTTATATCACGAGTGCATACAGCGGAATGATGTTCAATGGCTACTGCTAATACAAAGCGAACAAAGCTCTTATAAGTTATGAGTTTGTCGGGGAAGCATCCTGAAACGCCCTCAGATTTGCGAAACAAATCTGAAGGCGTTTCTTTTTCTGCCTATAAAGGAATATTCCCATGCTTCTTCTTCGGTCCTTCCTCCTGCTTGTTCTTAAGTCCGCGCAGCGCTTTCACAAGCGCCTCTCTCGTCTCCTCCGGCTTAATGACCTCATTGACATATCCTCTGGCCGCCGCCACATAAGGGTTCAGGAACCGCTCTTCATACTCCGCCTTGCACTGCGCCCGCATGGCTGCCGGATCCGCAGCATTCTTGATCTTTCGCTTAAAGGCAATATTGACTGCCCCGTCAGCGCCCATGACCGCAATCTCCGCGATCGGCCACGCATAGACAATATCCGCACCCATTTCTTTGGAATTCATGGCAATGTAAGCACCGCCGTAGGCTTTACGCATGATCAGTGAGATCTTCGGAACCGTTGCTTCCGAATAGGCATACAGTATCTTGGCTCCATGGCGGATGATCCCGTTATGCTCCTGTGCCGTGCCGGGCAGAAAGGCCGGAACATCGATCAGCGTGATCAGCGGAATATTGAAGCAGTCACAGAACCGGATAAATCTGGCGATCTTATCCGACGCGTGGTAATCCAGAGATCCTCCCATGGAGTTGGGCTGATTGGCCACAATTCCCACGACTCTTCCTTCCATTCTGCAAAAGCCCACCACCGCGTTGGTCGCAAATTCCTTCTGCACTTCAAAGAAACTTGCCTCATCCACGATACAATCTATCACTTCCTTCACATCATATGCATGACGGGAATTATCCGGCACAATATCCATGATCTTCGCCGCTTTGGCCTTCATGGCAGACGACACCTTACCATTATCCACCCTGCCGAATACCTTGCCGACCTTCGGCAGAATGCTCTGCCGTTCCTTATTATTGATGACGGGCGGTCTCTCCGTCCAGTTTCCCGGCAGATAGGACAACAGTTTGCGCACTCCCATCAGGCACTCATTTTCCGTCTCATAAGTGAAGTGCGATACTCCGCTCTTCTTCGCATGTACCTGGGCGCCGCCAAGCTCCTCCACCGACACCTCTTCATTGATCACCGTTTTCACAACATTCGGCCCGGTAATAAACATCTTGGAGATATCTTTCACCATAAAAATAAAATCACAGATGGCCGGCGCATAACATGCTCCGCCGGAACAGGGGCCCAAAATCACCGCGATCTGCGGGATGACGCCGGACGCCTTCGTATGCCGCAGAAACATGCCGCTGTATCCGCTCAGCGAAGAGATACCCTCCTCTATCCTGGCGCCGCCGCTGTCGTTGATGCAGATCAGAGGCGCTTTCATTTCCATCGCCATATCCTGGATCCGACAAATCTTAAAAGAATGATATTCCCCCAAAGTACCGCCGATCACGGTAAAATCTTCACTCGCCACAAACACCTGACGCCCGTCGATCTCCCCATACCCTGTCACTACGCCATCTCCCGGCACTCTTCTCTTATCCAGATCAAAATCATCAATCCTGGACTCCAGAAAGCCGTCTACCTCTACGAAAGTGCCCGGATCGAGCAGGACTTCGATTCTCTCCCGCGCCGTCATCTTTCCTATGGCATGCTGCTTATCGATTCGGTTCTGACCACCGCCTAACAGAGCCTTCGCTCTCCTGTTATCCAAATCCTTAATAGCCTCGTTCCAGTTCATAGCTCCTCCTGATATCCACATCTTTTTTCGGTTAACAATTCCGCAGCAATCACCCCACCCGGCTCATCACTTGCGGAAATACACTGTTCCATTCCAGCTTTTTTATTGCAATTCAAATCATTTGATTGTCCAATACTTTGATAATCAAACTATAATTCTGTATTATAGGCAGAGTCCCGATTCTTGTCAAGACTCTGCCCGGAAAAATTTAAACAACAACCGATTTTTACTGCAGCTCACACTCCACCGCCTGAAGTGCAGCCTCGATCACCTTATCCATGTCATAATACTTATACTGTCCCAGACGGCCCCCGAACAGAATATGTCTCTGTGTCTGCGCCATCTCCCGATACTTCTCTAATAAGGTATTGTTCTTCCCGTCATTGACAGGATAATAGGGTTCGTCCCCTTCCTGCCACTCGGCCGGATATTCTCTTGTGATCACGGTTCCCTTCTGTGTCCCGAACTCGAAATGTTTATGTTC
This sequence comes from uncultured Lachnospiraceae bacterium, assembly GCA_947644545.1. Taxonomy (GTDB): domain Bacteria; phylum Bacillota; class Clostridia; order Lachnospirales; family Lachnospiraceae; genus UBA3282. The sequence goes on from CANRZW010000037.1 coordinate 17,741, forward strand.
TATCACTCTGGTATAGGGAACCTCTCTCTGCGTGTAATTGACCACCGCATTTCCCTGATAATTATCACATTCGGGCAGTGTCTCCGTCTCAAACCGCAAAGAACGGTATTCCAGATGCCCCAGACTATAGTTGAAATATTCGTCCAACATGCCCGTGTAGACGACCTTTCCATAGGTATTGCCCTCATGGTCACAAACCGATACGCCATGCTGCGTTTCCTTCTCTATGGCAAAATCCCGGTAAGAGATTCCGGTCCGCACCTCAATGCCCTGCAGCATGTTCTCTACCATAACGGTATATCCCCCGATCGGAATTCCCTGATACCGGTCATTGAAGTAATTATTGTCAAAAGTAAACCGCAGAGGAAGCCGCTTGATAATGAAGGCCGGCAGTTCCTTACAGTCCCGCCCCCACTGCTTCTCGGTATACCCCTTCACCAGCTTCTCATAGACATCCGTGCCTACTAAAGAAAGCGCCTGCTCTTCCAGGTTCTGAGGCTGCGTGATGTGCAGATCCGCAATCTGTTCCGCAATCTTGTTTCTGGCCTGTTCAGGACTTACGATGCCCCACATCTTACTGAATGTATTCATATTAAAGGGAAGATTGTACAACTCTCCCTTATAATATGCGATCGGTGAATTGATATAGTGATTAAACTCGGCAAACCTGTTCACGTAGTCCCATATCTTTCGATCAGACGTGTGAAAAATATGCGCCCCATACTTATGCACATGGATATCCAATACCTGCTCCGTATAGATATTCCCGGCGATATGTTCCCGCCTGTCGATCACAAGCACCCGCTTGCCATGCTGTGCCATCTCTCTGGCAAAAACCGCACCATACAGTCCTGCCCCCACGATCAAATAATCATACTGCATTAGTTTTCCTCGACCGCCTTATATTTGTCCAGCTGCGCATAGTCTTCCATCAGTTCCAATGCTTTCTTGCGGCCCGTCTTATTCAGCTTCACATAATACTGCATCACACGGTTTTCCATGATCTTACTTCCAAGCACGCTCTTCTGGTTAAGAGGCGTAAAGTCAACAGGATTCAGGTTCAGTTTGTCACACATTCTGATCACAGTACCATACGCCATCCCCTCGATTCCTCTGTCCAGTGCAGTAACCAGTGTAGAGTATGGGATCTCCATCTCAATAGCGAACTGTCTGACACTCTTGTACTGTTTCAAAATTTCTGCCTTCAAAATCTCTGCCTTTGTCATAGTAGTCCCTCCTATAATGTACGATTGTGGTTATTTTTTTACAGTTTACCACAAACTCTTGCGAAAAGGAACCACCAAACTCGAATTTTTAACGGTATTTCGTCTTCATCGTCACTATGTCGGTTTTTTTAGTTTTTTTTTGTAAAAAATAACCAGAACTTTCCGCTTGCTTTTTTCTACAAAAAATGTTAGTTTCCTACGATCCCGACCGCACAAAAAAATATTGTCGTAACATAGATAAAATGCTAATATGAATAGTAGGAATGAATAAAGTAAAGAGGTGAACCCATGCTCCCTGTTTCGGTATGCATGATTGCAAAAAATGAAGATAATCATATAGAAGAATGTTTGAAGAGGCTTCGTCCCTGCAAATTCGAGATCGTCGTTGTGGACACCGGCTCCGTAGACAGAACGGTAGAGATCGCTCGGAAATATACCGATAAAGTCTTTCATTTTGCCTGGTGTGACGACTTCAGCGCCGCCAGGAATTTTTCTATTCAGCAGGCGTCCAACGACTGGGTACTGGTCATAGACTGCGATGAATACCTGGAGAATGTGAATCTGGCGGAACTGGAGGAATCCCTGGCGGACAACAGCCGCAGTGTCGGCATGATCGTCCGCAACAACCCCTACATCATTCAGGGTGTCCGCTCTATCATGTCGGAACGCATCGGCAGGCTTTTTCATAAACATTACTGCCATTATGAAGGATCCATCCACGAGCAGGTCTGCACGCTGGATGGCCGGGAACCGAAATCTTTCCGGATCCCGCTGACCTTTTATCATGAAGGCTACGTAACCGAATCAGACAAGCGTATGCGCGCCACCCGTAATCTGGAAATGCTGCTGCATGATCTGGATCTCAAGGGACCAAGTCCCTACATCTATTTCCAGCTCGGGCAGAATTATATCTCCCTGAACGATCTGGATAAGGCTTCCTACTATTATCAGAAGGGCCTGGAAATGGATGCCGATCCGAAATCCGCATTCGTGCAGAGCATGACCGAGACATACGGATACTGCCTGCTGGAATTGGCTAAGTATGACCTTGCCATGAAGCTGCAGGAGAAATATGAGATTTTCTCCCACCGGGCGGATTTCGTCTACCTGATGGGTATGCTCTATATGAAAAGAGGCTGTTATGCCAAGGCAATCGATGAATTCCGCAAAGCGACTACGCTTTCAACCTGTTCCCGCAAAGGCGTGAACAGTTATCGGGCGAATTACAATATTGCCTCCATCTATGAAAGTACAGGACAGTTCGAGGAAGCCAGAAATTACTATCAGAAATGCGGAGATTACGAACCCGCTGTCAGAAAGCTTAAGGAAATGAAGGTGAGTTCATGCTAACGCCGATATCCGTCTGCATCATTGCCCGGAATGAAGAACGACATATTCAGGAATGTTGTGAGCGCCTGATGCCATATGGATTTGAAATCGTGCTGGTCGATACCGGTTCCGATGACCGCACGGTTGAGCTGGCTCGCAAGTATACCGACTGTATCTTTCATTTCGACTGGTGCGATGACTTTAGCGCCGCAAAGAACTATGCCATGCGCAAAGCCTCCCATGATTGGATACTTTCACTTGACTGTGATGAATATATGGAGGCACTGGACCGGGATCTTCTCCAAAAATACATCCTGCAGTACCCACGCCACGCGGGACGCATCCTCATCCGCAACCACTTTACGGAGAATGGACAGACTGCCTGTGAACAGGTACGGGTAAGCAGGTTCGTAAACAGACGGTATTTCCGTTTCGAGGGGGCCGTACATGAACAGCTGGTTCTACAGGATAAGACCGGCGCCGGGCCCAAGTCTGTCTATAACGCCCCTGTCACCGTCCTCCACGTAGGGTATAACGGTTCGGAAGACGAAATGCACAGGAAGGCTCTGCGCAATATTTCCCTTCTGGAAAAGGAACTGGCTGCGCAGGGGGCTGACCCCTATCTCTATTTCCAGCTTGGCCAGAGTTACCGCAGACTGCGAGACTACGACAAGGCTTACGAATATTTTGATTCCGGGCTTGCCATGGACGTTGACCCTGCCATGGATTATGTGCAGACTATGGTGGAATCCTACGGCTACACGCTCTTAGACCTGAAACGCAATCAGGACGCCCTGAATCTGCTCGGCGTCTATGAAGAGTTTTCCGGGCGGGCTGATTTTGTATTCTTGATGGGATTGATCTATATGAATAATGGGTTGTTTCACGAAGCGATTCAGGAGTTCCAAAAAGCTGCCACGATGGAAGAGTTTTCCGTGGAGGGTGTGAACAGTTACAAGGCCCATTACAATACCGGCGTCATCTATGAATGCACCGGACACCCCAGGGAGGCCAGGGAAGCATATCTGAAATGCGGCGCTTATGAGCCTGCCAGGGCAAGACTGCTCCGGCTTTAATGACAGGAAGGGATACACCATGGAAATTCATGAATCTGCAGAAGACTATTTGGAGATGATCCTCATCTTAAAGGAGCGGACAGGACAGGTTCGTTCCATCGACATTGCCACGGAGATGAATTACTCCAAGCCAAGTATCAGTGTGGCCATGCGAAAGCTCCGTGAGAACGGGTATATTGAAGTAGACAAGGACGGTTTCATCACGCTCACCAAACCAGGATTCGAGATTGCATCCAATATCTACAGCAGGCACAAGATGTTGACCAGGTTCTTTACGGCGCTGGGGGTCAACGAGAAGACAGCCGCCGCAGACGCCTGTAAGGTCGAACATGACCTGAGTGAAGAAACCTATGAAAAAATACGTATATATGCCGGAGATCATTTATTCAACGGCGCAGAGGACAGCTGATGAAAATATTGTTTATCGAGTGGGCAAGCTTCGGAAACGAAGATATCAAAGAGGCTTTTGAGGCGGAGGGACACTCCCTTTTCTGTTTTCCTTTCTCCAACAAGGACGGACGAAAGGATGTGGAAATAGAGGAAGCACTGTCCGGCGTATTACATAGAGAGACGCCGGATATCGTTTTTTCTTTTAACTATTTCCCTGTGATCTCCCAGGTCTGCAGGAAGGAAGCCGTCAAATACATCTCCTGGATCTATGACAGCCCTTATGTCATGCTCTACTCTTATACCACGATCAATCCATGTAACGTGATCTATGTCTTTGACAAAGAACTTTATATGGAATTTCATAACGCCGGCATCCCTACCGTCCGCTATCTGCCGATGGCCGCAAATACCGAGCGCCTTGACCGATTGACACGGCCGCAGCCGCCCCGGCAGACTTACACAGGCTCCGCTTCTTCTTTGCATGCGGACAGCAGCTCCTCCTTCTTATACGATGTCTCTTTCATCGGCTCTCTCTACACGGAGCAGCATAATTTCTATGACCGTATGACCGGTCTCTCCGATTATGCAAAGGGATATCTTGACGCGCTTATGGCCGCACAGATGCATGTGCAGGGATACAATTTTATTCAGGAATCGTTGTCTCCCATAATGGACGACTTATACAAGGCTCTGCCGATGGATCCTAATCCCGATGGTGTCGAGAGCAGGGAATATTTGTATGCACAATATGTCATTAACCGGAAAATAACAGGCCTGGAACGCACCAAACTGCTCACGGCAGTCACCAGACACCATTCCCTGGACCTGTTTACACACGATAGTTCCTTTCAACTGCCTAACCTGCGCAATCATGGTACGGTAGACTATTATGACCAGATGCCCTCTATCTTCAATCGCAGCAGGATCAATCTCAATATCTCCCTGCGCAGCATCAAAAGCGGCATCCCGCTCCGCGCCTTCGATATTATGGGCTGCGGCGGTTTCCTGCTCTCCAACTTTCAGGCTGACTTTCTGGATGATTTCATACCCGGAGAGGATTTTGTCTATTATGAGAGTGAAGCGGATCTGCTGTACAAGATCGATCATTATCTGACACACGAAGAAGAGCGGGCGGCCATCGCCAGGAACGGACACGATAAGGTTGCCGCCGGTCATACCTTCCGCCATCGTGTGAGAGAAATGCTGGCGGAATTATAAAGTATCATAAAGGAGAAGTTATGCCGAATACAATCTCGGTCTGCATGATCGCAAAAAACGAAGAAAAATATATAGAGAAATGCCTTACTGCAATCCGTACCCATGCGGATACCGGTTGCAACATGCAGCCGGAAATCATTGTCGTAGATACCGGTTCTACGGACCGTACCAAAGAGATCGCTGCCAAATATGCAGACAAGGTGCTGGATTATACATGGGTGAATGATTTCAGCGCCGCCAGGAATTATGCAGTCTCACAGGCAAGCCATGACTTCATCCTGTCGCTGGACTGCGACGAGATCATTACGCAAATAGATCTTAAGCAGCTGGCAATCCTGATGGAGCAGCACCCGGAAGCCGTCGGCCGCATCGCCATCGACAACCATTATTTTTCCAACCAGACCGACACCGTCTACCGGGATCACTTAGGACGGTTCTTCCATCGCGGATTCTTCCGCTTCGAGGCGCCGATTCATGAGCAGGTCGTTCATAAGAAGACCGGCGGCCATTATGAGAGCTATGAGGCGCCAATCCTGATCGATCACGTGGGCTATCTTGGCAGTATCGAGGCGCTTCGCCCCAAGGTGGAACGCAACAATACCCTTTTATTCCGGGAATTGGAGAAGGATCGGAAGAATCCATATCTCTATTTTCAGATCGGCCAGTCCTACAATATGATCTACGATTATGAGAATTCCTATCAATATTATAAAGAAGCGCTGAACTACGATGTGAATCCGGAAGAAGAATGGGTGCAGATGATGATCATCGCCTACGCCAATGCGCTTCTGCACACCGGCAGGGAGGCCGAGGCGCTGCAGCTCGAAGCCGTCTATGACGCCTTCGCAACAACGGCTGATTTCCTGTGCATGATGGGACGCATCTACCTTGCCAACGGCCAGTACGTCAAGGCCATGATGGAATTTGTCAAGGCCATCCATTGCCCGGTCGCAAGAGAAAACGGCACGAATTCCTTCATCCCCACATATAATATCGGCCTGATCAACGAGATGATGGGGGATGTTCCCACTGCGCTCATGCATTACCGCAACTGTGGAGATTTTCCAATGGCGCTGGAGAAAGTGAAGGCATTAACTGCGCCTGATCCCCCGGCATCTTAATTCACCGCAGGCATTGCACACTTTCAACACAACAGTCTTTCAAGACCTGTCTGATAAGAAAACGCCTTCTGCACCTTTTGCTGCCCCCGGGCGGCAATCCGTGTGCGCTCCTCTTCATGGGCAAGATAGTAGGCTGCCTTATCAAGACAGTCCTCAAGACTGTCAAAGGTAACGATCTCTACCCCTTCCTCAAAGTTCTCCGCAATCTCCGGCTGCCAGTTCGACAATACAAATCCGCCGCAGGCCATGATATCCAGTACCCGCAGAGGAATTCCCGAATGAATGGACCGCAGGGATATATTGAGATTGATCCTGCTGCCCGCAAAGACAAGCGGCATCTGCTCATGATAATCGACCATACCATGATTAAAGAGATCCAGTTCTGGCAATCCGCCGGTATCAGACCCCGTATATAAGCGGAAATCATATTGCCCGCCCGGTCGACTGCCTGTGCCGGAGTCCATCTTATCCCCGTCTGCGGCATTTCCCGCACAAAGGTCAGCCAACCGTGTCAGGAGAATCCGGCGCTCTTCCACCGTCACCTTTTTCTCAAGGACAGCTGTCAGCAGAATATCCTCCGCCTTCGCACAATAGTCTTCCCCAAGCATCAGACCCTGCTTTTCCATCCGTTCCTGTATCCTGTGCAGGTCCATGCTGCCGTTAGAAACGGCCTGCCGCAAATAATCCTGATGATACGCAAAGCACTGCCGGCTGATACCGGACGCTATTGCGGCATCTTCCTCTTCAAACAGCGTGTCATAATAATTATGCTCATTCGTATATAACGACCCCACAAAGGAAATATCACATCGAAACCGCGCCTTTTCTTCCACGGAAGCCTGTCTGATAACGCTGTCAAAGCGGTTCACATCCACGGAGAGCGGCAGGTAGCGGACCGTGCTTATCCCATAGTCCTCCTGCAGCCGTCTGACCATCTCCCGGTCGAAAATGCCGATATGATTGCAGGGCAGCCCGATCTGCTTTGCATACAGCGTAAAATGCGGACAGTCATATACCCACGCATAATAAGGAATCTGACAGGTATTGCAGATCATGGAGAGAATCGGAAAGTAATTGAAGGAAATGACCGCCTCAGCGCCCTGCGCATGGATCAGAGGGATCAGCTCCATCGCCAGCTCCATATCACGGGTATAATGCTTACACTCCCTGCGAAACCACACAATTTCAAAGCCCAGTTTGATCAAATTGTCCGCCAGGATCTGCTCGTTATTGGCATTCCAGGAATATAATATCAGCTTCATCTGCCCCTCTCCTTCACCTCTTTTCTGCCGGCGCCAAATGCGTTTCAAGAACACTACTATGGACATAAAACAATCCGATAACTTTTCCCATACGCCATGGCTACTCGGTCAGATATTCCGCAATGAATTTCTCTTTTTCCCCATCGTAGTTCTGCAGATTGATAAACCCGCAGTCATGCACACACCATGGCTCGTTCATCCACGGCACGACCACCCGATAGCCTTTTCGCTTAAACTCCATGCTCTGTGAGCAGTCATAGAAGTCCCATTTACAGAAGAGATCTTCCCGCCAGGGAATATCATATTGTGTCACCATCAGAAAGCCGTCTATCGCATCTACTTCCATATACGGCAATTCCTGTGAGAATGCATTGGCAAGCAGCTTAGTCTCATAGATATGCTGTTCATACAGCATGCCATACCGGTCCGCGTCCCACATCACACCCGTGGACGGCATCTTCTCCACCCCCACATTGCCGATCATGCCAATCCGTGGATCCGTCCCGAAAATACGCAGGCAGTCACTGATAAAATCCCGGTTGATAATAAAAGTATCATGGTGCAGGTAGACCTTGTACTTCGCCCGGGAACACTGCATCGCTTCATTGTAAGCCGAAGTCAGAGATTTCGCCTCTTCAACGGTCAGTACATTGACCTGTATGCCGTCCGGCACATACAGATGATTGATATAATGAATACATTCCTGCGCATACACGGCATTATTCGTACAGATAATAAAGCAGAACTCCTGATCGCTATCCGCACTCTTCACAGCGCCTTCATCTGCCCTCTTCCCAGGCAGCGCACCCTCGTTGATCACCTGCAGCACCTTATCCCTGTTCACAACGCCAAAATCGATCGCCCGCAGTAATTCATAAGAGGAGACCTGATTCTGCAAGAGAAACTGATAGAACGACTCCAGCTCGTCCAGAACATCGAAATCAATTCGCCGCAGATAAAATTTCAACGCCGTATAGCGCTCCAACAGCTCATCTACATCTGCTATCTTTGTAAAAAGTGTCGGCTGCCCAGCTTCCTTCTCCCGCTCGTGGATCGTGCACAGGTAACAGACCATGGCAAGATCGTTATCGTGCTCTGTCGTATCCTTGTTTGACAGCAGCTGCTGCTTAACATCATCGTATTTACCATTCTGCAACAGATCATTGACCTGCCGCCTCAACTGATTGGCGTCCATATCTTATCCTTCCAATTATCCCTGAAACAACAAATTTCTGCCGCTGTCTGTCATTCCTGCACTATCTGAATTTACCGTTTCTGTGCTTTCACCGTATACTGGAATGTCTCATACATCCACGCCTCCGTATTCTCCGACAGCTTAAGCAGGATGTTTATGATCTCCCGTCCCCGCTCGGAGATAGCAAAAACAGTTCCGTTGATATCTTTGACTTCGTAGCCTGCATCCTGAAACAGCGTCATGATCTCATAATAAGTAAAAAGATGAATGTGTGTCCTATCCAACAATCCCACGTCGCTGTAACGGAATCTTCCCTCGATCAGCTCTTCCATTACCGAAATATGCATCACATTTGGTATACTCGCGATAATGTGACCATTTTCACACAACAGCTCCCGACACATCCTGACCACTTCCTCCGGATGCCTTAAATGCTCCAACACATCACCGAATATGATATAGTCAAATTTTTCCTCAAACGGAATGGTCAGCTCGTCGATATTTCCATATTTCACCTTCGCTATATGTCTGGCTATGTCCACTGCTGCCTCGTTAATGTCCAGACCATAGGTTTGACAATTCGGGTAACAGGACTGGATCTCAAACAACGTCGCACCCAGATCACATCCTACCTCAAGTACCTTGAATTCCCGCTCAGACGGTTCTTTAATATACTTCACCAACGTCCTGTTCGGATGCAGATTAAAGTAATTCATCCCCCAGGACGCTTTCATCAGAGTTCTGTCCTCTGCCTGCCACTGTCCCGACTCAGCATAGATCTCCTCTCCCCGGCTAAAGTTCTCCCATGCATATGCCCGCGGGCAGACCACCTGCCACAAATTACTCTGTATCATACGAAGCGTATAATCTGTCAATACATTATCCGGAGATTGCAATTCCTCCCGGAAAAGTCCAATCTTGTCGAAAACATCCTTTCTCACTGCCCAAATCCGCCAGTTAGAAGATAACGTCCTATGGGTCGTCTTTCTATTTTGCTTGCTCCGATTCTCCCGTGCAAATAAAGTGAGTGCTTCCCTGTCAATAATCCTGTTATCGTCGTTCCCATAATAATTCGTGATCAGATTCGCAATTCCTGCATTTCCAACACACAAAACGGAAGCCAGCTCCAACAAACTTTCCCTTTCCGGATATACACCAGCCTCCATAAAGACAACATGGTCTTCTGTCTCAAAATTCTCTAAAACCGTATTCCACAGCTTACCATAGCCCTGTACGCCTTCGTCAAACCAAAGATATTCATAAGATTGAGTCGAAAGCCATTCCGCCGTGCCGTCTGCGGATCCATTATCTGCTACAACAATATTTGAAATGCCTTCTACTCCGGAAAGCCATTCCAGGGTATCCTTCAGCTGTCTCTTTCGATTATACGTGGTCAGTATCACCGTAATCTTACCCGCTTGACACTCCGGTACCCTGCCAGTCTCAAAATACTCCCTCAAAAACTTCTGACGTTCCCCATCATAGGATGTCATATAGGATATCGTGCTGTCATGCAGGCACCATGGTTCTTTCATCCATGGCACGACAATTCTATACCCGCGTCTGATAAACTCCTGGCTTTGCGAACAGTCATAGAAATCCCATTTGTCGAACAGATCCTCCCGCCAGGGAATGTCATACTGCGTGATCATAAGCAGACCATCGACAGCCTCCACTTCCGTCAACGCATCTTCCCCTCCCGCTCTGAAAAGAGGATCTTTGTTATAAGCCGGCACATAAATCGCTCCGCATCGTTCATCATCCCACATGATACCGCTATCGGGAAGCCTGGGCGATCCAATCATCCCGATCATGCCAATCCGTGCATCCTTCCGGAAAATATCGATAAAATCCTGTATGAAATCCGGATTGACAATAAACACATCCTGATGCAGATATACTTTATATTTCGCATCCGATGCCTGCATCCCTTCGTTATAGCCTGCCGTCATGGATACCGCCCCTTCTATCGCAAGGGCATCTACCTGATATCCTTCCGGAATATTCAGATGATTGATATAATACAGACATTCTTCCGTATACAGCTGATCATTGCTGCAGAAAATGAAACAAACCTTTTTCTCATTCATACTACAAGTTTCCCTTCCGCCATCTTCCTTTGCACAAATTCCTGTACTTTCTCCCTGTGCACGGCATTACAATATGCCACCATAAACAATTCCGCAAGCGACACCCTGTTCTGCCTGCAGAACAGGTAAAATTCATCCTCATCATCCAAGATATCAAAGGCAATCCTGCGCAGATAAAACTTTAACCGCACCTCACGTTCCAGTAAGTCTTCCAGACTTGATACCTTAGAAAAGATCGTCCGCTGTCCTGCCTCCTTCTCCGCCTCATAGATGGGAAGCATATAATAAACTTTTAAAAGATCCCTGTCCGATTTTGCCACTTCCTTATTCTCAGTCAGTAGTTCATTTATCTCATCATATTTTTTCGCAGAGAACAAGGCATCGATCTGTTCCCGCAACGTCTTTCTATCCATATTCAATCCTCATTTCCACACGCATTATCCACGGTTCCACCGCACAGGATACTCTTTGACGAGGCAGCCCCTTCTACTCTCCATCCCTCTTTAGCCACTCTGTTATCTCCTGCATTTTATTCTCATAGGTATACCGCTCCATAACCTTCTTGAAGCCTCGTTCCGCAATCCTTCTCCGTTCCCTGTCATGGGCAAGATAGTAATCCACCTTCTCCAGCAGTTCCTCCGGTGTCCTGAACATGACAATCTCCTTGTCTTCCTCAAACAGTTCCGCAGTCTCTTCACAATAACTTGTGAGGACGAATCCACCTGCACCCATAATATCCATGATCCGCTGCGGCGTCCCGCCCTCTATTCCCTTCAAGGCAATATTCAGATTAATCTTACTGCCCGCATAAACAAGCGCTGTCGCCTTCCCATATACCACCGATGGCCCTATCTGGACATTCTGCAGCTTCTCTTCCGCTTCCTTATAGTCGGTCGTATACAACGTGACCGCATGTTCTTCCGCCAACAAATTCAGTACGGCGATTCTTTCCATATTCGCAATCTCCCGGATCAGTCCCAGCCCCTCAAAGTACCGCACATCTTCTATCTCCTGTCTGTTCGGAATGGAGAATTCCGGACTAACCCTCTTGATATACTCGATGATCTCCGATCCGGTCTTCCCATAGACCCGGTTGATGCCATCCCATCTGAATGCCGCTTCCTCAAATATACTGTAGAAATAAGGCTGCAGATTACCGGGAATATGTGGCAGACTCTGCCGATACAGATTGCGGCTGTACAGATTTCCGATAAAGCTGATATCGTGAATATACTGTCCCCGCAATGTCTTTTGGATTTCCCGATTCCACGTAAGCATCTGTTTCCTGTTAACAGACAGCGGCTGGTATAACACATGCGGTATCCCATATTGCTGAAATCGCTCTCGATCCAGCCGGTCAAAGGTAGAGATCCATACATTGTTAACCTTGCCCAGAGGATTATAGATTTCCGTATAGGGCGCATCCCATAAGACGGCAACATATTTGATTCCGATCTTATAAGCCGCCAGGGCAGCATTCATAACAAAATAGAGGGAAATGACAACCTGAATCTGTCGTTCCCGAATATAGGCCATAAGCTCTTCCACCACATCATCGTCCAGATAGGAAGCCGCTTTCAGCAGTTCCGGATATTCTTCCGTCTCATATCCCAGATCCCTCAATGCCTCAGCCATATCCGTAACCGAAATTTGGCGCCACAATGCCTGTACAACTAAAAATTTCAACTCATACCTCCCCTTCTACCCATTTCATAAGCTTCTTTAATTTCTTCTCATAGGTATAACAATTCAGGACCTTCCGTCGTCCGGCTTTGACAATCTCTTCCCGTTCCTCGTCATGTGTCAGGTAATACGCAGCTTTCTCAACCAGCTCCTCCGGTGTCTTAAACATGACAATTTCCCGGTCTTCCTCAAATAATTCTGCCGTCTCCGCACAATAATTCGTCAGAACAAAACCACCTGCCCCGAGAATATCCATGATCCGCTGCGGCGTTCCGCCTTCTATTCCCTTCAGAGAAATATTCAGATTAATCTTGCTGCCCGCAAAGATGATCGAGGAAGCTTCACCCGGTTCCACCGGCGGCATCAGCTTCACATTCCCCAATAGCGATGCGTCCAACTTGGAATCGGTGTAGAAAGATACCGCAAAATGTTCACTCAACATATTGAGCGTACAGATTCTCTCAATATTGGCAATCTTCCGGATCAGATACTGTACTTCAAAATATCTGACATCCTCAATATCATAAATATTGTCCACTTCAAACTCCGGATTGACCAGTTTCACATAATCCAGAATCTCCTTCGGCGTCTGGCCATAAATACGGTTCACACCGTCCCACTTAAATGCCGCCTCCTCAAAAATACTGGTAAAGTACTGCTGAATATTCGGCGGCATCTTATCCACATAGTCATCATATAGATTGTTCTCATAAAGCCGGCCTACAAAACTGATGTCATTGATATAGTTACCACCCAGCTTCCGCTTGACATCCCACTTCAACATATCATACTTATTCACCGCAAGCGGCTGGTACAGAATATGCGGAATGCCGTCTGCCTGAAACCGTTCATAATCCAGTTTGTCAAACAAGGAAAACCAGCAGTTGTTTAACCTGCCAAAAGGCGTATAAATCTTCAAATACGGCGCATCCCAGATCACAGAGACATATTTAATATCTGTCTGATACGCCGCCACGGCCAGATTATAGATCAAATGAGTAGACATCAAATGCGTAATATGATGTTTCCGTATGTAAACCGCCAGTTTCTCGATCTCCTCATCATTCAGAACCGAATTCTCCTGTTTATGCGGATACTCTTCCACCTTATATCCGAGCTTGCGCAGATTATAAACAATATCCTTTAACGTTGACATCCCATACACATATAGAATCTTCATCCCCTGAAACTCCCTGTCTGTTATCGCATTTTTGCACTATCTATAGTATAATAAAAAACAGTTGAAAAGTAAAACAATATTATACCGACAAGCGAGGTTCACCACCTATGTCCATTACAATTTTTACGATTACCCATGTTCCTTTCACACCGCCGCAAGACTCTGTTTATGTCCCCCTCCAGGTAGGACGCGCCCTTCACGACGACTATGGCTACCAGGGTGACGATACGGGAGACAATATCTCGGTCAAAAACCCGTTGTACAGTGAGTTGACCGGTTTGTACTGGATCTGGAAAAACTACACCGGCGCAGACTACCTCGGCTTGTGCCATTACCGGAGGTATTTCCTGAACAAAGCCGGCGAACTGATGACCGCATCCGATTACATGGACATTTTCTCCCGATATGATGTTATCATCGCCAGGCCAACTTCCGGCGACTACGATTACCGTACCGTATACGGCCGCTCACACGATATCCGCAACCTGGAGCTTACCGGTGACGTGATACGGGAACTGTATCCCGCCTATTATGAAACTTTCCAGTCCGTCATAACCGGCACCCTTTGTTATGTAGGAAATCTTTTTGCCGCTCCGAAAGTCTTATTTGATGCCTATTGCGAATGGCTGTTCCACATATTCTTTGTTCTGGAAAAAAGGATCGATGTCAGCAGTTATGATGACTATCACAAGAGAGTGTTCGGGTTTCTTTCCGAGCAGCTCCTGATGGTATGGATCAAATATAATCAGCTTTCCTGTTACGAGGCCCCTTACAGCTTATGCCAGGAAAAGGCCGAGACCATCCTGTTAAAGGAAAATCTGCGCCATTATGTCAAGGCCGCTGACCTGACAGGCGCTTATGAATGCCTGTGCGATACACTCCGGAATCGTCCCGACCTCTTACTGGCAATGTCCGACTTCGGACAGGAGCTTAGAACGATAGAGCATATCCTCAATGTATGCCGGGTGGAACAGGAAGCTGATCTTATGACCTTATTACAGTTTTCTCCGGATCTTGATACGCTGATCAAACATTTCCGTCTTCTGGTTTTGATTCTGGAAAAAATTAAGGACGGAACCGTCAACGACGAGGAACTTCAATATCTGACAGACTGTAAGGCATCGTATAAATGTCTTGTTTATATGATACAGAACTTTGCGCCGCTTTCCGAGCGGCCGCTGGAGCTGTTGAATCAGCTTGCCGTTGTCTATGCAAATGCCGAATTGCCGCTTGCTGCTCTTTCCTTCCTGGAAGAAGCTTTATCAATCAGTGAAACAGATGTGACTACCCTGTCAAATATCGTTGCCGTATTACAGAATATGGGGCAGACAGATATGGCGGAGGAATATGCCAAGCTGTTGGCCTCTGACTCCACTAAAAGAATCGTTGTGTTTACCGGTTCCAAGATTCCCATCCTTTCCTATATTTCCGAGCAGTACGTTTGTGCCTTAAATTCTCTCGGTCACATGGTATTTCGCTATGATATCCAAAATTTCGAAGAAAGCTTCAGCGCACTGCTTGCTTTCCAACAACAGGGTCTGGATGCCGCGATCGTTTTTAATAATATAGGATTTCAGATGCAAATGTCAGCAGGTAAAAGTCTCTGGGATCTATGGAACATCCCCTGCTATAATATCATCGTCGATCATCCCATGCATTATTTCCAGACATTGGATCAGGCGCCGGCAAATGGGATCGTTGCCTGTGCCGATCGCTATCATATGGAGTATATCCGTCGTTTCTATCCCACTGTGAGAAGATCGATATTCCTGCCTACAGCTGGAGAATGCTTAAAATCTTTTGAAGAATTGAAGCCTTTCCAGGAACGATCAATCGAGGTTCTCTTTATTGGAACGAATAAATATGATGATAGTTTTCCGTATGATGATTTCAGTATACTGCTTTCTGAAACTATCATAAACCAACCCTCTAAAACCTTTGATCAGGCGCTGGAAGAACTTCTGATCTCCCGCGGATATGAATTAACTGACGATCTGCTCAAAAAATATATGCAGCAGTATCGTTTTGTTGATGCAAATATCATTGCCCTGTTCCGGTTAGAAATCCTGAGAACTCTCGTCAATGCCGGTATCCACGTTACAGTGTATGGCGATCAATTTGAGACAACTGACTTATATCGCCACCCAAACTTCATTTACAAAGGACGCTGTACCACAGAAGAAGGGATTCGCTTCATGGAAGACAGTAAGATCGTACTTAATCAGCTGGCTTGGTTTAAAGCAGGCTCCAGTGAAAGAATCTTCGAAGCGATGCTGCAGGGAGCGGTTGCATTGACAGATGACAGTGTATACCTGAAAGAGAATTTCGTAGATTCGGTAGACATTATGTTCTATTCCTTAACCCACCTGAAAGCGCTGCCCGATCTTGTCCGCGCTATTCTTTCCGATAGTACGCTTGCCGAAACAATCCGTAGGAATGCCTATGAGAAAGCACAACGGCAGCATATGTGGATTCATCGTGCATCAGCCGTGCTTGACGACCTAAGCTCCCACTCTTTCACTTCCTGACGGCCATAAGTAACTTCTTCACGGGAATTTGTAATAACGAAACTGCTTTCTCATTCCATATAAATAGGGGACTGGCTTTCGCCAATCCCCATTTTGTCTTATAAATATTGTTGACTTGTCAGAATTAACCAAGTAAGGACAATGCCAGCTGGTTGCTCTGATTAGCCTGAGACAGCATAGATGTACCTGCCTGCTGTAAGATATTGTTGTTCGCATATCTTACCATCTCAGTTGCGATATCTGTATCACGAATCTGAGATTCAGCTGCTGTGGTGTTCTCTACGATGTTGTCCAGATTGCTGATCGTATGCTCAAGTCTGTTCTGGATTGCACCGAGATCAGAACGCTGTTTGGATACATCCTGGATTGCACTCTTAGCAAATGCATTCAGTGCTGCGAAGTCTGCTGCTGTAGGTGCTGTAGCCTTATCAGCATCAGCCATGGTCGGATTCTTAACTTCTGTGTTAGAAAGCGCTGTATCAACAACCTTAGTCTTATCAAATGTATAGAACTTAGCCAGCATATCTACTTTTAAGGTATTGTCTTTACCCTCTTCGTATTTCGTAAGGGTATTTGTATCCGTAGTCTTATTGTCAATATTTGCTGTGCCAAATTTTGTTCCTTTGTTAAGTGCGCTGGCAATCAACTCGTTGGTATTCATGTTCTTGATCGTGATACCGATATGCTGACCAGACTCTGCACCAACCTGAAGACCCTTGTTAGAGAAAGAGCCGTCCAACAGCTTCTGCTCATTGAATGTGGTCGTGCTCTGTACACGGTCAATCTCGCTCATCAGCTGCTTAACTTCAGCCTGGATATAGCTGCGGTCTGTAGATGTCAGAGTACCATTCTCTCCCTTTACTGCCAGCTCGTTCATTCTCTGCAGC
>CANRZW010000038.1 GCA_947644545.1 uncultured Lachnospiraceae bacterium
TGATAGAGGAATCCAGGGAATTAGAAAATCCGCAGGAATATTTGGCGCTTACGATGATATAAGGCAGTACCGTATGCTGCGCGGTCTTTCCTATAGAGAAATAAGTAATTACTGTAATGTTAGCCATACATTAATCTCACAAATTGAGAAGGGTGAGAGAGGGCTTACATTAGAAACTCATAATGAGATTGTAAAAGGTATCAACCTTGCTTATGATGCCAAATGCAAAGGTACATTGAGAGCGGAGAATACCAGAAAACCTAAAGCAGATACAGTTATAAAGCTTACGGAAAATTTACCACAAGCTGAAAAACCAGATACACAAACAGAAGTAAAACCAAAAAGAACTACCAAGAGAAAAACCACAAAAACATCAAAGTAAAAGCGGAGGATTATTATAATGATTACAACAATGACAGAGAAGAAGTTTTATACACAGGAAGATTTATTGGTGGCTATGAGTAAGTTGCCAGAAAAAGAAGCGGATAATATTCTTATAAATTTTAAGTTAAGTTCAATTTTGTCTTTTATGAATTTTGGCAATGAATCAAATAGGGAAGAGTGGAAGAATAGTATATCGGAAACTTTACATAAAGAATTAGATATCTATAATGGATTTAACAGGCTATATGAGATGTTGCCAGTGATTGAGAATAAACTGTATGAAAAGATGGAGCAGGAAAACAAGAATGTTTGTTCGGATTCCGCTTGTGATAATCAGACGGATGTGGTAGAATAAACTAAGATAGAAGTAAGAAGAGTGAGGGGATTTTATTATGGGAAGAACAATCTTATGCCCACATTGCAAATCAACGCTAAATGAAGATATATTGAAACAACGGAATAGTGAGAATGTGTGTTTGGTATGTGGTGGTTCTTTGATTGTGGATAGTGATAGTTCTATAGAATCTCCAAAAGAAAAAACTAAATGGTATTACTATGATGGTGGAAGCGCAACATTGACAACCACACTATATGATGATGAAGAACCACTATATATATTTGAAGCTACAGATATGAAAGATGCAGAACAGCAATTAAAAGAAGTGCTACCCAACAGCCCTCTTGTAAAGAATAATTCACCGGATATCGTCAGGTGCCCACGCTGTAGAAGCACACAGATTCAAATGGTTCCTAGAAAATTTAGCCTTTTGACAGGATTCGCAACAAACAGGATAGACCGTGTTTGTGTAAAGTGTCAGAAGAGATTTTGATGAAATGAAAAACTAAATATTAAATAACTATTATTTGGAGAGATTATTTTGAAAGTAGTCTCTCTTTTATTATGCAAAAAAGTGAAAAAGAAAAGGAGATTATAAATTTGGAAGAAAATTTCTTGATAGATTTAGTGGGTGGATTAGACCAAAGAAGAAGCCAGAAGCAAGTAAACGCTGATATCAAGACACTCGAAAGAACAATCAATAAATTACGGCTTACGGCAACGTTGGCAAAAGGCAACAGCAAGAAAGAAATAAATGCTTATATAAAGACCCTTTCCAATCAGCTATCAACAATAAAGCTGAAAGCAAAAATCGACAGTAAGAACATAAAAAGTGCGATTGATAGTGCTTTAAATAAGGTATCTTTCAAAGATATAGATGTTTTAAATATTGATGAAAATAAGACAAAATTAAAAATGCAAAAAGTTTTCTCAGATACAAAGTCATTTGTAGAGAAAAATCCTATTGTAGTGGGAATTAGTATTTCGTCTAAGAAAAGTAAATTGGATAATGACCTTACTACATATTTGAATAGGAATACAAAAATAAATGAGTCAAGTGTGCTTTTGAAAGAAGCCAATAAGGTCAGAGATTTAATTGATACCATTACAGATAAGAAATCATTGACAGAAGCAACAGATGCTTTCAGATTGTTTAAGTCAGAAGTTTCAGCAACAGGTTTTGCAAGTAAGTCCACTGCGGATAAAGTAAAATCAATGCTTGGACATGTCACAAAGATTGGTAGTACTTTCGGTGTGGCTTCGATGCTTATTAATAACTTTACTAAATCACTAAAGACATTGCAATCAAATGATACAATTCTTACAGAAATTAGTAAGACCTCAGAAATGACTAAATCTCAATTGAAGGAACTTGGAGACGAGGCATTTAAGACAGCAGGAAAATATGGACAACTATCATCCAACTATTTACTTGCTGTGCAGGAAATGGCACGTTCTGGATATGAGGAAACTTCAAAAGAATTAGGTGAATTATCACTGCTTACACAGTCGGCTGGTGATATGACCGCTGAAAACGCAAATAATTATCTGTTGGCTACCGATGCAGCATATAAATATGGAGGAAGTGTAGAAAAATTGAATGCTGCACTTGATGGTGCAAATTTTATCAGTAACCGAAATTCAGCCAGTTTAACAGAAATTGCCGACGCTACAAGAGTTTCAGCTTCCTTTGCAGCAAATGCGGGAGTAGCTATCGATGAACTAACGGCGGCAGAAGCTACCATGATCGCAACAACAAAACGCTCTGGATCTGAGATAGGACGTGCATTCAGGAGCATTGTGTTGAACCTGCAACAGGTGAGTGGCGAATTTGATGGAGAGATTATCGATGAGGAACAGCTTAAGAAGGTAGAATCAAGATGCCATTCTCTCGGAGTTGAATTGGAATATATGAAAGATGGCATTGCCACGCTTAGAAATCCGATAGAAGTGCTCAAAGATTTAGCAGAGGTTTATAACTCTTTGCCAGACAATAGTGCTGAAAAGCAGGGATTGATATCAGATCTTGGCGGCAAGTACCATGCCAATGCACTATCTGCGTTGCTTAGTCGATGGGATATGTACGAAAAAATGTTGGGAGAGTTTTCACAGGGCGCGGGGTCGGCACTTGAAGAAGCGGAGAAAACAGCTAATTCTTGGGAAGGACGCTTGAATTCCCTACAGAACAGTTTCGATTCTTTTGTTAATACACTTACGAACAAAGAAGCAGTAAAAGGCGGTATATCCTTCTTTGATAGACTGATCCAAGGGGCAGAAGGATTCGTAGATATTTTTGGTGAGATTCCGACTGTCCTGACCGCAGTTAATAGTTCGATGGTAATTTTGAATAAAAATTATGGTCTTACTAAGGTATGGGATAAAGAAACCAAAAAGGTTGACATTGAAGGAAATATTTTTGGAATAGATTTTTCAGCGATTAAAAATCAGAAAAAGCATTATGATGAAGCCGCTATGGCAATAAAGAGATGGAATAAGGAATTGGTAAGTGGAAAAGCAGATTTAGAGGTATTTGGCAATGCATGTGTTAAAAACATTACATCCCTCAAAGAATACCTTTCCACAACTTCCAAAGATGCGCCAGCGTCCTTAAAAGGCTATAAAGCCTACCTTCAATCTACAGGTCAGGCAACGGAAGACTTACGTTTGAAAACCCTCCTATTGAATACGACTTTAACATTGCTTGGCAGTATTGCAGTACAGGCAGTCATAACGGGAATTGCCAATGCATTTGATAAATTCAATGAAACAGTCGTGGAATCTAAAGAAAAAGTAGATGGTATCAATTCCAAAATTTCTGACCTGAAAACACAGCTTGAAGAATTAAACAACCTTGAATATAAATCTGATTTTGATAAGCAGAAAATTTCACAGCTTGAAAGAGAATTAGCATTACAAGAAAAGATCTTGGAGATTGAACTGAAGCGGTTGTACCAAAATCAGATTGGGACAAGGTTTTCTGATTACTTTGATAAGGATAGCCTTATTACAAAGCAACAGGCAGAATATGATCGTAATAATAAAGAAAACTTTGCGAATCTTTCCAGAGGATACGATACATACAAGTCATCATTGAATGATATTGATGCGGAATTAACTTCTTTGCAGGAAAAACTTAACAGTGAAGATTTGATTGGTCATAATAGATTCGTGACTGAAGGAAGAATAATTGAACTAACAGAAAAGAGAAATGATCTCTTAGAAAAGCAACAAACGATAGAAGACCAGTTAACAGTCAATATGGGCGAATACCTGAAAAATTATCAAACGGCACAGGAAGCTGTTGATAGTGGTCTTTTGACAGGCAGTGACTTGGAAAAAGCTGAATCTATGGCTGAATATTGGAACCAGATGTATCAGGATTCTACTGATATTGTGGAAAATATTCAGAAGATGAACGGGACATATGATGATACAGATGATAAGTTAGAAAAAATGTTTGGCGGTATTTCCCGTGATGATTTAGCTTCACTTTCAGATGATGATAAGCGGATCGCGTTATCATTTGATCCGAATAATGACATAGGCTTTGATGAACTGAAAAAGAGAATAGCGGGGATAAAAGGTGACATAGAAGGGCTTAATGGAACGGAAGCTACTATATTTAATCAACTTACAAGTTCTGAGGAAGCATTAGATAAATTTCAGTCTTCCGTAAAGTCAGTAACGGAAGCATATTCAACACTTTTATCTGGTAACTATTCATCTACTGAGTTATTAGACTCTATACAGGCGATTAATAAGGCAGTGTCCGATATGGGCGGTTCTCTGAATTGGGAGTTTATCAACGGCCAGACGGATTCTTTAGAATTATTAGGTGATGCAATACAGCATATTTCTCAAAAGTACGCCGAAAGCATTTTATCCGGTGCAGGAATTGATATAAACAGCGAGTTCGGTCAGATGCTCGCGGAGATCATACAGCAGATTTATGATGCAGAAGCGGCGTTTGAGGGTATGAATTCACAGCTTGATAATCTGCAATCTTCTTACCAGATGTTGACAGGCATATTAGAGTCTTATAATGAGACGGGATATATTAGTCTTGATAATTTGCAGTCATTACTTACAGCGGATGAAAACCTTATTCAGATGTTAGAAGTGGAGAATGGACAGCTTGTACTTAACCAAGCAGCCTATGAAAATCTGGTAGCGGTTCAATTGTTGGAGTTTAAGGCGAAACTGAATGATGCCGCCGCCGCTGAGATTGAAACACTTGCAAAGCAGAAAGCGGAACAGGCGACTAACCAAAATGCGGATGCTTCTCAAAATGCAGTAGAAAAACTTGACGCTGAAACACAGGCATTTAACAGAAATACGTCAGCGGCTATCGCAAACGCTGTAGCAAAAGCAGAAGAATCAGGTGTATCAGAGGAAGAAATACAGGGTGTATTTGATAAATATACCGAGGTATGGAATTCCACAATGAGTAACTATAATGTAGATTTTGATAGTTTTATGAGCGGTGGTAAGGCAGCCGCAGGTAAAGCGGGCGGGGAAGCCGGAGATGCCTACGTTGATGCTTTTAAGGAAGAATATGACCATTTGAAGGATATGCTAGACCGTGGAGAGATCAGCGAAGCACAGTATTTATCAAGGTTAAGGGCACTCTATACCCACTATTTCAAAGATCGAAAAAAATATCTGGATGAATTTAAGCAATATGAAAATGAGTACTTGTCAGGTATGCTTGACCTTCATAACAAGGCACTTAGTGGTATCAGCACACTTTTAAACCGGAAAACTAGTGCCGCTAATGATGCTAAAGAGGCAAGCATAAATGCATTACAGGAAGAAAAAGAAGCCGCAGAGGAGGCATATCAGGCGCAAATTGACGCCATTGAAAAAGAGAAGGATGCTCTTGATGATTTAATCAAAGAGAAAAATAAGCAGATAGACTCTATTAATGAAGAGATAGATGCAATCGAAAGGGCGTCGGAGAGCAGAAAGAAAAATATTAATCTCCAGCAGCAGGAATACAATCTTCAGAAGATGCTCAATCAAAGGGTAAAATCTGTATATAAAGAAGGCGAAGGGTTTGTTTTTGAAACGGACACAAGCGGGATCAAAGATGCCCGTGAAAAGGTTACAGAAGCTAAAGAGGCACTGCGGATTGACGGCTTAAAGAATGAAATTTCGCTTATACAGAAAGAAATAGACCTTTTAGAGGAAAAGAAAGATTCCTTGTCAGAAGAGCAAGAGCGCATTCAGAAATTGATGGATGAATCCAACAAATACTATGACAATTTGATTAAGCAGCAGGAAAAAATGTGGGATTCTATCATTAAGGGCATGGAGCAGAATAAATCCCGTTGGGAAGAATTAGCCGAAGTAGAAGAGACTGCCAAGGCATTTTCCTATATACAGCAAGTATTTGGCGATTTAGGATATACTGTTGAGGATGTTTTGAATGGTTCGGATGCAGCCTTCGAGGATTTTAAGTCAAGATATATTGCCATTATGTCAGATATGAACCAGAACACATCATTCCAGGAAGGATTAGAGTATGCTTCTGGTGTGGCAAAAGAAAAATTCGGCAGTATCGTAACAGATGCACAGGAATCTGTACAGGAATTATCACGGACATTTAGTGACGGGACATTTACGGAGGCTATTTCCAAAGGCGTATCTGATGGCATAGTAGCTGCCCAACAAGAATTAGACAAAATGAATCAGCTTGGCAGTGATGCCGGGGAAGGATTTATAGAGGGATGGAACGAGAAAGCAGCAGAAGTTTCAAGTGCAACGAAACAAACTGCCGAAGAAGCGATAGAAGCTTTTGCAGAGGGACAGGATTCCCATTCTCCATCTAAGAAATATGAAGGCCTTGCAGGAGACGCGGTAGACGGGCTTTTACTTGGGGTTGAAGAAAATAAACAGGCATTTATAGATACAATTCGTTTACTTGCCGAAGAGGGTGTTCTTGCTTTTGAGGAAGGATTTCAGTTTGATGAAAGTTCTATTAAGACATCTTTTGATTCCTTGATTTTATTAATACAGTCTGTATCCGAAGCATTAGGATTTGGTTCCGAAGGTTCTATTGGCGGACTCTTAGGGGCATTAAGTCAGCTAAGCAAATTCTCGCTTGGGGATGAAGCAGGCAGTGGTATCTTATCACAGTTCACTAATCTTAAATCAGCTATTGATGAAGTAACTTCTGCGATCAGTGGCGGAGGCGTCGGAAAAAGTGAAGGTTCTTCTGGCGGACAAGGTTCTGGTGGTAAATCTGGTGGTGGACAGTCTGGCGGCAAAGGATCTAAGGGCGAAGGCGGAGGCGGCAATTCGCTTACAGGTGCTATTGAATCTATGGGTGAGACTGCTGCAGAGGTCATTGGTGAGCCTGATGCTGAAGGTGATGGCACTGTCATCGGTGAATTCGGTGCACTGGAAACCGCTGTTACAGATGTTACTGCTGCTATTGGCGGCGGTGAATCAGAAGGCGGCGAAGGACAGGGAAAAGGTTCTGGTAGTGAGGGTGAAGATGGAGAAGGCACACTTATAGGATCCATTGAGAACTTAGGCGAGACTACACAGGAAGAACTAGGAGAATCCGGCGGTGATGGCGTCATTGGCAAGTTTGAAGAATTCAGAGATGTCATCGAGGAAGCTGCTACCCAAGTAAAGAGTATATCAGAGGGTCTTGACGAGATTGACGGTAAAGAAGTTGAATGTACAATTACCATAAATGTAAAAATGAATGGTACGCCTACAGCCTATGCATCTGGAACAGTCTTAGGCAATATGCAGATAGAGAGTGCTACATATAATGCGAAGTATGGTAAAGCATTTGCAAACGGTACAATCGGACTTCCAAAAGATGAAAAGAACGCATTAGTATCAGAATATGGGCAGACTGAAATGACAGTACTGCCGGATGGTAAGACTATTGTTACAGATACACCAACAATGATGAATCTGCCCAAAGATACTGTTATTTATAATGAAGAACAGACAAAGAAGATTCTGAGCAATAAAATCGATGTGAATGGTACTGCTCATGCTGATGGAACAGATGATGATGAATGGTTCATTTTACCAAACGGCGAAAGAGTCCGTGAAATTCGTACAGGTGATCGTGCTTATGAATTGCAGAAAGCGTTTGAACCATTGTTGAAGAGGATAGATGGAAATCTTGACATTCTTACAACTAATGCAAACGCCAGATATGACAAAGATATGACGGAACTTGAAAAGCATGTGACTAATAATGTGAATAACGTTACGAACAATCGGAATGTGCAGCCTGTAGTACATCAAAATGTTACAATAAATTGTCCTAATGTTACAAATGAATCAGGTGCAGAAAATATTCGGAGAGAATTAAGCACTTTGAGTTTAAAGGCAATGCAGGAACCACTAAAAGATTATTGATTAATAAAATGATTACTGCACTCTGAAATATGGGTGCGGTTTATATACGGAGGAAAAACTATGAGTTTAGGTGAAGAATTATTAAAGACAATTCAGATTATGATTAACAGAAAATTGAAAAATTATAAAGTAGACCGTACATACGAGTCTGTTATAAAAGAAATTACGCCAAAGGGATATGTTATTTTGGACAGGTATGGTAGTGAAAGAACTGTACAGTGTTGTATACCCGGATTAGAGTTGAGAAAAATGCAACAGGTATGGGTACGGGAGCCTATGGGAAATTTGAAGAAACTTCATATCCGTGGTGTGATAGAAAATACAAATAATACAAGTAGAAGAAGATAATACGAAAATGTAACTGTAAACTAAGTCGATGTGAATCTGACAGGGTATTACACGAGTCAGATTCCTTATATTGATTGGATGATAAATAATGAGAAAATTGAATACTGATATGATTTTAAGGTACTGTTGCGGTTTTGGCAGTACCTTTTCAAATAAATTTTATATGAATTGGAGCGTGATTTTTCATAAAAGGAAATAATATAGAAGATTTGTTGAAATATATAGCAGAAAACGATATGATTGATTTAGCATATGTGCAAGAGCAAGTTGAGATGAAGAAAAGAGAGGAGATATTAAAACGTCATCAATATTCAATATGGCATAGTAATAAAGAGGATGTATGGTATAGTTATTTGCCAGATGATAGTAAAGCGAATAATCGAAAGAAGATCAAGAAAAAAAGGAAAAGAGACCTAGAAGATGTGATCTGTGACTTCTATTTGTCTGTACAAAATGAATCACAAGAAACAGAGCGATTAAAAGATTATTCTATAGAAAGCATGTTTTATGAATTTATGACACATAAGGCAAATGAGGTTAATAGTGGTACGATTAAAAGAATGATGGCAGATTGGACAAGATTTTATGAGCCAGAGAAAGAATTTATTGCTATATCGGTGCAAAACCTAACCAAAATTAATGTTGATGATTTCTTCAATGCGGTATTAGGAAAACACAATCTTAAAAAGAAAGCCTTCTATAATATGTGTGGTATCTTAAAGCAGACATTAGAATATGCAGTTGATGCTGAATATATAGAGAAAAATCCTTACCGCATTAAGGTAAATAAGAAAAAGTTTGCTAGTAGCAGTAAAAAGCCAAGTGCAAAAGAAGTGTTTCAGGCTGACGAAAAGGAAAGGCTTCTTGATGAAATGGAGAGAAGATTGAGAAATAATCCATCCAATACGGCACCGTTGGCGGTCATGCTTGATTTTGAATTGGGAACGAGAAAAGGAGAAATCCTTGCAATCTGTAGATCAGATATCGTTGACAACAGGATTCACATACATAGACAGCTTGTAGAGGAATTCGATACAAGTAATCTCAGTAATATGAAGAGCAAGGGATTTCAAGTTGTGGACTATACCAAGTCAGCAGATGGCGATAGGTGGTTGCCTTTAACAGAACAGGCGAAAAGGATTATCAAGAGGATTGAAGCAATTAACGAGGAATATGGTCATCAGTATAAGGATTTCCTGTTTGTTAGGGATGGTAGGTGTCTTACACCGGATGCTGTGGATACACAGATAAAAAGAGGATGTGAGTATATAGGTATTCCGGTAAAGACAATGCACAAAATCAGAAAAACTTATGCGTCAACTTTACTGCATAATGGTGTTAATCTAAGCATTGTAAAAGACATGTTAGGTCATGCAGACGAGTCAACAACTTTAAAACATTATATCTATAATATTGAAGATAGTATAGAGACAGATAATAAGGTATTAAATGCTTTAGACCCTCAAAATTATGCAAAAAGTGACCAAAGGGATCAAAACATCATTCCATTTACAAAAATAAAAAGAGCCGGAAACCTTGAAAAATCAACGCTTTCAGCCCTCTGACAAAGATGCGGAAGATGGGACTTGAACCCACACGATGTAACCATCACAAGATCCTTAGTCTTGCTCGTCTGCCAGTTCCGACACTTCCGCTCACGCGTTCACAACGCAAATAATATATTACTATCACATTGACAAAAAGTCAATAGATTTTTTTTAATTTACTTCTATTTTTGTCTGAAAAGTAATCTTAAAATTTTTCTCAGAAATTTTTAAAAAAATTTCAAAAAGGCATTGACATTATTTATAAAAAGGATTAGAATAACATTTGTTCGCAGGAATGGCGGAATTGGCAGACGCGCACGGTTCAGGTCCGTGTGGTAGCAATACCATGAGAGTTCAAGTCTCTTTTCCTGCAGTAGATAAGTGGTTTAAAATTAGGTGAAATACCTTGATTTTATGCCACTTTTTTATGTCTGTTTTTTGTCGTGAAAAGCTTCCGTTTATGGCAAGGAGGAAAGGATTTACGATGCGCAAAATCATTTTTTTGGATATAGACGGAGTTCTTAATTCCGACTTCTGGAATGAAAAGCATTCAGATAAGATCAGTGACGGAATATTGATCGACCAGGAGAAGATTTGGCTGCTTGCGCAATTAGTTGAGAAGACAAAGGCTGAGATCGTACTTCATTCAGGATGGCGTTTCCGGTTTGAAGACAGTGGAGCGCCGCTTTGCCGGGAGGCTGAGAAACTTGTTGACTTATTGGCCGATAGCGGATTAAAGATCTCGGGGATGACGCCTGATCTGACGACAGAAGAAATAAGAAGAACCAGAAAATTCAGTCTGGTGAAAGCTGATGAGATACTATTATGGTTGAAAATACATCCTGCTATAAGCGGCTGGGTAGTTCTTGATGATCTGATGCTATCACATGAAACGGTCATAAGGCATCAAGTGAGACCTGATCACACAATTGGATTGACACGGGAAGATATTATGGAAGCCGAAAGAATCCTGGAGCAGGACAGCCAGTGAGCGAAGATATTGCTTTAAGGATGCGATGATTACACAGATGTCTGAAAAAAGTTCTTTTGCTTTTTCGGGTTGAGTATGATAGAATAAAACCCGATTTAGACGGTGTCAGAGAGTCTGGGAGGGGATTGATATTGAAAAAGGTAAAAGAAACATTGGTTTGGGTTTTGGCAGCGGCCGTTGTGATGTCTCTGACGTCTTGTGGTAATGAGGCGGGACGGAGAGTGGATTCAGGAGAGATCGTAGTGCCTGAGATGTCATCGGAGGATCTTCTGGTCAGTTCCCTGGAATACCTGCTGTTGGAAGATAAGGATGAGAGTGCGGCAGAGGAAGAGGAGCGGTCCTTGGATGTGGATGGCGAGCCGGAAACGGCAGAGGAAGAGGAGACAGAGGATCGCGAAGATCATGGCACTGGCAGACAGGAGCGTCTTCCGGAGGAAAATGAGGCGGTGATCTATTACGGCAATGCAGGATCCTATGACCTGAATCAGGAAATCGTACAGTTGGAAGAGAAATCGGCTGAGAAGCTGCTGGATGCTCTTGCAAAGCATAATATCGTATCGTTAGATACCAAGGTACTTTCCTTTGAAGAAGAGGAAGAAGACGGGGAGAGGATGCTGCGTCTGGATTTGTCCAAGGCGGCCGGCGAGTATTTGAAGACTATGTCCAGGGAAGCGGAGTGTATTATTCTGGCATCCGTGACCAATACTTTTCTGGAGAATTATGAAGCCGACGGTGTTTATCTTACGGTGAACGGTAAACCGCTGATGACCAAGAATGCACAGTATGCAGAGGCATTGCAGAAATGCACGCCGGAGCAGCTGCTTGAGCGGCTTGGGACGGAGAAGACACAGGATGAGAAAGAACTTGAAGAGCCTGAGGGGGAACAGTAAACGGTTTTGGGAAAGGATAAGGAAGAATAGGAGATGGCGGAGGTCAGTGAACGCGAACAGCTTATTTTTGATGTGACACAGACAGAGTGGGATATGTTTCAGCATGTCTATAACACCGGAGGCAGGGCTTCCTGTCAGGATGATCCGGAGACTTTTTTTAAGATGCGCATGAGCCAGTGGATGGTATATTCCGACGAGGCGCTGCACAGTTATCTGGACGACTGCCGGCAGGCTTATGAGGAAGGCAGGAATCTGATGTTTGAGAAGTACGGAAGGATGATGGAGAGTACTTTTCCGGAAGAGTACGAGGAAGTAAAGAAGCATCTTCCCGATGTCGCTGACAAGGTGGAGATCGTGGACCGGATCGTGAAGATCAATCTGGAATGGGATGCGGAAATGCTGCGGGACTATCCGAATCTGCGCAAGAGGGGGAGAGTACTCACAACGGCGGAGGATGGTATTATGGCAGGATCTTCCATGGAGAGCTATCTGCGGGGTGAGCTTTTGTCCTATTCCAAGCGTACACTGGAGCTGATCTGGCAGGAGACCCTTGCGGCCTATGAGAAAGGCGAGAGCCTGCTGCGGCAGACCATCGCCAACGAGACGCTTTTCTATGGTTACGGCTCCCTGGAGGAAGCGGAAGCAAAACACGCGAAATGACAGAAGATAACAGGAGATAAGATCAGAAATGCAGACGTCTGCGTACTTCGTTGCGCAGGCGTTTTTTGGCCAGTATGGTCACCAGTGCAAGGTCAATGATCACGCATACCGTAAGGACGACTGCGGACCAGGTGATACGGTAGGGACGTTCGAGAAGGTGTTTGATCAGCAGTTCGAGGGAGACACAGAAGGCGGGAATCTCCACGAAAATGCACAGGGCACACGGAAGGATCGTGAGCGGAACGAATCTGGCAAGCAGCGGAAAGAGTTCTGCGCAGATCGTGAGTACTATGACGATCGGCAGACCCAGCTGCCAGAACCATCTGGCGGAAGAGGTCAGGAAGCTGATCAGAAACAGATAGATCGCCACAGAAACACCGTCAGCAAGCAGGGAAACGTAGATAGGCGTCTTACTGTAAAAAATGGCAGGAAACGTAAACACAAAGAGGCAGATGCAGCATCCGATCACAACCAGGGACCAGAGGGAAGCATCGAAGACCAGAAGGTTTAAGAGCAGACAGGTGGCGCTTGTTGCCGTTAAGACAACGGACAGCAGGATGCCCAGGTCTTTTCTCTTGACTACTTCAACCTGCCCCTTATTGGTCGGATAAGGGGAGGGCGGAAATTCGGTATTCAGTTGCCGGGGATTGAAAACAGGGGTATGGCATAGGGGGCATTTCTTCAGGGACGCTTCCAGTTCAACTCCGCAGTTTACACAGTATGACATATCGGTTTCCTCTGCACAGCAGTCTGTTCTTCCTATGGCTGCTGTCTTTCTTGTTTTTAATAGAATCATAGATCGCGGTTGCTCTCGATCTTTACATGAATGCCGTCCTGTACCAGTTTACGGAAGAAGAAACGTTCCACATCGGCTTCTACGATGCTGCTGGCAAAGTTGATGGTCAGGATATCTTCAAAGCTGATGATGGCGCAGTTGGTACGGGAGGAAAAGGGCTGCCCCATATAGATATCAAACCGCTCTATATAAGGTTTCATGTCCTTTGGCACATGCAGTGCTCCCATGTTGGTAAGCCCGGCCGAAGAATTCTTGTCTTGTACTTTGGTGTAGAAAGTGCGGACTACCATATCTTTTATAAAAAGAGGCACGACCCGGATCAGCGGATTTTGCTGCGTGGCCGCGTTGGTAGTAATATCTCCGCGCAGGAATTTGTCGTTGATATAATATCGCATATAATTGTGTACATGCTCCACGATCTCCTCGAAGGTGTATTCGCCAAGTCTTGGGTCTATGGAAGGATATACCATGGTGATGAAGTTGCGCAGAGTCTTTGACGGAAAGAAACGGCGCAGGTTTACGGGCATGGCGATCCTGACGGGACGAAGCCGTATATGGAAGTCAGAATTTTGTTTCTGCAGCAGTGCGTACAGAAGGACTGCGTTCAGATATTCCGTAATACTGGCATTGTATTTCCTGGCGACAGCCATCACTTCCCGGACGGAGAGGATACCGTCCAGGATATTCAGTGTATAGAAAGGTTCCTTGGTACCGCGGATGCGATAGGTCTTCTCAGACGGACGGGGCGGACGTACCTGGGCATTGGCGTAACGCATATAGGCATCTTCCAGCTCTCCGGGATCTGGTGTGGAAGTGATGTCGAGCACGAACCCTTCCGGTTTGACAGGATGCCCCAGAAGCTCCAAATAGGAGGCAGTCAGTGTCTGTAACAGACACATGCCGCCAGTGCCGTCTCCGAGGCTGTGATGGGCTTCTAAGGAGATGCGGTTCCCGTAATAATAGACCCTGATCAGATAGCGGTTGCTGCCCTTGAAGGGCATGGGCATACAGGGATTCTTAATGTCCTCCCTGACATAGGGACCGGGTCTGTTGTTCGGTTCCAGATAACGCCAGAACAGGCCCTTGCGGATCGCCACCTTGTAGGTTGGGAACCGGGGCAGCGTGCGGTCAAGGGCGGTCTGCAGAAGAACAGGATCTATCGCCTCTTTTAGTACAACAGAAAGGCGGTAGACAGACGAAAAATCCCGGCGCTGCAGGGTAGGGTAGACGATGGCGGACAGATCCAGCTTGTACCAGATGTCCCGTTTCCCCTTATTCGCTCTGCCGGTCGGCTTTGGTGATCGTCCCTTGTGTTGCTGCCGTTTTGCCATAATGGTAGTATCCTTCTTTCCTGACCCGTTTCCTGATATATTTTGTAACAGTTCAGCTATGAGATAATTTGCGGTCTGCGCATGGGTGCTTGCACACAAAGCGCTGACTTCAAATTATTTCATGAGCGGAGCGCCCTCGAATGAAATAAAAATTGAGCCGCAAAGCGGCGTCGGATGCGAAGCAGACGCTTTTATGAATGACGAGGGCTGAACTGTTACTATATTTTAAAGATATCATACCATAAATATGTACTTTTATGTTAATATATTTATATTTGACAAAGATCAGAATAATTTGGCGGCAGCAATATTGCTTTATACTTTATACGATTTCTATGGGGAGGGCACAAGGGATGGCGAACATTGAGAAACGAAACGCGAATTTGATGAATCTGATCAAGCGGATGCATGGGGTAGTGGAGAATGTAGATATTGAGAAACACCGTCAATCCCAGAATCATTTCGGTACTTTGCTGGGGAGCAGCAAGGAGGTGCTGATTGAGAATGTGAGTATCCGGGATCATCCGTCGGAGGGGGAGATCCTGAGCGGTGAATGGCTGTCGGTGAACCGGGCGCATATGAAGAAGTATATCATTCTCTATTGTCATGGCGGAGGGTATTCTACCGGCAGCAGGCTTTATGCAAGAACTTTGACGAGCAAGCTGGCCATGTCCACGTCGATGGATGTGCTTTGCTTTGATTACAGGCTGGCTCCGGAACATCCTTATCCGGCAGCCATGGAGGATGCCATGAAGGCGTGGAATTACCTGATGCTTCTTGGCTATGGCGCCAGGGACGTGATCCTGGCAGGCGACTCGGCGGGAGGGAATCTGGCGTTGTCGCTGACGTTGAAGCTCAAGCAGGAGAAGCGGCTTCTGCCGAGGGGGCTGATCTTAATGTCGCCCTGGACGGATCTTACTTCATCGGGAAAGTCCCATATGACGAAGGCGGATATTGACCCGATTCTGAATGCCGATTATCTGGCAGAGATGATCCGTAATTATGTGGACGGCGAGGATCTGAACGATCAGTTTATCTCCCCGTTATTCGGGGACTATGCAGGGTTTCCGTCAACGTATATTCAGGTCGGGGAGAACGAGATCCTGCTGGATGATTCGGTGATGTTGTATCAGAAGCTGCTTGCGGCTAACGTATCTGTCAAATTGGACAGGTTTCCGGGAATGTGGCATGTCTTTCAGATGTCACCGTTTAAGACCGCTTATGAAGCGATGGACAGAAATGCCGAATTTATCTATGACATATGCCGATAAGGGCATCCATGATAAAAATCCGGCGAAAAAAAAGGATTTCCATGACAAATCCAGAATAATAGGAGTAGGAACATATACGGTGTTTAAGTAAGTTAGGAAAGGCATACCATGAACATCAGGGAAAGTCTGGAACAATGGGAGAAGGAATACCTCAGTCCTTATGCCATGTTGAGCATGAATTCCAGGGGGAGGCTGAAGTCGGAAGAACAGTGTGATATCCGGCCGGTATTTCAAAGAGACAGGGACAGGATCATACACAGTAAGTCTTTTCGGCGGTTGAAAGACAAGACACAGGTCTTTTTGACGCCGGAGGGCGATCATTACAGAACACGTCTGACGCATACGCTGGAGGTCTCGCAGACGGCCAGGACGATCGCCAAGGCGTTGCAGCTGAATGAAGATCTTGTGGAAGCCATTGCGCTTGGGCATGATCTGGGGCACACGCCTTTTGGCCATGCCGGGGAGAGAGCACTTGACAGAGCCTGTCCCTTTGGGTTCAAGCATAATGAACAAAGCGTGCGGACCGTGGATCTGCTGGAGAAAGACGGGCAGGGAATCAATCTGACTATGGAGGTGCGGGACGGTATCCTGAATCATCAGACTGCCTCCATGCCGGCTACGTTAGAAGGCAGGATCGTCAGGTTTGCGGATAAGATCGCCTATATCCATCACGACACGGATGATGCGATCCGGGGCGGCATCATGAAGGAGACGGATGTTCCCGCAGAAGTCAGCAGCGTTGCCGGACACAGCTGCACGCAGAGGTTGGATTATTTCATACATAATATCGTGATCAACAGCAGAGAGAAGAATGATATCTGTATGTCGGAAGTGGCGGCAAACGCCATGCGCACCATGCGGGAGTTCATGTTCCGCAATGTGTATCGGAATCCGGTCGCCAAGGGGCAGGAGAATAAGGCGGAGAATCTGATCGTTACGTTATACGAATATTATATGAACCACACGGAGAAACTGCCGAAGTTTCTGTACAGACTTATGGAAGAGGGAGAGCCGCTTGAGAAGATCGTATGCGATTATATCGGTTCCATGACGGACCGTTTTGCCATTGCACAGTATCAGGAGATCTATGTCCCGAAGACATGGCATGGCTGAGAAGACGAAAGAAGCGGCGCAAAGCGCTTCGGCATGGGTGTAAATATAAATATATGAGAGCGGTATAGAAGTAAGGAAAGGACAAAATGTATTATCCGGAAGAGCTGATTGAAGAGGTCAGAACCAAAAACGATATTGTGGATGTGATTTCGGGTTATGTCCGCATCCAGAAGAAAGGCAGTAATTATTTCGGGCTGTGCCCGTTCCATAATGAAAGATCACCGTCCTTCTCGGTGTCTCCTTCCAAACAGATCTATTACTGCTTTGGATGTGGGGCCGGCGGTAACGTGATCACATTCCTGATGGAGTATGAGAACGCCACCTTCCAGGAGGCGGTCAAACAGCTGGCCGATAAGGCGGGGATCGACCTGCCGGAAATGGAGTACAATGAGGAGGCCAGGCAGAAGGAAAGCAGACGGTCCAGGTTATTGGAGATCAATAAGGAGGCAGCAAGATATTATTACTATATGCTGCGTAATCCCAGAGGAAGAGTGGGGCTGCAGTATCTGTCAGGAAGGCAGCTGACCGAGGAGACCATGAAGAAATTCGGGCTCGGGTATGCGGACGGTGCAGGCTCTGATCTGACGGCGTATCTGCGGTCCAAGGGATATGCGGACGAGCTTCTGCAGGAGTCCGGCCTGATCGCTTTCGATGAGCGGCGCGGGATTCATGATAAATTCTGGAATCGGGTCATGTTTCCGATCCAGGACGGGAATCATCGGGTGATCGGTTTTGGCGGTCGTGTGATGGGAGATGCCAAGCCCAAATATCTGAATTCACCGGAAACCATGATCTTTGACAAGAGCCGTAACCTGTACGGCCTGAATTTTGCGAGATCTTCCCGCAAGGGCAATATCATCCTCTGTGAAGGCTATATGGATGTGATCGCCATGCATCAGGCCGGTTTTACACAGGCGGTGGCTTCTCTCGGTACGGCCTTTACGACCGGACAAGCCAGTCTGCTGCGCCGTTACACGGAGGACGTCCTGCTTGCTTATGACAGTGACGGAGCGGGCGTCAACGCGGCCATGCGTGCGATCGGCATTCTGAAAGAATCGGGACTGCGCGGCAGGGTGATCGATATGAAGCCTTATAAGGATCCGGACGAATTTATGAAGAATCTGGGCGCGGCAGCGTTTCAGGAGCGGATCGAGCAGGCGCAGAACAGCTTTTTCTTCGAGCTGAGTGTGCTCGAGCGGGATTATCAGATGGAGGATCCGGAGTCCAGGACGGCTTTTCACCGAGAGATCGCGAAGAAGCTGTGCGGCTTCGAGGAAGAGGTAGAGCGGGAGAACTATATAGAATCGGTGGCGCAGAAGTACCATATCGGGTTCGAGAATCTGCGGAAGCTGGTGAGCAGCTACGCGGCAAAGACCGGATTGGTACAGCCGGTGGCACGGCCTAAGAGCACCGGCGCCAGAAGGAATACGCCGGAAGAGAATACCAAGAAGTCCCAACGGCTTCTGTTGACATGGATCACGGAGGAACCGAAGGTCTATCAGAAGCTAAAGCCTTATATTGCGGTCGAAGATTTCACGGATCCGCTCTATAGAGAGGTGGCGGGCAGACTGTTTGATGATCTGGATAAAGGGATCTATCAACCGGCGGCGATCATCAGCGCTTTCGAGGAGGAACAGGATCAGCGGACAGTGGCGGAGATCTTCAATACGCAGCTGGCGGAGATCACCACGCCGAAAGAGCGGGAGAAGGCGTTTAACGATATCCTGTACGCGGTGAAGAAGAACAGCTTTGAATACTATTCAGGCAGGATGGGAACCGATATGAATGCGATCAATCAGGTAATCTCGGGCAAAAAAGCGCTGGAAGAACTTAGCAAAACGCATATTTCCCTGTAATACGGGCAAGCTATTCGCAAAACATAGTTAACAGGGACTGCACATAGATATAGAAGTATTTTACTTGAAACATAGGAAGGATGGGCCACATAATGGACGAAAATGTACAGGCAAAGTTTGAAGAGCGTCTTAAAGAGCTCCTGGCGATTGCCAAGAAGAAGAAAAATGTCCTGGAATATCAGGAGATCAATGATTTCTTTCAGGGAATGACGCTGGAGGAGGATCAGTTTGACAAGATTCTGGAGACGTTGGAACAGAATAATGTAGATGTTCTCCGTATTTCCGAGGACGATGACGTGGATGATGAGGAAATCATCTTAAGTGAGGAAGACGAGGTGGACGTGGAGAACCTTGATCTTTCTATTCCTGACGGCATCAGCATCGAGGATCCGGTGAGAATGTATCTGAAAGAGATCGGTAAGGTGCCGCTTCTGAATGCGGAGGAAGAGATCGAGCTGGCCAAGAAGATGGAGATGGGTGATCAGGAGGCTAAGAAGCGTCTGGCGGAGGCCAATCTGCGTCTTGTTGTCAGCATCGCGAAGCGTTATGTGGGCCGCGGTATGCTTTTCCTGGATCTGATCCAGGAGGGAAATCTGGGGTTAATCAAGGCCGTGGAGAAGTTCGACTACCGTAAGGGCTATAAGTTCTCGACTTATGCCACCTGGTGGATCCGCCAGGCCATTACCCGGGCTATCGCCGATCAGGCGCGGACCATCCGTATCCCGGTGCATATGGTGGAGACTATCAATAAACTGATCCGTGTGAGCAGACAGCTGCTGCAGGAGCTGGGACGGGAACCTACCCCGGAGGAAATCGCGGAGCAGATGAACATGCCGGTGGAACGCGTGCGGGAGATCTTAAAGATCTCGCAGGAGCCGGTATCCCTGGAGACGCCGATCGGTGAGGAGGAAGACAGCCATCTGGGTGATTTCATTCAGGATGACAACGTGCCGGTGCCGTCAGACGCGGCCGCTTTTACCCTGTTGAAAGAGCAGTTGATGGAAGTTCTTGGCACTTTGACGGAGAGAGAACAGAAGGTGCTGCGTCTGCGGTTCGGCCTGGATGACGGACGTGCCAGAACACTGGAGGAAGTGGGCAAGGAGTTCAATGTAACCCGTGAGCGTATCCGCCAGATCGAGGCCAAGGCGCTGCGCAAGCTGCGTCATCCCAGCAGAAGCCGTAAGCTGAAGGATTATCTGGACTGATGAGACCGGTGGCATTGTCAAAACGATTACAAACCGTGGCGTCCATGGTCACGCCAGAGCTGCGTGTCTGTGATGTGGGGTGTGATCACGGCTTCGTGTCGATCTGGCTGGTGGAACAGAAAATCAGTCCCCATGTGTTGGCGATGGATGTCAGAGAGGGGCCGCTGGGGGCTGCTGGCAGACATGTGGCGGAGCGTGGTCTGGAATCGCGTATCGAGACGAGACTGTCGGATGGTTTACATAATTATGAGATCGGAGAGGCGGACAGCCTGATCTGCGCCGGCATGGGCGGCAGGCTGATGATGCGTATCCTGGGCGATGAGAAGGCGAAAACGGATTCTTTCCGGGAGCTGATCCTGCAGCCGCAATCAGAACTTTTGCAGTTTCGAGGCTGGCTGCGGGAGCATGGGTATCGGATCACGGATGAGAAGATGGTGGAAGAGGACGGTAAGTTCTATCCGATGATGCGGGCGGTTCCGGGAGACGGCGGGCAAGGCAGTGATTGTGGCTTTGCAGCGCATCCGGCGGAAGACGGTGTGGAGAAGGATGAGTTATGTAAACTGTTTGACCGATATGGAGGCCTATTGGTAATGCGAGGGGATGCGGTACTGCGGGCCTTTTTGCAGAAGGAGGAGAGGACCTACCGACAGATCCTTGAGCAGCTGCAGGAGCAGGGACTTTCCCATGACAAGAGAAGGAAAAGATATGCGGAAGTGGAGGCGCTTTTGCGGGAATGCCGGAAAGCGCAGGAGATTGCCGCATATAAGATAGCAAAAAGCTAAGAGAAAGAGGGGGTCTTATGGTTACGATCAAGATTAATGGAAAAGACAGATTCTATGAAGACGGCGTGCAGTACGAGCTGATCGCGGAGCAGTACCAGAATGAGTGTACCAGCCAGATTGCGCTTGTGGAGATCAACGGGAAGATACAGGAGTTGATGAAGCGTGTCAGCCGCGACTGCGAATTGAAGTTCATTACCTATGAAAATGATATCGGGCATAAGACCTATGTGCGCTCGGCGATCATGCTGATGATGAAGGCCATCAAGGATGTGGCCGGCATGGAGATGGCGGTCAACACGAAGGTGGAATTCACAATCGGGCCGGGGTATTACTGCGCTTTTAGAGGCGGCATGAAGATGGATGCGGCGACGATCGAGAAAGTGAAAGACCGCATGGGAGAACTGGCGGATATGGATCTGCTGGTGACCAAGAAAGCATATCCTGCGGAGGAGGCGGTGGCGCTTTTCAGAGAGCTTGGCATGAAGGATAAGGTATCTTTGTTCCGATATCGCAGAAGCTCCAATATCAACGTGTACTGCCTGGGTGATTACTACGATTATTATTACGGCTATATGCTGCCGAGCACGGGTTATATCAGATGTTTCGACTTATTCCCCTATGAGGAGGGGATGATCTTACTCCTGCCGGAGAAGGAAGATCCGGAGAAGCTGCCGGCGTTCGTACCGAAGAAGAAGCTGTTCCAGACCTTGATGATGACGAGCGACTGGAACCGGGATATGGGCATCGATACGGTGGGAGACTTAAACGACCAGATCTGCCAGGGAAATATTGCGGATATGATCCTCGTGCAGGAGGCGTTGCAGGAGCGCAGGATCGGTGAGATCGCCAGAGACATTGCCAGACGGGAAGGCGTGAAATTCGTTATGATCGCCGGGCCTTCCTCTTCCGGTAAGACGTCCTTTTCCCACAGGCTGTCCATACAGCTTCGCACCTACGGACTTAAGCCGCATCCCATCGGGCTGGACAATTATTATCTGAATCATGACAAGACGCCGCTTGACGATGAGGGGAAGCCGGATTACGAATGTCTGGAAGCGCTCGATGTGGAACAGTTTAACAAGGATATGAGCAGACTGCTCCAGGGAGAGAGCGTAGAGCTGCCAAGCTTCAACTTCAAGACCGGTAAGCGGGAGTACCGCGGCAAGATCACAACGCTGGGACCGGATGATATCCTGGTGATAGAGGGAATCCACGGACTGAATGAGAAGATGTCTTATACGCTGCCGGCGGAGAGTAAATTCAAGATCTATATCAGCGCTCTCACATGCCTGAATGTAGATGAACATAACCGGATACCGACCACGGACGGCCGTCTGCTGCGGCGTATGGTGCGGGATGCCAGAACGAGAGGAACGTCGGCGGATAAGACCATCGCCATGTGGCCTTCTGTCAGACGGGGCGAGGAAAAGTATATCTTCCCGTTCCAGGAGGACGCGGATGCCATGTTCAATTCAGCCATGACCTACGAACTGGCCGTAATCAAGCAGTATGCGGAGCCGCTTCTATTTAATATCAGAAAGGGGGATCCGGGCTATCATGAGGCCAAGCGGCTGCTGAAATTCCTGGAGTATTTCCTGGGTGTCAGCAGTGAAGAGCTGCCGACGAATTCTCTGTGCAGGGAGTTTGTGGGCGGAAGCTGCTTTGATGTATAGGTATTACAGAGGAATCTATCATGAATATATGTATCGTGGATGACGATAAGTATGTGGTTGAGAAGATTGTAAATGGGATCGACTGGAAAAAGTGGGATATTGAGGGTGTCTATACGGCTTACAACAGCAGGCAGGCGAGGGAGATCTTAAGTACGCTGCAGGTCGACATTCTGCTTTCCGACATTGAGATGCCGCAGGGAAGCGGACTGGAGCTGCTGGAATGGGTACGGGAGCAGAAGCTGCCTGTGGAGTGTATTTATTTGAGCAGTTATGCACATTTTGCTTATGCGCAGAAGGCGTTGGAGCTGCATTCGCGCGGGTATCTGTTAAAGCCGGTATCCAACAGGGAGCTGGAGAATGTGCTGGGCGGCCTTGTGGAGCAGATGCGCGCCGGAAAGGATGCGGGCGGAAAGGGCAGACAGCAGGCAAAGGAGGAA
Organism: uncultured Lachnospiraceae bacterium; assembly: GCA_947644545.1. Lineage (GTDB taxonomy): Bacteria > Bacillota > Clostridia > Lachnospirales > Lachnospiraceae > UBA3282. The sequence goes on from CANRZW010000038.1 coordinate 23,011, forward strand.
TACTGGCGCAGCCTTCAGGCAGGAGACGTCTTCAGGCTGGCCGGAACCGAGGGAAGCGTATATGGTCCGGAGGAGAAGCTGATGCTTTGTATGCTGCGCATTTTCAGGGGGATGGAGCATCGGAAGGCGCAGAGCGATGCGGTCTTTTCTCCTACGCTGATGCATATGGCGCAGGAGCTTACCTGTGGGGATGGATATGAAACAGATACCATAGTCAGACACAGCGATGACTGCTTTATGATAGTGTGCAGGGGGATCCCCAAGGAGCGGGAAGCGTTTCGGGAAGATATGCAAAAGCTGCTTATGGAGATTGAGAGAGAACTGCATGTGACGGCCTGTATTTATGTGGGCAGGCCCTTTGCTATCGGGACGAGCCGCAAGCGGCTGGATGCCCTGCTGCAGATGGTGCGGGAGGGAATTCCCGGTGAAGAGGGGCTTCTTCTCGAAGAGGAGTGGCGGGGACAGGACGCAGTGTATGTGCCGCCGGACTTTTCCTTATGGGAACAGAAGATGGTGCGGATGCAGGATATAGACGAGGTGTCGGCACAGATCATGGAGCATGTGACCGGGCTTTGGCAAAGCGGACAGGCGAATGTGGAGGTGTTCGGCCGTTTTAAGGCCGATCTGCAGCAGATGGTGTTTCATTTCATGATGGAAAATGATATCCTGATGAATCAGATCTTCGAGGCCGGGGAGTTTGATCATTATTGTAACAAAGCATCCTGGACGCTGCGGGACATGAAAGAATTCATCTGTATCCTGTTCAGGAAGCTCAAAGCCGTGATCCGGGTCGAGGATACCGAAGAGAACGTGGTGGAGCAGATTATACACTATATAGATGAGAATCTTGGAGGAGATCTGTCAAGGGCGAAGCTTGCCGCCAGGGCATACATATCGGAGGATTATCTGTCAAAGAAGTTTGCCCTGCATACCGGCATGAGTATACCGAATTATGTTTCGGCCAGAAGGATGGAGAAGGCCAGAGATTATTTCAAGAGTACGGCCCGCAGTGTGAGCGAGGTTGCCACGCTGGTGGGGTATACGAATTTCTCTTATTTCAGCAAGACATTCCGGGATTATGCGGGATGCACGCCGAATGAATTCCGTAACCGCTATAACAAGTAGAGGGCGGATGGGCAGTTTGTATACTGAGAGGGCGTTAAGAACGGTGTAATAGGTATATTTAACAAAAATCTGACATACTAACAAAAAAATGATATCACAAAAAAGAGCAGAGTGACGAAAACCTGCTCTTTTTTGTTACTTTTTCAGCCGAAAATTTATAGAGTCAAATCTTAAAAAAAGATAAAATTTATTCATCAAGAGAGGAAAGTGAGGAGGCATGTTGATGAGTAAAAAAAATGCGGTGAGCAAAAAAGGAAACATCTGGCATAGGGTTTACAGCGACCGCGCGCTATATCTGCTGTTGCTGCCATCATTTATCATTATGTTCATATTCACCTATCTGCCGATGTACGGTGTCGTGATCGCCTTCAAGGATTTCACACCGGCAAAAGGAATCATGGGGAGTTCGTGGGCCGGGCTTAAGTACTTCAAACAGTATTTCAACTCGTTCCAGTTCTGGCCGACGATCAAGAACACCCTGCTGCTGAGTATCTACAGTATTGTGGTGACGTTTCCACTGCCGATCGTGCTTGCGCTGATCTGTAATCAGATGCGGACAGGTAAATTCAAAAAGATCTTCCAGGTATCTACTTATCTGCCACATTTTATTTCCACAGTCGTTATGTGCGGTATGATCATCCTGTTCTTATCACCGAGTTCCGGTGTGATCGCAAAGCTGCTTAGCCTGATCGGAATCCAGATGCCGAATGTGATGGGTTCGGCGGGAGCGTTTCCCAGCGTCTATGTCTGGACGGAAGTATGGCAGCACTTAGGATGGGACAGTATCCTGTATATCGCGGCGCTGGCGGCGATCGATCCGTCCCTGTATGAAGCGGCAACGATGGACGGCGCTTCCAAGTGGCAGAAGATGTTGAAGATCGATATTCCGCTGCTTATGCCTACGGCAACCGTCATGTTTATTCTGCGAATGGGAAGTGTGATGAATGTTGGTTTTGAGAAAGTATATCTGTTGCAGAACAACCTGAATACGGCATCCAGTGAGATCATATCCACTTACGTGTATAAGATGGGTCTTGTCAGCAGCCAGTACAGCCTTTCATCGGCGATCGGTCTGTTTAATAATCTGATCAACCTGGTACTTCTGGTGACGGTGAACTACATATCGAAGAAGATGAGCGATACATCATTAGTATAGGAGGGCAGTCATGAGCAAAGCCATTACAAAAAATAAAATTCAGAAATCCAGACAGGATAAGATATTCGATTTTATCATTTATACGGTTGCTGTGCTTCTTATTGTGATAACGGTGTATCCGATGTACTTTATCGTGATCGCATCCATCAGCAATCCGACGGATGTGTCCAGCGGCAATATTCTCTTCTGGCCGAAGGGAATCAATATGCGGGGCTATGAACAGCTGCTGAATTACAAGCAGTTATGGACGGGCTACAAGAACACGATCATCTATACGGTGCTTGGAACCTGTGCAAATCTGGTGGTAAATATTTCGGCATCCTACGCACTTTCCAGGAAAAATCTGGTAGGTAAGAAGCTGATCACCTTTTTCTACCTGATTCCCATGTTCTTCGGCGGCGGTCTGATCCCGACTTACCTGATCGTCAGGAACTTCCACCTGCTTGATACGAGATGGGTGATGATCCTTCCGTTTTCGGTTATTACCTATTATATTATTGTGGGAAGAACATTCTTTTCCAACAATATTCCCGATGATCTGTGGGAGGCGGCACAGATTGACGGCTGTGGGAACCTGAACTTTTTCTTTAAGATCGTACTGCCGCTGTCCAAGGCGGTGATCGCGGTAATCGCGCTGTGGTCCGCAGTAGGACACTGGAATTCTTACTTTAACGCGTTGATCTATCTGCGGGATGAGATGCTGCAGCCATTGCAGATCGTGCTTCGCAATATCCTGATCAATAACCAGACGGCCAGCATGATGATGACCGGAACGGCCGCTACCGAGGCAAGACAGGCGGCGGAGTTGATCAAGTACGGTGCGATCGTTGTCTCCTCGGCGCCGATCATGTGTATGTATCCTTTCGTGCAGAAATATTTTAACCAGGGCGTTATGATCGGAGCAGTCAAGGGATAATCCGGCAGAGAAACCGGGACAGAATCGTTACGACAAAAGCAGTATTTATTAAAAAAATATGGAAACATGCAAGTATCTAATTTAATGAAGGAGGATTAGGAGTATGAGAAAGAAAGTAGCAGGCAGACTGCTCAGTGTTATGATGGCGGCAGCGATGGTGGTCGGAGTGCTTACCGGCTGCGGCGGTTCTGACGGAGCGTCCGGGGACGGCGCGGAAGGCACACAGGCGGATGCATCCGGGGATTCCGGGGAGACTGCGGACGGTGTGGAGGAGTTCACGATCGCCACGGTGAGATGGACGGATGCCTGGCCCAATGAATTCATGAATGAAGGTATCATGAAGGAACTGGAAGAGAAACACAATATCAAGATCAATTGGCAGGTATACTATAACAGTGACTGGACAGAGCAGAAATCGCTGCTTCTGGCATCGGGAGATCTGCCGGATGCGTTCTTTGGCTCGATCTGTCTGACAGAGACGGATGTGGCACAGAACAAGGACTATTTTGTGGAACTGACAGAAGGCATCGAGAAGAATATGCCGAATCTGACGGCTATTTTCGAGAAGGAGCCGGCGCTTAAGGCAGCGGCACAGAACCGTGACGGTGAGATCTACAGTCTGGTCAAGAAACTGCCTCTGCGTCCGAAGGTAGCCAACTCCATGTATATTAATAAGGAGTGGCTGGATAATCTGGGGCTTTCCATGCCGACGACTTACGAAGAGCTGGCGGATGTGTTAAAAGCATTCAAAGAACAGGATGCGGACGGTGACGGTGATCCGAATAATGAGATCCCTTATACGAATGCAGGCTCTCTGGCAGGCGATCTGAGCAACCTTCTGGCGCCGTTCGGAACGATCGTGAGCAGAACCGGTAATTTCATGCAGATTGATGCATCCGGCAATCCGGCATTCGTACCGATTACAGAGAACTATAAAGAAGCCGTTAAATGGGCGCATGAGCTGTATGCGGCAGGATGTCTTGATCAGGAATATTTTACCCAGGACAGCTCCATGGCTTCCGCGAAGAGAATGGCGGAAGGCGGTTCCCAGACCGGTCTTGTATTCGCATGGACGGCGGATGCCGAGATGGGCGAGAATGCGAGTCAGTTTGAGCTTTGTGAAGCGGTTGCCGGACCGGACGGAAACCGGTATGTGGAATCTGATCCTACTTACCTTGATATTGCCAACAGAGAACTGATCATCACCACGCAGTGTAAGAACCCTGACAAGCTGCTGCAGTGGGCGGACGATTTCTATACGGATCTGGTATCCTTGCAGACATACTATGGGTCCATACCGGATCAGGTAGAGGATAAGGGCGACGGAACCTATGAAGTGCTTCTTCCTGCGGACGGAACGACACTGGATACTTCGGCATGGTCTTACTCTATGAGAGATTTCGGCCCGAAATACATGACGGAAGAGTTCCAGAAGAATGTGATCCTGCCGGACAGCCAGGGTGACGGTGTGAAGCTGGCGCAGGATGAAACCAATGCCAAATATGCTTCCGATATCGCATTCCCGGTCGTAAGCTATACGACAGAGCAGCTGACCACACTGGCAAGCCTCACGACAGATATCAATGACTATGCGTCTGCACAGTATGCACACTGGGTAGTAGACGGCGGCATTGAAGAAGAGTGGGATGCTTATCTGGCACAGTTAGATCAGATGGGACTGCAGGATGTTCTGGCAATCCACAATGATGCATATGCGGCGTATAAGGCAATCGTACAGTAATTGCCGGCGCGCGGCTTGAATGATACGACCGGTGTCTGCATGTAAGGGCGGATACCGGTCGTAACTGTTCCGTACCGATCAGCAGAAAGGTGACAAGAAGCCGGAAGAGAGGTATTATGATAAGGAAAGACAGGAATCGGTTCACGGTTTGGCAATGCATATCGGCCGAGCGGATCGTGAGAACAGGATTCAGACGTTAACAGGGCAGAGAGGATGCCCGGAAATGGAGAAATCTATGAAAGAATGTTATCAGATCAAAACCATGCCCTTATGCAGGGCAGAGAATGTCATTGCGGGGGAGAAGTACCGGATCAGTGTGCTGACAGCCGGGCTGATCCGGTTGGAGTATGCGGCGCACGGGGTGTTTGAGGACCGGCCGACACAGACTGTCTGGAACAGGGATCTGGGAGCCTGTGATTTCCAGGTGATTGATGAGGAGGGGAAGTTGGAGATCATCACGGAAAGGCTTCATCTGCGTTATGACAAGGGCGAATTCAGGAAGAGCGGCCTCTCCATCGACGTGAAAGGAGGACTTTTCCCGTTCGGAGGATTGTGGCGTTACGGAGACGAGACGAAAGTGGTCAACATCGGTGACTTGAAAGGGACGGCCAGGACACTGGATAATGCGGACGGTGAGATTCCGTTGGAGAATGGGCTGGTGTCTCAACTGGGACATGCGGTGCTGGATGACAGCAAGTCGCTGGTAATCCGGGAAGACGGCTGGGTGGAAGTCAGGAAACATCCGGAGATCGATCTGTATTTCTGGGGATATGGCACGGACTATCTGACCTGTATCCAGGATTTCTACAGATTGTGCGGGAGTACGCCGATGGCGCCGCGGTATGCGTTCGGTAACTGGTGGAGCCGGTATCATAAATATACGGAGCAGACATATCGGGAACTGATGGAGCGTTTTCAGGCGGAGGATGTGCCGTTATCCGTGGCAGTCATCGACATGGACTGGCATCTGGTGGATATTGACAAGAAGTACGGCAGCGGCTGGACCGGCTATACATGGAACAGGGATTTCTTCCCGGATCCGAAGCGGTTCTTGGGCTGGCTCCATGAGCAGGGGCTGCATGTGACGCTGAATGTGCATCCGGCGGACGGCGTGCGGGCCTATGAGGAGATGTATGAGCCCATGGCGAAGGCGCTGGGCATTGATGTGGAACAGGAGCTGCCGGTAGAATTTGATGTGTCGGATGAGAAATTTATGGAGGCCTATTTTACTTATCTGCATCACACGAGAGAAGAAGAGGGCGTTGATTTCTGGTGGATTGACTGGCAGCAGGGTGTGTCTTCCAAGGTGGAAGGCCTGGACCCGCTCTGGATGCTGAACCACTACCATTATCTGGATAATGGGCGTGACGGTAAAAGGCCCATGACTTTCTCCAGATATGCGGGGCCGGGCAGCCATCGCTATCCGGTGGGCTTTTCGGGAGACACGATCGTCAGCTGGAAATCCCTTGCCTTTCAGCCCTACTTCACGGCGTCGGCGTCCAATATCGGGTACGGTATGTGGAGTCATGACATCGGCGGACACATGCTGGGGATCCGGGATGATGAGCTGTGCGGCAGATGGGTACAGTTCGGCGTTTTCTCGCCGATTATGCGTCTGCATTCAACGAACAGCATGTTTAACTCAAAGGAGCCCTGGAGATACCGGCCGGAGATCTGTGCGATGATGGAGGAATTCTTACGTCTGCGTCATAAGATGCTGCCTTATCTGTATACCATGAATTACAGGCAGTATGCGGAAGGGATTCCGATGATTCTGCCGATGTATTATCCTTATCCGAAAGCCAGAGAGGCGTACCAGGTGCCCAATCAGTATTTGTTTGGCAGTGAAATGATGGCTGCGGCTGTCACCACGCCCTGTCTGAAAGACCTGAGCATGGCGAAGACTACCGTCTGGTTCCCGGAAGGGAAATGGTATGATATCTTTACCGGGCTGTGTTATGAGGGCGGCAGGATGATGAAGCTTTACCGGGATATCAATTCCATGCCGGTATTTGCGAAGGCCGGGGCTGTAGTGCCGTTTCAGGAGGAGTACGGCATCGATGCGGGGGAGAATCCCCGGCAGCTGCACCTGTATGTATATGCAGGAGCGGACGGCAGCTTTACGCTGTATGAGGATGACAATACTACCAACGGCTACCGGGAAGGAAAGTGCGTGAAGACACGATTTGACTGGCAGGAGGAAGCGGGGAGCCTTTGCATTCACAGGGCAGCAGGCGAACTGTCTCTGGTGCCGGAAAAGCGGGATTATATCCTTACTTTCTGCGGCATCACTCAGGCGCAGGTTTCCTGTGATCCGCAGGAGAGGGCGGCAGAGGGCGGTCCGGCAGTTTCCGTGAGACAGGATGCCATGGGACGGCTGGAGGTTGTACTAAAGCAGATACCGGTTACGGAGGAAGTCACGGTATCCCTGCGGGAGAGAAAGGCTGCGGACAAGGAGGTTGTGGACAGATGTTTCCGGATCCTTGACCAGGCACAGATTAAGATGACGGTGAAGGAGAACGCGTTCCATGTGGTGGAAACACAGCAGGATACAGCGAGAATTCTGGGCGGGCTGCTGGCGCTTGAGCTTGACAATGACTTATATGGAGCGCTGGCGGAGATTGTTTCGGCCTGAGTGGAATCGGTTGGCGGGGGTGTGAGAATGGAAGGCAGGAAGAAAAGACAGCATGGGCTAAAGAAGAGCAGGTCGATCGTACATATTACGCTGGAGGCCATGATTCCGGTATGTGTTTTATTCCTGCTTCTCCTGCTCTTTATGTTTCAGAGCGTGAATGAGGCGCAGAGCATGGCATACCGGTATCTGCAGGATATGGCGGCGGCGAATGCGAAGAAGGTGAAGGAAGATATCGGCATGATCAACTCGGAGATGGTCTATCTGATTAAGCAGGATAAGAATATAGCCGGTCTGCCGGAAGATATCACACCCAAGACGACCCGTTATTATGAGTTGTTGGAGGATATTGTCTCGCTCAACAAGACACTGAGACTGCGCTACGGCGGCCACTACTTCTTCTATGAGTATGTGGAAGCGGCAGACCTGCTCATTCTGGACAATCATGCTTATTTTCCGGTGAGCCAGAAAGACGGTGAGGCCAGAGGGCTGGAGGAAATGATCCAGGGGTATCTGTCGGGAGAAAAGAAGCGTTCCGAGTGGAATTATTTTAAGGCCGATGAACAGACATATCTGTTCTGCTTCTATGAAACGAATGGTAAGGCAGTGGGGTGCATCGTCAATCTGGAAGATCTGCTGACCGATTTTAATATCAGTAATCTGGGATATGAGAGCATTCCTTTCTTTATCGCCGGTGACGGAGAGATCTTGATGCGCAGGCAGGAAGAGCAGGAGAATGTGACGCAGGCGATGCGGGATAAGCTTTTTTTCAAAGCCAAGGTGCAGACTTATGAATTGGGCAGGATCGGGCAGTTGAAACTGTTAATCGACTCTTCCGAGGGGATCCTGGACAGGATCGTCGTGCTGCAGGTTATGAGTACGGTGCTGGCGGTCTCCATTATTCTGGCAGTCACCGTGATCGCCTTTGTTTATTACAAGCGGATCCTGGCGCCTATGAAACAGTTTGTGAAGAGGCTGAGCAATCCGGAGGAAGAAAAGTGGCTCCATGACATGGACAGTCATCAGCTGCTGGAACTGGAGATGGCCAGCAAGGAATTCAGGGAAATGATGAGGCAGATCCAGTCTTTGAAAATCGCGATCTACGAAAAGGAATTGCTGCAAAGTAAGACGGAACTGGAATATGTTCAGGAGCAGATCCGGCCGCATTTCTATCTGAACTGTATCAGTGTGATCCACAGCATGGCGGAGAAATACCATGCGGATGACATTATTATGATCGCCGAGAAGTTGTCGGATTACTTCCGCTATGTGGTCAATGATTCTTATGTGCTCAGACAGATCGGCCAGGAAGTCGCGCATATCAGAGATTATATCGATATTCAGAAACTGCGGTATGAAGACTTCTTCCGGTTCGAGGTGATGATGGATGAAGGGGTGGAATCCTGTATGATCCCGCCGCTGGTCCTGCAGGTATTTGTGGAAAATGCCATCAATCATGGGGTGAATTTCGAGAAGCAGGTGGAGATCACGCTTTATATTGCGCTGGAGCAGTATGGCGGGGAGGATTATCTATATATCTGTGTATCGGATACCGGAGAGGGATTTTCAAAGGAAGCGCTGGACAAGATTCTAAATGGCGGAAATATCGTATATAACGGCAGGAAACATGTAGGGATCCAGAATACGTTGAAACGTCTGCAGATCATATACGGTGAGAAAGCGCAGGTTGGTTTCTTCAATATGACGGAGCACTGCGGAGCCGTGGTAGAGCTGAGAATCCCGGTACAGGCACAGGACACTGCATGAGTGATTAATATGGAAGGAAAAGGCAGAGAGCGCAGAAACGGACAAAGATGCGCTTTTTGCCTTTTTATGTAAGGTATCATATTTTTTATAATACTTGGGACGTTTTTATCTTTTGCCCCGTCTAATCAGTAGAGAGGATACATAACCAGGAAGCCGAAGACTGAACGGTGACAAGAAAACAAAGAGGAGGGAAGCCGTCAATGGACAAGCTGATAAAGCGCGCACAAAGCAAAGACGCGGACGCTTTTACCGAGCTGATACAATCGCAGATGCAGAGTCTGTATAAGACTGCGAGGGTGATGCTTTGGAATGATGAAGACGCTGCGGATGCCATATCTGAGACGATTCTGATCTGCTGGGAAAAGATGGGACAATTGAAGAAACCGGAATTTTTCAAGACGTGGATGACCAGGATTCTGATCAATGAATGTCACAATATCTTAAGACAGAGGAAACGGGTATCTTTGGTGGAGGAGATCGAAGAAGTGCCGGAATCTGATGACGCTTATGCGAACGTGGAATGGCTGGAGACGATGCGAAGACTGGATGAGAAGTACAGAATGGTTCTGATCCTGTATTACGTCAATGGATTAAAGACGCCGGAGATCGGAGCGGTCTTACAGATTCCGATCAGTACGGTAAGAACAAGGCTGGCAAGAGGGAGAGAACAGATGGCGCAGCTTTATGGCGTGAAACACACAGCGCAGGGAAGATTACAGAGCGGAAAGGAAAAATCATGAGAGATAAGGATATTATCGAAAGCTTACAAAGAGAGATCATAATTCCGGATATTGTGCAGACAAAAGCCGATCAGACATTTCAGAAGATTCAGATGGAAAAAGGCAAGACACTCACGATGCGGACGAGAAGGAGGAAATGGAAAACGGTATGGTTTGCGGTCACCGCGGCCGTATTAGTGCTTGGTATGACGGTGTGTGCGGCCGTCTATCTGTATGGAAGTAAAGGGCTTGAGTCTGAATTCATGATGACACCGGAGCAGAAACAGATTTTAACCCAAAAGGAATATTTGACACCTATTGTGGATGAAGCAGGCATGCATACCGGCGTCACGTGTCAGGGGGTTACGGTGACACCGATGCAGATGATCGTTGATAAGCGGTTTGCATGGCTTTCCTTTCAGGTGAAGGGATTTGATCCGGAAGAAGGGAAAGAACCGGGCGTCTATATGCGGCGCATAATGGTCGATGGTGACGAGTATGCGACGATTCAGACATACGGCGGGTTTTACGATGGCCTGCGGTATACCGGTGACGGATTTGTACGTGATGACGGAGAGCAGGCGTATGACGCAGATGGCAGTCTGATCCCCAAATACGTGGATGAAGAAGGCTGCCTGGAGTATATTATTGAGATTGTTGGTACCGATTATGAGAAAGGACTGATCGGTTCGTCCCTGCATGTCGAGCTTGAAGGTCTTGGAACGATGGATAAGGCGGAATATATTCCGGATGTGGAGGGAGTATGGGCGTTTGATATAGACCTTAAGGGATCGGATGCGGTCAGGAAGGCAACACTGTCCACGCCGTTGGGAGATAGCGGCGCCACATTGGAATATGTGGAGATCTCGCCCATCTCGGTTTATGTGATCGGAGAGTTTCCTCTGCAGAAGGAGGAGACGGAGGCGGTGGACGGAAAAGGAGAGACAATACTTGCCGAGACATTTGTACATGCGCCGGATTTCGCAGGATTGAAGATGAAAGACGGCAGTCTCCTGACCTATATTATCAATGGTGGAACAGTGGGGTATCCTGATTCGGAGAAGGAAGTATACCGGTGGGCTTTTGGCATCACGCCTGCAGTCAATCCGGAGGAAGTCGAGGCGCTGTTGTTCCAAAAGTCGACTCCGGAATTGAATGATCGGGGAACCTTTGAATATAAGGAAGAAGATCTGTATGTCGTACCGGTACCATAAAAGGGAAACCGAAGGCTGAACGGATACGAAAATTATAAATATGCAGATATAGTTATTGCCAAAATCGTCTAAGTGTTAGATAATGGAACGGTACACCAAGTAGAATAAATGATCGCGGCTGCACAGACGCAAGGGTGCAGGTGAGGAAAGTCCGGGCTTCACAGGGCAGGATGCCGGATAACGTCCGGT
>CANRZW010000039.1 GCA_947644545.1 uncultured Lachnospiraceae bacterium
GCAAAGGGCTGGGGTAATTTTATATCTGACCGCATTATTATTTGGCGCTTACAATATTTTCATGGTTGAGACTAAGGTATTCATATAGTCCACATAGCTATTATAGAAATAGTTATTGAAAAAGAAAACACAATACAAACCAATAATAAGATCTAAGGTATTCATAAGTAGACTGGAAATGTCAATAATACGGGATGGGCCAGCATATTGGGATATATGATCGTTTACCTGGTCAAGAAGATTTGGCATTACATCTATCAAGTTTTGTGATTGGATATTGTTTCCCAGCCAAAAAATATAAGCATCCCAAGAACTATGCCTGCTGATCAAAGCAGGATATTTTATAATGGCGGATATTTTTTCAGCAATATAAAAATCGCCCATTTGATTGTAATAATTAAAAATAAGATAAATCAGATTTTGCCAGTTTTCAAATTTTTCAGTAGCATGTTTTTGATTAGGATTGTTTTTTTCACGAACTTTTGGATAGATTGATTGTGCAAAAATAAGCAGAGTATCGGAAAGATAGGGATATAGGAGTGTCTGGTCATATTTTTGCAAGAATGTACTCAATTTATCTATCTGTTCATCACAATCTGTGTAAGAAGGAATTTCAAATGCAAATACTGAACGTGCCATTATTGAGGAAAGTTGTATAGTCAAATCATTTTTTTGTATTAGCCCCATATCGTATAAATTTGTCAAGTGGATGTCAAGAGTGTCATGATCATATGCAAAAAGTTCCTCGAGGAATAAAATTGAAATCGGTGAATACCCTAGGCAACAAAGAAATCTCATAATTATTCGAAGATCATCGGTTTTATCATATTTAGCGGCAAATTTTGCATAGATAGACTTGATATGTCCAATAATATCCAGAGCTTCCTTATCATATTGATGTTTAAAAGTAAGAGTATTACCGTGAGCTATATTTAAATGTACAATTGAACTGTTTTCCAAATTCTGTAACAAATTGTCCAATATATTGGGAAAATCATCTGTATTGCGGGCAATTTGTTTATATTGTCCTGCAAGAAGAGAAATTAAAAGGACATTTCTCTGGGATATGCAGATTAGTCGTTCCCAAATAGGTTTATTTACAGAAATACCAGTATTCATTTCAAAAATAGACTGTAATGTGTCATCAGACAATGTAGATAATTTAAAGGAGTAGAAGGAATCGTGGCTTATATTTGCAGTTGTGATTATAATTACATTTATAGCATAAGTGGCTAACTCTTCTAGTTCATCTAATATTTTTTCTGAGAAATCCACATGATCAACGACAAGCAGAGCCGATGAAAAATCTTTATCAAATAAATCATTTTCTGAGGTTTTGAATAATAGATCCTTTTTATCTTTATAATATTCAATTTTTTGTTTGGTTGTTTTCAAGTCATAAAAATAGTCAATATAACAATAATCAGACAATTTCCAACAAGATAGACAATATTTGATAAAATAGCTTTTACCGGTGCCAGGTTGATCCATGAGTATAATCTTATGATATTTATTTAGAGCCGCAGATAAATTGCTTGAATCTTCGGCTCTACCGTAAATTTTGTTGAAGGTAGCTGGCTTTAATTGCTTCTTTTTCTGTGAAGCAAAAAGGTATGGCTTTTTTTCAGTGATACATACTGTAAAAAGATTTATAAGTAAATTTCTGACATCTTCTTGCTGTAATAAAGGCAAGGAATATAGGTTGTATAAACTAGAAATTCTCTCTGAACTATTGCACAAATTATCAATGACTTCTCGTACTGCTTCGGAATCTTTGCCTAAACTTATTTTGATCAAATCATCTAATTTGAGATGGTGACTTTGGGAAAGAATAGTTGAGTATTGTCCTCCAAGCACGGCATGGAGGGTATTCTTTCCTTTTAAACAGTCAGATAAATCATCTTCCAAATCCAAAAGGAATTTATTGTGTTTGTCATTTGTATTGTTTGTATCTTTATAGCCAAGCAGATAATATATAAATTCATCCTCTGTGATATATTTATCTTTTTGAAATTGTTTATTGACCAATGCGAGTATATCTCGGAATAATTTTGTGTTCATTATATGCCTCCTTTTCGTTAAAGTGGTTTTTCGACCGAACAAATGAATTCACTATGATGAGCAAATTTATGATATGTGGTATGCTGTACATACATCGATGATACCACGACTGCAGAGTGAGAACAAGGAGGAAAAATGTCCGGTTTTCCGGAAAAATATCTATAAAATCCGGAAAGCCGGACGAATCAAAGGCATATTACTGATCCATTGACTGACTAACATAAAAATGGACCCAGAAGGCTTAATTGTAATGCAGAAAAATACAAATTGAAAGGGTATGAAAGAATGCAGCATGAAAATGTAAACGGTATCGATCCTTTGGTTCATATAGGGCAAATGTCTGCTGAGCCAAATGTGGAATTGCAAAACAGAACTGGATATTCGGTTCCATATCAAGTAGATTATTACACAGCAGTGCAACAAGGACTGCAAGCACTAGCAATGAATGACAAGCAGGAACAGCGTGAAATTGCGAGACATTGTAGAAGCATTGAAAGAGATGAGAATAAGAGTCGTCTCCGACGTGAAGAACAGTATGAGAAGCAAGTATGCAGGGAAAGGCATATGGAGATAATTTATAAGAACAACAAAATGTTGTATGTAGTACTTGACGGTGCAGGGCGAGGTATAAGTTGCCGAGAAGTTTTTTCAGGATTGATTCAGGAAGTCAAATGTTATAGATATGAAGACACAGATGACATCATGTGGCAGATTACTATAATCGAAAGTAATGCCATACGAGTAATCAGTCCGTTGTATCAAAAAACCGATATTCAATCTATGGCAAAACTGAAAAGTACGATCCTCGGTAAATATGACGTTTCTGATAGTAGTCAAAGTACTAAATTTCTGTGGGAGCAACTGCGCACAACATTACTTTCAATGGTTGATAAAGCGGATGTAGTAGAAATTCCTGCAAGACCGGGATGGTATGGGAATGATCATGAATATCACTTTTACACAACTGCAGATGACGATATCACAAAGTTTAGTTCATATATGCGGAAATTTGGAATGAATAAATTTAGTCAAATGGGCAAGTCGGAGGTTGTGGAAAAAGTGCTGAATTATCTGGAGCAGAGTGCAAACTTAGGAGTAGCCGGAATGATGTTGATATGTCGCTTTAATGTGCTTTTAGGAAGGTTAACAAAAGAATCCTGTTTTTGTACAGGAATAGCGCTCTGGGGAGAAAACCCAGAAAAAGTAGCATATCATTTTCTCAGAACAATGTTCAATGATGTGGACACGATAAATCTTGATGCTGATCGGATGGATAAAATTCGTAAAAATGTGTGTTTACTGCAAGACACTCCGGCCATATTTTGTATATCTGATTCCGGAAATCGATCAGTCCAAAATCGCTTGAGAACAATTATGAGCTGGATGCGGATAACTCAGATTGAAGGTATAAAAGTGAGGGCTCCTTTTGTGTTTTGCTTCAGAACATTTTCAACAACGGTTCCAATAGAGGATATGATCGTTGTGGATACATCAGATATTGTTCTGCAACCAGAAAATCAGTCGCTGGAAATGTTTCAGTTTATGGTGGTCAAAACGATTGAAGAATCGGGCAAGTATTGGATTGATGAAATTGTTGATCGGTATACGAAAAAAAGACAGGAAGGTATGAATGAATCAACTTCGCTGGCAAAGACTATATTTGATGTATTGATAAAAATGTTTGATGAAATGTGTATTGGAATGGAAGTGTTTGAACGTTTTCGGAATTTGCTTAATGCAGGAATAAGAGAGATTGAAAATCAGTTGTCAAGAAAACCGTATTTTGGATCAGACGTTTTTCGCAACCAGGTCAGAGATTTGGTGGATGCCGGAAGTATAGAAATTTTTAATCGTGATATGGCGCCTGTAACAGATGAAGAAAGCTGTATCTATTTTGATGCCAGGTATTACTATTTTTCCAATAATGTACTTCGAAAGATATGTATATTATCGAAAATTGATAAAAAAACAATGTTACATATTAAGCAGGAACTCAGTTCTCTTTCGATGATTAAAAAGTACAGATCTACAGGATTCCGACAGGGGGAGATGAATATTGATTTCCGTATATGTAACGCGTATGGACAACGGAAGGATCTGTCTGGAATAGCGGTGTTACATGAGTTTTTTGATAATATTGGAGGGATTGAACTATGCATGAGAGGATAAAAATATTATGTGACGGTAAGCAGATATATCTGATGATTCAAGACAATGAGCGTGTGTCCATGCTGTTCATAGGCCTATCGAGGATGGGTAAAACTTATTTCGCCTCAAAACTTGGAGGCGAATTGATCAGACAGGGATATCATGTACATTTGATCGATCTGGGGGATAAATGGAGTGCCAAGGATAAGAGAAATTTACTTTCTGCCGGAGCGGTGTTGCGTAGAATTACAAAGGAAGGTTTGATTTTGAAATTTAATTCTGTCAGAGAAGCATGCGGGTGCGGTAAAATAATTGCCAATGCACTGGGATTTCGTTCGGCGAAAGCAGTTATGGTGATGCAGAGAGCGATTAAGTCGCTTTTCATCTTGTATAGAAAACAATTTACTCTTGTTGATTTGGTCAAATGTCTGGAAAACACAGAGGGAACTGGAGAGAATCGCGAATGGCAGATGAAGCTCTGGGAGCACATGGATTCTTGTGGTGAGCTGCCTGATATTATATTTCAGCTTGACGAGGGCAGAGACTTTTCCATCGAAAATGTAATCTGGGATCTTTCAGGTTTGGACGATGCTTATGCACAAGTGGTGGCGTATCTTATTAATTTCTGCCTGTTATGTCAACAGAAACGGAAATTCAGAGTCGGAAAAACTGTAGGGAAGATATTTATTATTCTGGATGAATTTCAGGTTCTTGATTGTAACAAGAGATCCATCATTGGTACATGTCTGACAGAGGGGCAGAAATACGGAATAGCGCTTATTCTGATCACACAGTTCTTGATGGAAAATTTCAACGAGACTGTGATTCAGCAGTTGAAGCAGGGCGGTTTCCGATTTTATTTTCGGCTTACAGAGAAGGAGGCTGCGATAGTCAGTAAAACTCTGGCTGGAAACCATAGAGAGTGTGAAGAATTGTATAGAAAACTGGTTAGCTTGCCAAGAGGTAACTGTTTGATGCAGGGACCTCATTATATCAAAAATGCTGATGAGATAATGGAAGGATATCGGTTTGTGGAAATAAAATGTGATTAAGGATTACTGATAGATTTCAATTGTTGAAAAATTATAAAAAAGGTGAGCTGTTGATATTGAAAACGGCAGAATATGGAGGAAAAGAAAATACAAATGCGACATATAAATAGTGTAAATGTGTTACGGAGTACTTTATGCGCAAACACACTGTAAAGTGTCAATTAGAAAATGAAAAAAGGACAGAATATCTACAGTATGAAATCAACAAATTCGCATTATTATATATAAAAAATTTTCTTGAAGAAAGCGGATTGGAAAAGGAGGAAAAATTAGATTTAATCGATGAAATGATTAAAAATATGAGGAAAAAGAATCAAAACGACAATGGAAAATAGACATAAAATGAAATGAATAAGCTATAAAAATTCACCCACCCGAAAGGAGGTAATCACCACACATGCGAATCGCCATATACAGCAGAAAGTCCAAGTGGACCGGTAAAGGTGACAGTGTAGAAAACCAGATCATCATGTGCAAAGAGTACATAGCCATGTTCATAGAAGGCGGCGACCAGGCAGAGATCATAGAATATGAAGACGAAGGCTTCTCCGGAAAAAATACAAAGCGTCCACAGTTCCAGAAAATGATGCGTGATATGCAGGAGAGACATTATGATTATCTGGTATGTTACAAACTCGACCGACTCGGCAGAAACCTGGCCGATCTTGCAAATCTGATGGAAGATCTGGAGAAGAGGGAGACATCCTTTATCAGCATCAAAGAAAAATTTGACACAACAACGCCCATAGGCAAAGCCATGTTATATTTTTCCGGTGTGCTTGCCCAGATGGAGCGGGAACAGATCGCGGAGCGTGTCAAGGATAATATGATCATGTTAGCCAGAAGCGGACGCTGGCTGGGCGGCAATACACCGCTGGGATATTCGTCTGTAAAAGTAGAAAAGGAGGTCAGTGCACTTAAGAAAAAATCTATGTTCTGTCTGGCTCAGAATCCGGATGAAATCGATCTTGTGAGATTTATCTTTACTTATTTTATTGAGAAGAGATCTTTAACAAAGGTTCTGAAATATTTGATGTCCAATGGTATAAAGACTCGGAACGGAAAGGAATTTGCTGTAAGCGGAATCCGGGATATCCTGACAAACCCGGTATATTGCATTGCGGATCAGGAAGCATATCAGTATTTTTACGATCTTGGATGTCAGGTCTGTATTGACCAGGATGAATTGGATCATGAAACAGGCTTAATGAGTTATGCTAAGACGACTTCTGTCAGGTACAGGAATCAGAATACATCCTGCGAAACGTGGATCATTTCTAAAGGGCGGCATAAAGGGATCCTTACCGGCAAAGAGTTTGTCTATGTACAGCAGTTGCTGGACAGCAACAAGAGCAGAGGAATCAATTTCCGGGATACAAGAAACAGCGTGGCGCTTTTATCCGGACTTCTCCAGTGTACCTGCGGACATATGATGCGGCCCAAGAACTATCCGGCAAACAGGATGACGGAGAAAGGGGAGCGGACATTTTCCTATCGCTGTCCCTATAAAGATATGACATACAGGGAAGGCTGCAATATCAACAATGTTCACGGAAATACACTGGATGCGGCAGTCTGTCATGAAGTCCTTAATCTGGCACAGCCGGATAAAGGTATTATTCCCATGTTGGAAGAACTCCGCAGGCAGATCGCAGATTCGGATATCGAAGTCATGTCGGAGAAGCAGCTTATGGTACAGGAGTATGAGAGAAAGAAAGGCGAGATCCAGAAACTGGTAGCATCTATCAGGAATTTAGAAGCAGACAGTGTGTCAGTACAATATATTAATGAAGGGATCCAGAAATTGGACAGTGAATGTGCGGTTCTGCAGAAGCGTATCAAGATGGTAAAGGAGGATGAACATGAGAAAACGGAATTGATGGATCATATCATGGAGGTATCAGATAAACTTACAGATTTTTCAAAAGTATTTGAAGAACTTTCCATATTGCAGAAAAAAGATTTTCTGAGAGATATCATAGACAAGATCATATGGGATGGAGAGACAGCTCACATTTATTTACGAAACCCGGTGCCTGATAAGCACCGGGATATTTTTGGCTGCTTTTTGGAGAAATTTGACCCGCAGCAGTATCCAAAGTATCTAAAACAGAACCATCGCATTGCCGCAGCCGCTTGGCCCTACGATCGCAAGAAACTCCCCCTGGGACACCTGAAAAGATATATTGGACAGTGCAGGCGTTTCTCCGTTCAGGTTATGATAGGAGTAGGAGATATCCTGCAAGGATAATATTGGCTGCATAGAACAACAACTCCTTACTGTTTATACGTTATTGTATGAAAAAGAAGAAAATATGTGTTTTGATTGAAATGAAAAATGTTTTATGGTATCATCTAAGTCAGATTTTGCGATAACTTTTATCAGGAAATTGGCTGACTTTGATCATAGATCGCAGACAGCGGATAAAGAAGACAAAGGAGTTGACGATATGGCACAGCTTTGGGGCGGCCGTTTTACGAAGGAGACAGACCAGCTTGTTTATAATTTTAACGCCTCGATCTCTTTTGACCGGAAGTTTTTCGGGCAGGATATTGAGGGCAGCATCGCGCATGTGGTCATGCTGGCGAAGCAGGGCATTCTGACGAAGGAAGAGAAGGATGTCATTTTAAAAGGGCTTACGGGCATCCGGCAGGATGTGGAGGACGGTAAACTTGCGATTACGGAAGAATACGAAGACATACACAGCTTTGTGGAGGCGAAACTGATCGAGAGGATCGGGGAGGCCGGGAAGAAGCTGCACACGGGCAGGAGCCGCAATGACCAGGTGGCTCTTGACATGCGGCTGTACACCAGGCTGGAAGTGCTCCATGTGGATGAACTGGTGAAAGAACTTCTGTGTACGCTGCTGCGTATTATGGAAGAGAATACGGACACTTACATGCCGGGATTTACTCATCTGCAGAAGGCCCAGCCGGTGACACTGGCGCATCATGTGGGCGCTTACTTCGAGATGTTTAAGCGGGACAGGTTGAGACTGAGAGATATTTACCACCGCATGAATTATTGTCCTTTAGGTGCAGGCGCGCTGGCGGGCACTACCTATCCGCTGGACAGGAATTACACGGCCTCGCTTCTGGGATTTGAAGGACCGACATGGAACAGTATGGACTCTGTGTCCGACCGGGACTATGTGATAGAATTTCTGTCGGCGCTGTCTACGATCATGATGCACCTGAGTCGTTTCTGTGAGGAGATTATCATCTGGAATTCGGATGAATACCGGTTTGTGGAGATTGACGATGCTTATTCTACGGGAAGCAGCATTATGCCGCAGAAGAAGAATCCGGATATTGCGGAGCTGATACGGGGCAAGACCGGGCGTGTTTATGGGGCGCTTGTCTCGATTCTGACGACCATGAAGGGCATACCGCTCGCTTATAATAAGGATATGCAGGAAGACAAGGAACTTACCTTTGACGCTATTGATACGGTGAAAGGCTGTCTGGCCTTATTTGAGGGTATGGTGAATACCATGAAGTTCCGTAAGGACGTTATGGAGAAGAGCGCCATGCAGGGCTTTACCAACGCCACGGACGCGGCGGATTATCTGGTGGGCAAGGGCGTGCCGTTTCGGGATGCTCACGGCGTGATCGGCAGGTTGGTTCTGTATTGTATTGACAAAAAGTGCAGCATCGAGGACTTGACGATAGAAGAACTCAAGGAGATCAGTCCGGTCTTTGAGGCTGATGTATATGAGGCCATCAGTCTGCAGACCTGCGTGGAGAAAAGGCTGACTGTTGGCGCACCTGCAAGGAAGGCGATGCAGAAGGTGATTGCGGCCCAGAAGGAATATCTGACAAGAGACTGGCAGGATGAAGAAGGAATCTACATGACGAAACAGTGATATGCCTGTGCTGTATGTGCCGTAAGGGCAGCACAAGATATCCATAGGAGTATTTGCACGCTAAGAAAGGAGTATGAATATAAAATGGAAGAAAGATTAAGAGTAGGAATTTTAGGTGGAACAGGTATGGTGGGACAGCGTTTTATCGCTCTGTTGGAGAATCATCCCTGGTTTGAGGTGACGACGATTGCGGCCAGCCCCAGATCGGCAGGGAAGACTTATGAGGAAGCGGTAGGCGGCAGATGGAAGATGTCGACACCGATGCCGGAGGCAGTTAAGAATATTGTTGTGAAGAATGTTAACGAAGTAGCTAAGGTGGCGGCAGAGGTTGATTTCGTCTTTTCCGCGGTGGATATGACGAAAGAAGAGATCAAAAAGATCGAGGAAGACTACGCGAAGACAGAGACACCGGTAGTTTCCAACAACAGCGCGCACCGCTGGACGCCGGATGTGCCGATGGTGGTGCCGGAGATTAATCCGGAGCATTTCCAGGTGATTGAGGCACAGCGGAAACGTCTGGGCACTACCAGAGGGTTTATCGCCGTGAAGCCTAACTGTTCGATTCAGAGTTACGCGCCGGTGTTGACGGCATGGAAGGAATTCGAGCCATATGAGGTGGTGGCTACGACCTATCAGGCAATTTCCGGAGCGGGCAAGACCTTTAAGGACTGGCCGGAGATGGTAGAGAATGTGATTCCTTACATAGGCGGTGAGGAAGAGAAGAGTGAGAAAGAGCCGCTGCGGATCTGGGGGAAAGTAGAGAATGGTGAGATTGTTCCGGCCGCGAGTCCGGTCATCACCTGCCAGTGTATCCGCGTGCCGGTACTCAACGGACATACGGCGGCGGTATTCGTGAAGTTCAGGAAGAAGCCTACAAAGGAGCAGCTTGTGGAGAAGCTGGTGAATTTCAAGGGACTTCCGCAGGAGCTTGCACTGCCCAGTGCGCCGAAGCAGTTTATTCAGGTGATGGAAGAGGATAACCGCCCGCAGGTGAAGCTGGATGTGGATTTCGAGAACGGCATGGGCATCAGCATCGGACGGATCAGGGAAGACAGCGTATATGACTGGAAGTTTGTCGGGCTTTCCCACAATACGGTGCGCGGCGCAGCCGGCGGAGCGGTACTCTGTGCGGAGACTTTGAAGGCACAGGGATATATCTCGAAGAAATAGAAACATACAAGAGAGATTGATTTATGCATGAAATCATGTAAATATCTATAAAGCTGTGAGGAAATTATGCTGCTTGGCAGGAAAGCGGAACTTAGACATTTAAATAATTATTATGACAGGGAAGGCAGCCAGATCGTAGTCGTATATGGACAGAAGCATGTGGGCAAGACGACGCTTGTCAGGGAGTTCATGACGCAAAGGGCAGGGTATTATTATATGGCCAGAGCTTGTTCCGAGAGGGAGCAGGTGTATCAGTGGGGCATGCAGATGAGCCGCGACGGCTATGAGATGGAGGCATTTCCCTCCCTGCGGGATATTCTGATCAGGATCACCAGCAGAGAGCAGGGTAAGAAAGTGATTGTAATCGATGAATTTCAGAATATTGTCAAGGCCAGCAGTGATTTCATGAAGGAACTGGTCTCCTTTATGCACAGCCACTGGAATCGGGATGAAGTCATGATCATTCTGTGCAGTTCGGCCATCGGCTGGGTGGAGAACAGCATGGTCACACGGATCGGGGAGGCGGCCTATGAGCTGTCGGGTTTTCTGAAAATCCGGGAGATGCCGTTTGCGGATCTGGTGGAACGGTTTCCGAATTTCCGCATTGAGGAATGTGTGGAGGCGTATGCGATCCTGGGCGGCTATCCTGGTCTGTGGAATCAGTTTGATGACAGGCTGACGATCCAGCAGAATATCTGCCGCCATATACTGAACCGGGACAGCTTCCTCTGCGAGGAAGGGGAACGCATCCTGATGGATCAGCTGCGGGAACCGGGAGTCTACAACACGATCATGGCAGCAATCGCGGACGGCAGCCATAAGCTGAACAATCTGTACCTGCATACGGACTTTTCCCGGGCCAAGATCAGTGTCTATCTGAAAAATCTGATCGAGCTGGAACTGGTGGAGAAAGTTTTTTCCTATGATACAGCGGGAAAAGAGAATGTGCAGAAGGGGATTTACCGGATCAGCCATCCGTTGGTACATTTTTACTATACTTATCTGTATCCGTACAGAAGTGAGCTTGAGGCGCTTTCTGTAGGAGAATTTTATAACAATTACATCATGTCGGATTTCCGGAAATATGTGAACGGATATTTCAAGCAGGTCTGCAGACAGCACCTTACCCGCCTGAATGACAGGAAACGACTGCCGATTCAGCTGGAGATAGTGGGTGAGTGGATCGGTAAGGCCGGAGAACTGGATATCATTGCGCAGGATACACAGGAGCACACGCTGATCGGGCTGTGTAATTGGGAGCGGCCCACTACCTATGAGGACTATGAGGCGCTTCTTGGCTGTGCGAAGAAGGCGAAGATCAATGCGGATCATGTCTATATGTATTCGGCATATCGTTTTGATGAGCGGCTGAATCTGGAGACGAAGGTCAGGACCAATCTGAAACTGATACAGATTTCGGATTTTTAAGAGATAATAAGGGACTGTGAAGAATTTATAGGATGTACATCGCAGGACTTTGCATTTGCAGTAAAGTTCGTGAGGATAGGATAAATGAAGAAACGGTTCTGAATTGGGGAGTTTATGGGAAAGAGTGTTTTTATTGCGGAGAAACCCAGCGTTGCCAAGGAGTTTGCGAAGGCATTAAAGTATAATATGAAGAATCGGGACGGTTTCATGGAATCAGAGGAAGCGATCGTGACCTGGTGTGTGGGTCATCTGGTGACCATGAGTTACCCGGAAGCCTATGACGAGAAATACAGGCGCTGGTCGCTGCAGACCATTCCGTTTATTCCGGAAGAATTTAAATACGAAGTAATCGGTAATGTTAAGAAACAGTTCCAGATCGTGAGCGGACTGTTAAACAGGAACGATGTGGAGACCATCTATGTCTGTACTGATTCCGGGCGGGAGGGAGAGTATATCTACCGCCTTGTGGAGCAGCAGGCCGGCGTCCACGGCAAGACAAGAAAAAGAGTCTGGATCGATTCCCAGACGGAAGAAGAGATTCTGCGCGGCATTCGGGAGGCCAAGGATCTGTCAGCCTATGACAACCTGTCCAATGCCGCTTATCTGCGTGCTAAGGAAGATTATCTGATGGGCATCAATTTTTCCCGTGTATTGACCCTGAAATACAGCAGTCCCATCAAGTCCTATCTGAAGGCGGATAAGGCGGTAGTCTCCGTGGGACGTGTGATGACCTGTGTGCTGGGTATGGTGGTGAACAGGGAGCGGGAGATCAGGGACTTTGTGAAGATTCCTTTTTACCGGGTTCTGGCACAGGTGCAGGTACAGGGCAGGGAATGCGGCTGCGAGTGGAAGGCAGTGGAAGGCTCCAAGTATTATCAGTCACCGTTACTTTATAAGGACAACGGTTTTCTGGAGGAAAAGGACGCAGATGCCTTTATCGGCTGGCTGGAGGAGGATCCGGCGGGTGTTCCGGTGGTGGAAAAGCTGGAGAGAAAGAAGGAGACTAAGAACCCGCCCCTTTTGTATAACCTGGCGGAATTGCAGAACGACTGCTCGAAGCTTTTTAAGATCAGTCCGGACGAAACGCTGCGCATCGCTCAGGAGCTTTATGAGAAGAAACTGACGACTTATCCGAGAACGGATGCCAGGGTGCTCTCTACGGCGGTGGCGAAGGAGATTCATAAGAACATCGGCGGGCTGCGGGGGTATCCGGTCACGGCGTCTTTTGCGGAAGAGATTCTGGGCGGCGGCAGTTATAAGAACATCGGCAAGACCCGTTATGTGAATGATAAGCAGATCACAGATCACTACGCCATTATTCCCACCGGACAGGGACTGGGGAATTTGAACGGACTGCATCCTACGTCCGCCAAGGTGTACGAAATCATCGTCCGGCGTTTCTTAAGCATTTTTTATCCGGCGGCAGTATATCAGAAAGTCAGCCTTGGCGTCAAAATGAAAGGGGAACTTTTTACGACCAGTTTTAAGGTGCTGGCGGATGCCGGTTATCTAAAAGTCAGTCAGTATTCTTTTACCAGGAAAAGGTCAGCCACGGATCCGGAAGAGGACAAGCAGGAGGAAAAGGAAGGACAGGAAGAGGAGACTGCCTGCGACGCTTCCTTTATGGAAAGCTTAAAGGCTTTGAAAAAGGGGATGCAGCTGCCGCTGAATGGGATCGAGAAAAAGGAAGGGGAGACTTCCCCGCCCAAGCGTTATAATTCCGGAACGATGATCCTGACCATGGAGAATGCGGGGCAGTTTATTGAGGATGAGGAACTGCGTGCACAGATCAAGGGCAGTGGTATTGGTACGTCCGCTACCAGGGCGGAGATTTTGAAGAAGCTGGTAAATATCAAGTATCTGGCGCTCAATAAGAAGACCCAGATTATCACGCCCACACTGCTCGGGGAGATGATCTACGAGGTGGTGGCAGGTTCGATCAAGCCGCTCCTGGATCCCCGATTGACCGCAAGCTGGGAAAAAGGGTTGACGTTAGTGGCAGACGGACAGATCTCGGAGCAGGAATATATGGGGAAGCTGGATGACTTCGTCAGCAGAAGGACCAATGTAGTAAAGCAGATGAATAATCAGTCGGCGCTTTATCATAGATTTCAGTATGTGGAACAGTTCTATAAGAAATAGATAACAGGCAACCAGTTTAAGAAAGGACAGGTAAGGGGAAATGGCAGGTTTACAGGACACGAGAGTGGATGCACTCTACACGTTGGAGGAAACGATCGCGAAAGAGATTTTTGAGGGAGTAACTTATCCCTGGGAGGTGCTGCCGAAGATCAGCGCATTTATCGTTGCGCTTGGCAATAGGCTGCCGGAAGAGATCTATGAAAAGAAGGGGGAGAATATCTGGATCGCCAGATCGGCAAAGGTGAACCCCAGCGCGTGTATTAACGGGCCGGTAATCATCGACGAGGAGGCAGAAATCCGGCACTGCGCTTTTATCAGGGGAAATGCGATTGTCGGTAAAGGTGCGGTTGTAGGCAACTCTACGGAATTGAAGAATGTGATTCTGTTCAATAAAGTACAGGTGCCCCATTATAATTATGTAGGCGACAGCATTCTGGGTTATAAGTCGCATATGGGCGCCGGTTCGATTACATCCAATGTGAAGAGCGACAAGACGCTTGTGGTGGTGCGGGCAGGAGAGGAGCGGTTCGAGACCGGCCTTAAGAAGTTTGGCGCCATGTTGGGCGATAATGTGGAGGTAGGCTGTAATAGTGTATTGAATCCCGGAACCGTGATCGGCAGGCAGACCAATGTGTATCCTACTTCGATGGTAAGAGGATTCATTCCGGCGGGCAGCATTTACAAGAAGCAGGGTGAGATCGCGCAGAAAAGGGAAGGCGTCGTGGATTAGGGAAATGATGGAATTTTTAGGAATTTTAGGAAATTCAACGGGTAAATTCGTAGAAATGACTGGATTTTTTGTCCCCAATATGCGAAAATAGAAATAACGGTTATGACAGGTTCATGAGAATCTGTTATCAAATAATTTTACATAATCGAAAGGAGTTATCACATGATTTATTCAAAAGAAGTTGAAGAAATGTGTACAGTGGCACAGGGCGTTCATCATGGCTGTGCGCCTATCCCGGAAGAAGCGAAATGGGTTCAGGCGAAAGAAGTAAAGGATATTTCCGGTCTGACACACGGCGTGGGCTGGTGTGCTCCTCAGCAGGGCGCATGTAAGCTGACATTGAACGTGAAGGAAGGTATCATCCAGGAAGCTCTCG
Source organism: uncultured Lachnospiraceae bacterium (assembly GCA_947644545.1). Lineage (GTDB taxonomy): Bacteria > Bacillota > Clostridia > Lachnospirales > Lachnospiraceae > UBA3282. The sequence continues at coordinate 14,974 of CANRZW010000039.1, forward strand.
TTGAGACGATCGGTTGCTCCGGTATGACACATTCCGCTGCTATGGCATCCGAGATCCTTCCCGGTCTGACTGTTATGGAAGCACTCAATACCGACCTTGTATGTGACGCGATCAACACGGCGATGAGAGAACTGTTCCTGCAGATCGTTTACGGTCGTACACAGTCAGCATTCTCAGAGGACGGCCTTCCGGTAGGCGCTGGTCTGGAAGATCTGGGTAAGGGATTAAGAAGCCAGGTTGGTACGATGTATGGTACTCTTAAGAAAGGTCCTCGTTATCTTGAGATGGCTGAAGGTTATGTAACAGGTATCGCACTGGATGCAAACGATGAGATCATCGGTTACAAGTTCGTGAGCCTTGGCAAGATGACAGATTTCATCAAGAAGGGTGACGATCCGAATACGGCTTATGAGAAGGCATGTGGACAGTATGGACGTGTTGATGATGCCGTTAAGATTATCGATCCCAGATGTGAATAAAAGTTAATCCCGGAGGGATTAACTTTGCGAGATTTGCTTCGCAAACTCGAAAAACCGTTAGGGTTTTGCGATTGGTTTCAGAGACTCGAAAGACCGCGAAGGTTTTAGGATTGGTTTCACAGATCTGATGAATTGCGAGGGTTTTAGGATTTGCTTTGCAGACTCGGAAGTTCACAATGATTTGGGAGTGTTTGATGAGAAGATGCTAACATAAACAGGAGGATTAAGATAAGATGGCTTTATTTGAATCATATGAAAGAAGAATTGACAAGATCAATTCCGTATTAAACAGTTATGGCATTTCTTCTATCGAAGAAGCCGAGAAAATTACAAAAGACGCTGGCCTGGATGTTTATGAGCAGGTTAAAAAGATCCAGCCGATCTGTTTCGAGAACGCTTGCTGGGCTTATACCGTAGGCGCAGCGATCGCAATCAAGAAAGACTGCAAGAAGGCGGCTGACGCAGCAGCAGCAATCGGTGAGGGACTGCAGGCATTCTGTATCCCCGGTTCCGTTGCAGATACCCGTAAGGTAGGTCTTGGACATGGTAACCTGGGCAAGATGTTGTTGGAAGAGGAAACGGATTGTTTCGCATTCCTGGCAGGCCATGAGTCCTTCGCAGCGGCAGAAGGTGCAATTGGTATTGCAGAGAAGGCTAACAAGGTTCGTCAGAAACCGCTTCGTGTTATCCTGAACGGTCTTGGCAAAGACGCTGCAAAGATCATTTCCAGAATTAATGGATTTACCTTCGTTGAGACAGAGTATGATCCTTATACGAACGAGGTTAAAGAGGTTAGCAGAATTGCTTATTCCGAGGGTCTTCGTTCCAAGGTTAATTGCTATGGTGCAAATTCCGTTCCGGAAGGTGTTGCGATCATGTGGAAAGAGAACGTTGACGTTTCCATTACCGGTAACTCCACGAATCCTACAAGATTCCAGCATCCGGTAGCAGGTACCTACAAGAAGGAGAGAACAGAGGCAGGTAAGAAGTACTTCTCCGTTGCATCCGGCGGTGGTACAGGCCGTACCCTTCATCCGGATAACATGGCTGCAGGTCCTGCATCTTATGGCTTCACGGATACACTGGGACGTATGCACTCCGATGCACAGTTTGCAGGTTCTTCTTCCGTTCCGGCTCACGTAGAGATGATGGGTCTGATCGGTATGGGTAACAACCCGATGGTTGGAGCGACTGTAGCGGTAGCAGTTTCCATCGAAGAAGCGGCTAAGGCTGGCAAGTTCTAAGAAAAGCCCGTATTTTGGGGGTTAATCAAGCCAGAAAATGGTTTGGTTAGCCCTCTTTTTTTATGAGCAAGACCTGTACAAGACACACACAAGACACACTTTTGCCTCATGTGGTGTCAGGTGCTTCAGATAAGCGTGTCATCCTTTATTAATATATTTTTACATCCACAGTTGTCAGGACGCAGTCAGGGGAGAAAGACCTGAAGCTGTTTACGCTCTCAGGCAGCTGCTATGTGCTGGAATATGCGGATATAAGCGAAGGTGGTCTGGAGAGTACAAGGGAAGTACTGGCGGGCAGGGGTATTGGGATTGAAAGGGAAAAAGGAAAAGGCTATAATAAAGAAGGCAGAGGGGTTTTTGAGACCCGGTGAGCTTTATGTGGTAATGACAGACGGCCTTAAGGCGGTGTATATAGAAAACGTTGGGGAACCTTTTGTATTCAAAGGCTCATGTGGTGACATTGTGTGTAAGTCTGGGGAGGTCACTGTCGTGAAAGAGGAAGATTTTGTGGGGGGGGGGGGGGGGGACGGGCTGTTTTCGTCCGATACAGTGAATGGAAAATGCCTGTTTTTAGCAGAGGATTTGGATTTATGATAAAATAAGAAGAAAGGTTGGCGGCTGTAATGAATAAAAAACCACGTGAGGAAAGAAAAGAAATTTTTGAGGAGACCAGGCGGATTTATGGCAGGGACAGGAGGCTGGCGGATTCCATATCTTTTTCCCAGGATAACCAGAGAGTTATAACGGAAGATATGGAGGTGGCGCCACCGGCGGGCAGATATGATGCGCCGGCAAAGGTGCTGGTGTCAAAGAGGAGGTGTCTTGAGGCGGCAGCGGGGTATCCAGGCATGAAAGTCTGCGTGCTTAACTTTGCATCTGCATCAAATCCAGGAGGAGGCGTTGCGAAAGGCTCCAATGCGCAGGAAGAATCCATCTGCCGGTGCAGTACCCTGTATGCCTGCATTTCAGATGAGACGGCGGTAAGCCGTTTCCACAATGCGCACCGTGAGGCGTTAAAAGCGGGACGCATGAGTGCCCTGTATAACAATGACTGCATTTATACGCCAAAGGTCACGGTTTTCAGGGATGACATTACGGAAAAGATACTGGAGGAAGCCTCTTGGTATGAGACAGACGTGATATCCTGTGCAGCCCCAAACCTGCGCAGTATACCGGGCAATGCAATGAACCCAGATTCCGGCAGAAAAGCAGTTGCCATTCAGTCCGCAGACTTACTGGAGCTGCATAAAAAGCGTATGAGCAGGGTTCTTGATATAGCGGCGGCAAAGGGCGCAGAGGTCATGGTTCTGGGTGCGTTTGGCTGTGGTGCGTTCCAGAACCCGCCTGCCATCGTGGCGGAAGCGGTGTCAGGGGTACTTGGGGGCTATTTAAGATGTTTCAGGGTTATTGAGTTTGCGGTATACTGCCATTTGGCAGATACAAGGAATTACGATGTGTTTAAAAAGGTTCTGTCACCGTTATGTAGTTAATCAGATATGTGGAGAAAGTATTGGGGGCAGGGGGATTGGGATATATTAGAGCGATGGCTGACCCTGCTGGCGGTGATGTGGTACACAGGCAGTTTTTGATGGAAGAAGGCTTTGCTATTTTCAAATGAGCAGTTTCCACTACCCGATAGAAATCCTGTATAATACTTTTTATGACAGACAGTTGAATAACTGGCTTCATAAGTATGTCTATAAAAGAAAATATGAAAACCACATAGGAAGCATGTTGCGCCGGGCATATGAAGATGCCAGAATCAGAAATGATTGTGGCTGGCATGTTTTGATTGCCTTTTTAATGATATGTTTTGGTTTGCTTTAGGGTTTTATGGGCAAGACCCGTGCAAGACATATATGTCTTTTAAATGGCTTAAATCCGGCACTCGCTGTTTCTGTAGAAGAAGCGGCTAAGGCTGGCAAGTTCTAAAGAATAGCATATTTTTCAGGGCCTCTGTTGATAAGATTGTCAGCAGAGGCCCTGAATTTTACCACGTATTAAACAGGTAATAGGCAAGTAATAAACATGTGGTAATAGACAAATTTGATCATACGAAAGAAACATAGAATTTCTGTTGTGATGCGTATTCTTCCCGTGACAGATTCAAAGCATTTATGTAGGCATTATTTTCTCTATCAGTCGCTTTGTCCTTTGAAGACTGTGGGTTGGCGGCCGACTGCAGAGCTTTGTCTGCTTCTCCTAATATGGAGAATTGAAATGCCATTGCCAGTTGTTCCTGTCTTTCAATCTTTTTCAGTTCGGCCTGTTTCAGTTCTGTATCCAGTCCGAGCTCCTTGGCCTGTTCTATTTCTTCCTTTAAAATAGCGATGCCGTCACTGGTTTTGGATATGATCGTTCCCAAGTGCCTGGTTTGCTGCAGAGAAGAGTCGGATGTTACCATTGCCTGTATTTCTCTGCTGGAAGGTCTAAAATCTGCAGCCGCATCATCATTCGTATTCGTTTCGGTTTCGTCATGGACTTCTTCTTCGGTTTCTACAGCCGCTTCCGTTTTTGTATCCCGATCAGAGTTCCTATCCTGCCCTGTGATTTCCTTCAGGATAACGGTTCCGTCGCTGTTTTGGGCTATAATTGAATTCGTCTGTGCAGACGGTTGTTCCTTATAAGATTGATCGCTTTTGTCTGTTGTATTTGAAGCTTCTTCTTCCGATCGTGTATCGGTTTCTGAGATATCTTCTTTCACAGGTTTTTTATCTTCCCACAGTTTTGCAAGCATCTGTTCTCTTTTCTGCGACCGCAGGAGATCGTCCTGATGCTGTTTCAGTTCCGTAGTAAGACCGGATATTTCTTTTTGAAGTTTCTTCCGTTCATTTGTTTTCTCATTGGCAGAGAGGTCTTCTTTTGAAGAGAGCTTCTGCATCTGCTGTCGAACCTCTGTGATTTCATTTTGAATGCTTTTACTTTTCTGATCTTTTAAAGCAGATGGAGCAACTTGCATGACTGTCATGGTTTTCGCTGATGTTATACTGCCAATTCCCATAGAATCATCTCCTTTCTCTACTAAAGGATGATTTTAACAACAATATCTTTTGATAGATTATTATCGGATACTTAATTTTACTATTTTTTACAGGCAATATGCAAGGTTATTTTTGAAGGAAAAGTGGTTAAAACAGAATTTGCTGCGACAATAGATCCGAGACAGGAAATTATGATAAAATATTAGCAATTCATGGATGGGCTCGTTCCAGCGCTATGGGAGCAGGAGAGGAGACCATTCATCAATGGCTGAATGGAAAGTTGGTCTGCATGCGCCGCATCAGCATTGGCTGGGATGGACAGAATGAATGTTTTACACTCGTTGTTATGGATCGAATTGATAATAAGCTGGCGGAAGTGTACCATAACACATTTCCATCTGATAATGCAGAGCATTCGGAGATCTCTATGAAATGTCAGGATTTGGAGTATCACGGGGGTTCCCTCCCAAAAAAATTCTGACTTCTGTTTTCAGCACACTTTATGTCTGTGTAACGTTTCGGAATATAAAGCCTGCAGGCCAGACAATCAGTCTGGAGGTGTGTCTGTTTGTTTGCAAAATTTGTTATTTATGGTATCTTATTATGTAGAAATATCTATACAAAGGTAAAGCTGGTTGAGAAAAATAGATTCGCAGGAAATGATTTGGGAGGCAAACTTTTGATTTTGCTGAATGATTGACCGGCTGGAGGTGTTTTCGTGAAAAAACAAGAAGTTATTATGGCTCTTAATAGCCTGTTAGACGATATTGCTCTTATAACGAAGAACCGCTGTGATGATGAGATTTGTTCATGGCTGATGGCAGCGTCGCTTCGGATTTGGGCGGGAAATAAACTTTTTTCAGAAGACTATGCAGGTGTCCTGTCTGTTTTCAGAGACCAGGAATTTACAGCTGCACAGATTATCACCGCTCTGGACTGTGCCGGTGATGAGGCCCGTGAAATAAATATCCCGGCATTCTTCCAGGATATTGTTGCGAAAGATAAAGAAAAACAAACCAGTGAAAGCCGTACCATTGCGGACAGTATTGGTCGTTTTCTTGTCCTTGTGGCTCTGATCAATGGCGATTTTACAATAGAAGAGGCGAATAGGCTGCGAGACGTTAGCGATATTTTGCTTGGTTATTGTGATTATCATGGTGTAGTTGCGGGTAAGAGAAGAGAATATCATCCTGAAATGGTGACACCAATGAGCCCAACAGGCTATTATCAGCCATCCGCTGATATCAAGAAAAAGCCTGCCGATCATGCTGACAAGACAGAGCGGGTGAAACCAATTTCGAGGGGCAGTTCTCCTTTGTCCAAAACAGAAGAGGAAGAGAGCGTTCCGACCATAACGTTGAATTTGAACCTTGCACCTGAACAACCTGCAGATACGGCTGTTTCTGCGCCGGCGAGCGGAGTTATGATTAAAAAACCGGCAGGTGAGGATGCTGAGGATGCAGATGAAACATTGGAGAGTGTCCTAGAGGAACTCAATGGATTGGTCGGTCTGAATAAAGTTAAAAATGATGTCCAAAGTCTTCTTAATTTCATAAAAATCTGTCAAATGCGTACCCGGCGTGGGATGAAAGTGCCGACCATTTCCTATCATTTGGTATTTACCGGGAATCCCGGAACCGGCAAGACCACGGTTGCCCGTATGGTAGCAAGGTTATATTATTTAATGGGGATTTTGCCGCAAGGCCAGCTGGTCGAAACAGATAGGAGCGGACTGGTTGCCGGTTATCTTGGACAGACGGCAATTAAAACACAGAAGGTGATTCAGGAGGCTTTGGGCGGCGTTCTCTTTATTGATGAAGCATATGCTCTTGCAAATGATAAAGAAGACAGTTACGGCAAAGAAGCTATTGAGACTATTCTAAAAGCAATGGAAGACCATCGAGATGAATTGGTCGTTATTGTCGCAGGATACGACGAATTGATGCACAAGTTTATTGACTCCAATCCCGGACTGCGCTCTCGTTTTAACAAGTATTTTACTTTTCCGGACTACGATGGTAATGATTTGTTACTGATTTTAAAACGCTTCTGTGACACAAATGGTTATACGCTGGCTGAAGATGCGATCCCTCATCTGCAGCTTAAGCTGAATGAAATATATGAAAATCGGGAGGAACATTTCGGCAATGCACGTACTGTGAGAAACCTGTTTGAACATGCCATCAACCGACAGGCAAATCGTCTGGTTATGGATAATGATATTACAGACCAGGAACTTGCCGAGCTGACTTTTGATGACATACTTCCGAGTATGGAGGTGATGTAAGATGAGCAGACATTCTTTTACATTGTGGCTTCATAGCGAGGTGGCATTCGCCCGCTGTGCGCTGCTCACGCTATATGAACAGCGGGACAAACAACGGTACATAGAAGGTCCACGTCTGGAAAAAGAATATATGGAAAGGGTCGGTTCCTATGAGGAAACCGTTATCAAGGAAGAGATTGAGTGCGAACTGCTCCAGAAAAAGCAGCAAATGATACAGGCGGCAATTAATCGCCGTGAACCGGTCGATGAGGATGTGATTGACGCTGAACTGGAAAGCTGTCGACAAGAGATGTTCCGGGAAGCAGCCGGGATGGCAGCTCCACAGGAGTATGCTGATCTTTCGGAGGAGCAGAGTGATGAATTGCAGGAACTCTATCGGGACATCGTCAAAAACTTCCATCCGCAAATGCATCCGGAATTAACGGAAGCACATCGACAATTATTCCAGAAAGCGCAGGAAGCATATCGCCGCAGAGACTTGCCAGCGCTTAAACTCATCCGTGAAATGCTCAATAGCACGCAGGAGGATGGTCTGGAGCTGGAATTTTTACTGGAATTTTTCGCGGACAGTCAATCGGACGAAGAAGAGACTTTTCAGGGTCGAGATTATGCTACAGATTATTCGCTTGCCGCAGTAGTATACAGCAGTTTTAAGCCTACAGATGAGGAAGCAGCAATACAAGAGGAATGGGCACGTTACCGTCGAATGACGGAAGGTGTAATGACGGAAATGGAAGAAATGAGACTTCAATTTCCTTATACTGCGTCGGATATGCTGTCTGATCCGGCAAAAATTGAAGCCTATAAAGAGGAATTAGCTCATCGTTTACGCACCGCAGCTATCGAGCGGGAGCGCAGAACAAGAGAAATTCGTGCAATGATAGAAAGCGTAGCTGTACATGAATAAATTAATGCAAGAAGCGCCGCAGTCCTTTCGTGGCAGAATGTATCAGAGAGATAATGCCAGGCCGAAGGAACATAGAATTTTGGTACTCAAAACAGGAATTGCGGGATTACAGTTTCATATCGAAAGTGAAGAAGAACAGGATGCATTGAATGCAATTACGCCGGGGACAGAATTACTGCTTTTCAGGGAACCGGACAATGAGTTTGATGAGTGGGCGGTTGCAGTTCATCTCACAAAAGACGACAAACTTGGGTTTGTTTCCAGATTTAAAAATGAGACCATTGCACGATTGATGGATGCCGGCAAGAAATTTATAGGTGTTGTAGACGAGCCGGAAGCAGGTAACGCAGCCGAAGAAATCGCTATAGAAGAGCAGCGCCGCGGCCGTCGTGCACCTACTGAAAATATGGCGCTGCCATTCTCCATTTATCTAATCGAGGAAGATTAACTGCAATAAACGGTAAAGTAAAGAGAAATGGCTTGGAAACTGCCCATTTTATGGTGATGCATAATGAGCATGTGGCTGCTGGCGCAAGCGTGTACAAGATTATCAATCAATACCGGGCTTTTAAATCAGAGAGCGGTCTTATTTGTTATACAATTTAAACCTTTTTTGTCGTGTGAACTGCTCTATTTTACCATTTTGCACCTCCTTTTAACGATGGCAGGAATTATTAGGAAGCATGAATAGAACAATTGATGTATATTTGTTTCACGGTTCCAGAGATTTTTACAAATGTGAAAATGATTCTGGCATACCACAGGGATAAAAATTTTCACATATAAATAAAGAAAAAAGGATATTGATATATTTGTGGTCTGTGGTATACTAATGGAAAAATGGAGGTGAAAAATGGTAAAAGCAGTGTTTATGGATTATACAGGAACCATCATTCAGGAAAAGGGAGTGGATTTGGAAAAAATTGTTGCCCGGATATGGAAAAACAGCCGGCTTGAAACAGCGGAAGAGACGGTGAGATATTGGTGGAGCCTGATTAAAACGATGGAAGAGAGAAGTTATGGCGATGACTTTTTGACAGAAGATGAGATTGTCGACTGTCTGCTGGAAAGGCTTGGCAGGGAGAAGGGCTTGGCTGATGATTTTTCCGAACTGCATAAGCTGTTTCAAAGGTTTTGGATGTATGCGCCGGTTTTTGATGATGTAAAGGAATTTTTTGAAAAATGTCCTCTCCCGATTTATGTAATTACAAATAATGGGGTCTGTTATGTGCAGGAGTGTTTGGAACAGAACGGTCTTGAAGCAGCCGGAATTATTTCGGGAGAAATGGTTCGGGCCTATAAACCCCATAAAGAGGTGTTCGATTATGCTTTAAAAATAAGCGGATGCGCTGCCGGGGAGGTGATTCATATTGGGGATTCCATCGTATCTGATGTAGATGGAGCGTCTGCGGCAGGTATAACGCCTGTCCTTATAGACAGAAAGGCAGAAGGACAGTGTACGGATTGCAAAGTGATACACCGGCTTACGGAAGTGCTGGAGTATCTGGAATGTATCTGATGAAACTGCTATTAAAAAGATTCAGGGAAGCAGCCATTTGTGGTTACTTCCCTGAACGTTTGTCTGCAGATGTTGGTTATGGGGCATGAAAACGTTCCCCCGGTTTGTAATGTGAACCAATCCATTTCCCACAGTTTTCAATGGACTGCATGTCGCATTCTTTTGCAGCCTGTGGCTGTCCGAGGATAATCGCCTGATAGATCGCTTCCAATTCTTTAATCTGGTCGTCCAGATAACCGAGCTGCGCAATTACGCTTCCCATGGACTGGTAGACGGACATAAATGTCCGAAGCAGCAGGGGAAGTATAATATTGCTGCTTGCCAGGGCTGCCGTATGATAGAAATTAAAAATCAGTTCTCCGGCAGATAGAAGAGTCGGCGATTCCTTTAATGCCGCAATGATCCCCGGCATTTTTGAAAGATAGGGTGAATCCGTGTGCCGTGCGGCAAGTTCCATAAAATATGGTTCTATGCTTTTTCGTATCTGCAGCATGGGCTCCAGATATTCCGGTGTGAATTTCCAGCCGTTATATTCCATGATTGCTGTCAGGACATGAATGTCCCCTTCTGCTACATAATCATTGACAAAGGCGCCTTTTCTTGGCGCAATTCGTATAAATCCCATATCTGCAAGCTGGCTAAGCCCTCCGTTCACTACGGCTCGGCTTACTTTCATATTTTCACTGAGTTCCCGTTCTGTGGGCAGTCGTTCTCCGATTTTTAATTCTCCGGAAAGGATCATACGCTGCAGTTCCTGTATAAAAAGATCAGTCAGTGAAGGAGAAACCAGTTCTTTGAATTCCATTTCGAGGCTCCTTTCGTGGGAATGTATAATGTGTGTTCCGGTCTTAAAGTACAGTATAAGTATACCACATGCCACAGAATGCTTCAATTCCTGCACCCAGGGACTATTCCTCCATTATTGCAATAAAGCCTTCAAAAAGTCATTGTCCGATCGGGAAGGTGTATGCGGTTATGGGAGTTTTATTTGGGCAAACGTATATCATATGCCTGAAATTTAGGCATGGAGTACTCGAATGCCTATTGAGGATCGGTACAAAAAAATTTAAAGTGGATTCATAAAAATCAACAGGAGGATTTGAATATGAATGATATGTTTGTCACTTTTTTAGGCACAGGACTATGGGCAGTTATAAAAGCCGTGCTGATTCTGCTGCTTGCGTTTCTTGTTGCGGGGATTGTGAAGTCACTGGTGGTAAAACTGCTTACAAAGACGAAGCTGAGAGTTTTGTTAGGAAAGACTGATGCATCACCGGATGGGGGAAAGCGAATGCTGGAACATATCGGCAAGCTGGTACATCTGGTTGTATTTCTGCTTTTTGTGCCGGGTATTTTCGGAAGTTTGGGTATGGATGAAATCTCTATGCCGATCTTAAACCTTTTGGATACCATGTGGGGATATCTGCCCAATATGCTGGCGGCAGTCGTTGTTTTATGGGTGGGGTTATTCGTTGCGAGGCTGGTACGTGAGTTACTGACGCCTGTATTTGCCCGGATCAAGATAAACCGGTTACAGGAAATGGCCGGTATCGAAGTGGAAGGGTCTGCAAAATTGTCCTATACGCTGTCTTACATCGTATATGTGCTGATTCTGATTCCGGTCATTATTTCCGCATTGCAGGCGCTTGACATGAAAGCTGTATCGGAACCCGCAATCCAGATGCTTAATATCATATTTGGCTTTATTCCGTACATTCTCGTCGCATTGGTGATCATTGTTGTAGGATGCATGGTGGCGAAAATGTCCGGGAAGATAGTAGAGAGCCTGATCGCGGCAGCCGGGCTGGATGCGAAACTGATGAAACTTCTAAGCGATGAAAAGAAAGATTTCATGCTTTCAAAAGTAGTTGGAAAAACAGTACATGCGGTAATGGTGGTGTTTTTCGTTGTAGAGAGCTTCGGTGTTCTTCGACTGCAGGTATTAAACGATATCGGCAGAAATGTGATAAGTTATATGCCGTATGTGCTTGCCGCTGTTTTGATCTTAATGATCTGCTATATCGGAAGCATGGCTGCTGAGAAAGCCATGCAGAAAAACGGGCATACAGGATATGCATTGCTGTGTAAATGTGCAATTTATACAGTCGGCGGGTTTATGGTGTTAAATGAGCTTGGCATTGCAGAAGAAATCGTTAATTCAGCGTTTTTGCTTATCATTGCGGCCATTGCCACGGCCTTTGCGATATCCTTTGGGTTTGGAGGAAAGGAAGCAGCAGCCAGACTTTTAAAGAAATTAGAAGATAAATGCAGCGAAAATCATCATGAATAGAAACGGTATCATTTGATGATGAAAAGGTTGCATAAGTTCTCTGATGAGCAATTTAGTTCAACAAACTGAACAAGTTCAGTCGGAATTTGTGACGTTTTGGAATGGACTTAATAATGAATGCACGTTTGGCAACAGATAAAGATAAAAGGAACCAGACGGGAAAAGAGAGGGATGACAGGCATGGATGTATCAACAACAATAAAGAAATTCGGTTTGGAGCAGGCGTTTCGGTATCTGCATAAAGATCCTGAAAAAAATCTTGTTAAAATCATGGATTGGGCAGACAAATTTGCCGGAAATGATTTTGTGCCACAGCGCAGGATGATCAGGGAGGCAATGACAAATCCCAAGCATCCGTATTATGGATATATTCGGCATATTCTGAAGGACATTGATCCCCATGTCATGCAGACGACAGCGGTAAATTTTTTTATCAATGCCGGACTCATAGGCTGGCCTAAGCAGGAGGAATGCCGTAAAAAGTACGGATGCAATATTCCATGGGCGATTCTGTTAGACCCAACCAGCGCCTGTAACCTCCACTGTACCGGATGCTGGGCGGCAGAATATGGAAATAAGCTGAATCTGTCTTATGACGAGATGGACGATATAATTCGGCAGGGTAAAGAACTGGGTGTTTACCTGTACCTTTATACGGGCGGGGAACCTTTGGTGCGGAAAACAGATTTGATATGGTTGTGCGAAAAGCACTCGGACTGTGTATTCTTATGCTTTACCAATGCGACTCTGATCGACGAGGCATTTACGGATGAGATGCTGAGAGTCGGGAATTTTATTCCGGCTATTTCTCTGGAAGGCTTTGAGGAGGCCACGGACGGACGACGTGGGGACGGGGTGTACCATAAAGTAATAAAAGCTATGGAATTGTTACGGCGTAAAAGGCTGTTTTATGGGATATCCGCCTGTTATACAAGTGCAAATTTCAGCTCTATTACGTCAGAAGAGTTTCTGGACAGTGTAATTGATATGGGAGCCTATTTTATCTGGTATTTCCATTATATGCCTGTGGGAAATGATGCACAGCCCGGATTGATGCCGACCCCTGTCCAGAGGGAGGAAACCTATTGGCGTATCAGAAAATACAGAGCGGAAAAACCGCTGTTTGCAATGGATTTTCAAAATGACGCGGAATATGTAGGCGGATGTATTGCGGGCGGACGCCGTTATTTTCATATTAATGCTAACGGGGATATCGATCCATGTGTCTTTGTGCATTATTCGGATTCCAATATCCGTGAGAAGTCCATACTGGAGGCGCTGCAATCTCCGATCATGATGGCGTACCATGACAACCAGCCTTTTAATGAAAATATGCTTAAGCCCTGTCCGATGCTGGAGAATCCGCAAAAACTGCGCAGGATGGTTTCGGAAACAGACGCGCATTCCACAGATCTGCAGTCTCCGGAAACAGTAGAGCATCTTTGTGCGAAGTGTGATCAATATGCACAGGAATGGAAGCCCACTGCAGACAGGCTGTGGAAAGAAAAAGTAAGGTAAACAAAAACAGGGAGAACGTTTATGCGGACTGCAATTATTACAGACAGTAATAGTGGGATCTTTGAAGAAGAAGGCAGGGAAAGAGGGATTTATATAGTGCCAATGCCAGTGATCATAGAAGGAAAAACTTACTATGAAGGTCTTCGACTTTCACAGCATGGACGGCCATGCGGCCCGCCAGGCGACAGGTTGAGCATGACGGAGGTTTACTATGAAGGCACAGATTTGACGCATGAAGAATTTTATCAGATGATGTCAGAGCGAAAAGAAATATTCAGTTCACAGCCGTCACCGTATGAAGTTATGGAAGTTTGGGATAAGGCGTTCATGGATGGTTATGAAACAGTAGTGTATATTCCGATGTCAAGCGGGATCAGCGGCTCCTGCCAGACGGCAGCGGCGTTGGCAGGGGACTATGGCGGAAGAGTTTATGTGGCAGATAATCACAGAATTTCTGTTACACAAAGATTTTCTGTTTTGGAAGCAAAGGCCATGGCAGAGAAGGGATGTGGTGCAAAAGAGATAAAAGAAGCCCTGGAGAAGGCGGCATACGAATCCCTTATTTATGTAGGGGTAGAGACGCTGGAGCATTTGAAGAGGAGTGGCAGGGTAACGCCTGCAGGAGCCGCCATAGGGACAGTTTTGAATATCAAACCTCTGCTTGTGATTGAAGGAGAGCGCCTGGATGCATTTGCAAAGGTCAGAGGAACAAAGAAGTGTAAAGAACGACTTTTGATTCAAATGAAAGAAAGTGCGGACAGGCTTCGGGAAGGAGGCGCGCAGATACATATTGGAGCAGCAGGAAGTTTTGTAGAACCGGAAGAACATACAGAATGGCTTGAGATGGTGCAGGAAATGTTTCCAGGGGAAGAAATATGCTATGATCCATTGACCATCAGTATTGGATGCCATGTAGGAGCAGGGGCTTTTGGCATGGGGATCAGCCGGAGAATGTACTGATGCAAATCACTGTCCTGGCACCAATTCTGCGGATTTGAGGAAAGCCTGTCTGCCTGCATCGTCAAAAAGGAAGCAGATGCGCATAAAATGGGCAGAAAGGTCATACTCCATTCCGGCATTCAGCCAGTCAAGGAAAATGCCGGTAATAGTACATTTATAGAAACGTATAAACAGTTCACGATCTTCCGGGGGAAGCGTCAGGTTTGCGGTAACCGTATTGATATATTGTGTTACAACATAATAAGCAATCCGATCCAGCTCATTTAAAAAAGCTTCACGATGCACGGAGCGGTAAATATGGAGGATTGCTTTCCGGCGGCCGGCGCAGCTTTCAAGAAGCCTGGTAAGACAGTCCATTGGCGAATTAAAATCATGATGAGTCTGGATGATGGAATCAGCATCCCTTTTCACGATAAACTCCAAAAGTTCAGGAATGTCGTGAAAATGATAATAAAAGGTATTCCGGTTCAATTGACATAAATCTACAATGTCCTTCACTGTAATTTTGCTGAATGGTTTTTGTTCCAATAGCTGCCAGAAGGCATCTATGATTATGCTTTTCGTATGGTTCATAGGATCAACTCGCTTCTAAAAGAATTGGATAATTATACCATGAAGACAGAGCTTTTTCAATGGAGGGATTGATAAGTTAATAAGGATTGATTGCATGGAAAAACGGGGATTGAATCGAAAAAAGATTATTTTAAATATTCTTATGGCGGCAGGCATTATAGCTATAATAATGTTCATGTTCAGAAAAGACTATAAAGAAATATTAGACAGCATACGCGGTGTATCCATACCCGGATTGCTGTTGATCATGACTGCAGGGATCGGATATCAGTTCTGGGATGTCGCAATGTGCTATATACTGCTCCATAAAAAGAATCCCGCTTTTCGATACAGGCAGGCGGTTGATCTTACCTTTCTTGGGGTATTCGGGAATGCTTTGACTTCTTCGGCCGGAAATATTCCATTGCAAAGTTTTTATCTTCATGAACATGGAGTGCAGATTGGGGATGGGGTAGGAATGCTGGCGCTAAAGTATGTTTTTCATAAGACAGCCATATGCCTTTATGCTGCAGTTATGGTATTTACGCAGAGAAGATGGCTGCAATCTACGATCCCGGAGGCTATGGGTTATATAACTCTGGGGATGGCAGTATGTGTGCTGATTGTTGTATTTCTGCTGGCCTTTTTTACATGGGAAAGAGTACACAGTCTGTTACTGTACCTTATAAAGAAGTTTCCGGATACGGGAAAGTGGAAGCAGTGGAAAGTATCATGGAGTAATCAGACGGAAGCGCTTTATAAAGAATCGAGAACGATTGTAAGCGATCATTCCACCTGCTGCAAGGTAATGCTTTTGAATATACTGAAATTATTCTGGCTGTATCTGGCACCGTTTCTGTGTATGGAAGCACTGCAAATATCCAACCCGGGATGGGGAAGGATTCAGGCTCTGGCTTCCATTATGCTGGTCATCATAGGCGTGCTGCCAAGTGTAGCCGGGATGGGACCTGCTGAATTTGCGTTTTTGAAACTTTTTACGCCCTATATTGGGCGTGTGCCCGCATCTTCTTCATTAGTTTTATATAGGGCAGCCACCTATTTTTTCCCGGTTGCCATAAGTGCAGTAGTTGCGATAAAGATTCAAAAAGAGATGATAAAAGGATTTTGAAGAATCGGATTTTGTCAGCATATCAGTATGCTTTTTTCACCGAATCCAAAAGAGCCTCACATCCTTTCATGATATCTTCATAGGTCACATCAAAATTCCCGGTGTACCACGGATCGGCAATGGCTTTACTGCTGCCGGCAAACTCTAATAATTTATAGATCTTATGTTCCGGGTCACCGCCTGCGATGCGGGTCATGTTGCGGATATTGGCATCATCCATGCCGATCAGATAATCGTACTTGTTGTAATCTTGTTTAGTCATCTGTATGGCACGATGCGGAATAACAGGTATTCCTACGGCGCGCAGTTTGCCTACCGTGCCGTAATGGGGGCTGTTGCCAATTTCTTCGCGGCTGGTGGCTGCGGAAGAGATCTGGAATTGATGTTCTAAGTGACGCTGGCGTACGAGATGGGTCATGACGCTCTCGGCCATTGTGCTTCGGCAGATGTTCCCGTGGCAGACGAATAATATTTTTATCATGTTGCTAAAACCTCCGTAAATGCTTGATTTTGCTGTTTGTTCAAGGGGTTCAGTGTTTTATGTGGCATACCGCTTTCAACTGATTTTTCATGATTTGACACGATTTGCCACATATCTTTATGGTCATTCTCTGTAAAAATCTCTGTAAAGCAACCATTCTTTTCTGAATTTACAGGACAGCTTTTTCAAGGCTTTTGACCTCTTTTTTGACATTATCGAAATCTACATGAGTGTATGTATTCAAAGTGACGCTAATATCTGAATGCCCCATTAAATACTGTAAATGCTTTGGGTTCATGCCGCTTGATGCACAATGAGAACAATATGTGTGTCTGCATACATGGGGCGTAATCTTCGGCATTTGCACTTTATAGATTTTATTATATTTTTCTACAATGTGCTGAAAATATTTCTCCCAATGCAAGGCAACCATAGGCTCTACTTTTGGTTTCCTGCGGTTCTGAATAATGCGCTTGAAACACTCGCATACCTCTTTCTGCATAGGTATTACCCTTATTCCCGCTTCTGTTTTTGGCGGCTCTATGATATACTGCATCTGACGTGTTCTTTGTAGTTGGTGATCTATGTTGATTGCCTTTTCCTTTAAATCAATATCTTTTATCGTTAGCCCTACAAATTCAGAGATACGCATTCCGGTATAAAACAGTATATAGATACCGTCATAGTATTTACAAAAATGCTTGTCATTCCTGACAAATTCTAAAAACTTTCTTTTCTCGTCATGCGTAATTGCATCTCTGGTAACACTGTCATTTACGATAACCGATACCAGTTCAAATTGAACTGTAGCTTCTGCCGTCCTGATCCTGCAATTTAATCAACCATTCTTTCGCATCTGACAATTTCACTTTATCAATTCTTTTCGCTCCAAATTCTTCCTTTTCAAGAATATTTGTAACTGTCTTATATCCTGCCCTTGTAGATTCCCTTACACCCTTTTTTTGCAGGATATATTTCTTTGTCAATGCCAATACCGTAAGCTGACCGCCATAGGGTACAATTCCGTCATCAATGTTTCTTTGTACTTCACGCTCTTTTTCTCTAAGTGACTTGCATTTTCTCTTTCCCTGTGGTAATGGATCGCTCGGCTCTAACTTCCAACTGTATAAACATTTTGTCTTGCCGTTCAAATCAACGTAATCATACTGATATAATCCATCTTTACGCTGACATTCTCCGTTTCTTAAAACCCTTCCTTTCTTATCCCTTCTTTTTTCAATCATTACTGCTATCTGCTCCTTTCGTATGAAGAAGCCCTAGTGCAGTATTATCATATCACATCCAAGGCTATTTTTCTATTGATATTTGCCTTTATTCCATGTCTATATTGATGTGGTCTGGTTTAAAAAATCCTCAAACATTTTACGCTTTATCATAGTCCGTCCACCATTTTGAACTACGAATTTATAATCGGAATCTACAAATTCATTTGCTATCCTGTGCATCTTATTTTCACCAAGATTGAAATACAGTGATGCTTCTTTAATTGTCAATAAGAATCGTTCCCAAATTGGCACTATGCTATATACATCTTTTTCTTTCAAGCAATACATATCTCCTTTATTCATCTATTGTTATTCTAGGAAGATTCTATATGCCAAACCGCACCAGAATCCCCCTAAAAGCTTAAATATTATTGGGTTTATCTATTATGCAGTCTCGCCACATATTGCCGAATATGACGCTGATACAAGCCGTATTCCCTTTAAATAATTC
>CANRZW010000040.1 GCA_947644545.1 uncultured Lachnospiraceae bacterium
AAACCGGGTGTGAAGTTTAGGGAGGTTACCACCTTGCAACACGATTGTTCCTCTCCGATATTCTATCATATTCTTTCTTTTGTGACAATTCTCCTATTAAATTTTGTCAAGTGTTCTTTGGTGATGTGTAAACCGTTAAAATATCTATAGTTTATTTGATAGAAGAAAGGCGGTATTATTATGTGTAATGTATATAGCTATATGAGGATAAGCGCATCAGAGGAAAGAGATTTACAGAAGTTTACCCGTCAGGAAAGTGCATTACAAAGATATGCAAAAGAAAATGATATTGAATATCCGTTAGAGTTTAGGGAAGATAAAAGCGGTAAGAATTTTACAGGGCGTAAGCAATGGCAAAAATTAGAGAGCATGGGCATTTTCAAAAAGCCTTAGGCCTGCTGCCATTCTGAAATATTTTTGAAATATGCAAAAAGACGGTTTTGTGATAAAATAAAAGAGAAGTCGTTGCTTTTGTGGGCTGACTTCTCTTTATATCTTGCATCTACTCAAATTATAGCAAAGGGGTGGGTGCATTGCAATGACGAATGAGCAAATTGTTTCTGAAATTAGGAACGATTATTCTGTAACAGATTATATGCAGTAGTATGAAAGCAATCTGCCATTGATTAAAAAAATTCATAAAGCCATACGCCGCATATGAGCCTATGGAGGACTTATTGCAAGAATCTTATTTTGGATTGTGGGAAGCGGTACAGCATTATGAAACGTCTGCAAATGTGCGGTTTATGACTTATGCGGAATACTGGATAAGGCAAGTCAGTACAGAGGTATCTTGAAAAATGCGGCTCTACGGTGCGAATACCGAGCCACACAAGGCAGAAAATAGCACGTTACAAGAAAACCATATAGGAGTTAGAACAGGAATTTAAATAGGCAAAAATGGTTTTTCATAACACCCTTGTAGCACACAAATAGTCCGTAAAGCTTATCGAACATGGATTTCAATCCCCAGAACCTATGCGTTTTGGGGATTTTGTTAGGAAGTTCAGTTGAACCTCTAATTATTCTGCCGCATCTTTTTACATAGGAGATAGTTCCCCGAATATGGATTAATGGGCAATAAGGATAGTGATGAGGCAGGTGTGCATGGGAGAACCTGTTTCTATTGCGCATTTACATCCATCCGCCGTCCAAACCAATGACCTGTCCAGTCAAGTAGTCGGGAGCCTGCAGCAGGGAAACCACCATTTCTGCGACCTCCGAGGATTGACCAATTCGGTCGGCTGGTATTTCCTGACGCAGCGCTTCCATATCTTCCGCTGAAAAGCAGCTATTCATATCCGTATCGATCACACCGCAGGCAATGGCATTAACCTGAATGCCGCTGGGAGCCAGTTCCCTGGCCAAAGCTTTAGTGAAACTGTTGACGCCGCCTTTTGATGCGGAGTAGGCAGCTTCCATGGAAGCCCCCACATTTCCCCAGACAGAGGATATGTTGATGATCTTTCCGCTGTGGCTGCGCAGCATCAAAGGAATGGCCAGACGGCTGGTATAGAAAACAGCATCCAGATTTGTATGCATGATAGTCTGCCAGTCGGTAACAGACATTTCATGTAATAATCCTATATAGGAGATACCGGCGTTATTGACCAGCACATCTAATGAAGAGATCTGTTTAAATATTGTTTCCACATCGGAAGGATTCCCCATATCGCCCAGGAAAGGCGTACAGGTGATGTTATAGCGGTCTGCAAGTTCCTCGGCAAAAGGAAACAGAAGCTCGGCAGTCTGTCTGCAGGTCAGATAGAGGTGGAAACCTTCTTTTGCGAGGCGTCTGGCGATGGCGTGGCCGATGCCGCGTGAGGCTCCGCTGATCAGAGCGTATTTCGGTTTATTTGTTACGTGGATCAGAGTGTCTTTTTGCATAACTATATTCTCCGCATGTTATAGCAGTCATGTTTGTGGTATAATAAACTTCATGATACATGATTATTGATATCATAAATTTCATGATACACGGTTATTGATATCATATACTTTATGGCACATGATAAGTGATATCAGTGTGGTACTGTGAGAGCTGTCCATGGGGTTATTATACCATGAAGGCGGCTTGTAGTAACCCTTTACGGTTGCATTTTTGTTGGAGAGGAGATTATTGTTATGTATGATCTGATTATTATCGGTTCCGGACCGGCCGGATTGTCATCGGCAGTCTATGGGATTCGTGCGGGGCTTAACCTGTTGCTCCTGGAAGAAAAGCCTATGAGCGGCGGGCAGATCCTCAATACCTATGAGGTGGATAATTATCTGGGGATGCCCGGTATCAATGGATTTGATATGGGCATGAAATTCAGGGAGCACGCGGACAGTATGGGTGTGCCTTACAAGACGGCAGCAGTCACGGCGGTGACTGACCATGGACAGAGTAAGACAGTGGAAACGGCGGATGGGACGAGCTATGAGGCCAGAGCGTTGATCCTGGCGGCAGGGGCGGAACACGCCGTACTGGATGTTCCCGGGGAAGCAGAATACAAAGGAAAAGGCGTTTCCTATTGTGCAACCTGCGACGGCGCCTTTTTCAGAGGCAGGGATGTGGCCGTGGTCGGCGGCGGCGACGTGGCGGTGGAGGATGCTATTTATCTGGCACGGATGTGCAGGAAAGTGTGGCTGATTCATCGAAGAGACAGCCTGCGGGCGGCTAAGGGCCTCCAGCGGAAACTGGAAGCCTGCGACAATGTTGAGATTCTGTGGAACAGGACGCTTTCGTCCGTTTCCGGTTCGGATCTGGTGGATAAGGTGACAGTGAGGAACGTGACGGATGGAACGCAGGAGGAGCTGCCAATTGAAGGGATCTTTATCGCAGTGGGAATGCATCCAAATACAGAAGTGTTCAGAGACGTTGTGTCCTGTGATGAAAAAGGATATGTGCTGGCAGGCGAGGATTGCGTCACGAAGGTGCCGGGGATCTTTGCCGCAGGGGATATCCGGACCAAGCAGGTAAGGCAGATCATTACGGCGGCGGCGGACGGCGCCTGTGCGGTGGCGTCCGTGGAAAAATATCTGAATGAGACATGGTGATTGTAACAAATTTAATATTTGTAATAAATGTGAATTATTTGTGAAAAGTTCTAAAAGCACAAGAACTTGCGTATCTATGCGGTTGTTTTTGGAATATGCTGTAGTTGACAAATGGATTCTTCGATGATATCATAATACCCAGATGTAACAATTTTGTAACAAATGAAGTAAAACTTTTAAATACAGATTAAAGAATATGACGGGTAAGGCTACCGGATATTCGCAAAGAGGTAAGTATGAAGAAGAATGTAAAGATAGCAGCATGTGCAATGACAGCAGTTCTTGCTTTTGGCGGTTTGGGATTGGATGTGAATGCGGCAGGTAATATCAGTACGGTTCTGCCGTCAGCGGGAATTGACTTTTCCCTGCAGGATCAGGAGAAATCCACAGCGCTTTCCAGCTTACAGGAAGAATCCGAGAAGGAAGCGGCTAAGAATGCCGAAGCAGACGGCGCAAGCGTCGGCAGCGTACAGGTCGGCGGTTTTGCGGAGATGGCAAGTACAGATAATAAGGTCAGTACGGCGCATACCAAGAAGATTGAAGATACAATCGTTGTCAGTGAAGGATATACAAGAGACTTGAAGGAAGCAGCGAACACCGGTTTGTCTGAGGAAGAGGAAGGCTTTAAGAATCTGGTCATTGCGAGAGTGAATGACTATGTGAATGTCCGTGATATACCGAGTGAAGAAGGTAATATTGTCGGTAAGCTGTATAATAAGTCAGTTGGTAATTTTATCGAGGAAGAGAACGGCTGGTATAAGATCAATTCCGGTTCCGTAGAAGGTTATGTTAAGGGTGAATACTGTGTGACCGGAGATGCGGCAGTGGATTATGCCAAGGAAGTGGGAACACGTATTGCTACCGTAACGACTACGACCTTAAAGGTTCGTGAACAGCCGGGTATGGAAGAAACAGTGCTTGGATTGGTGCCGATCGAAGACGAATTGATCGTCACGGAAGAGCTGGATGGCTGGGTGAAGGTTAACATCGAGGAAGGTGACGGATTTGTATCCACTGATTATGTCACTTTATCCACAGAGTTTGTGATGGCAGAGTCTATCGAGGAAGAGCGTGCGAGACTGGAGAAAGAAGAAGCGGCCAGAAAAGCGGCGCAGGAAGCGGCGAATAAGAAGATGGCTTCCAATAAGTCTTCTGCTTCGACCCAGACAACGGACGGCGGTAAGACCTATCAGAATCCTACGGGAAGCTCCGGTTCTGATGTCGTGAAGTTTGCGATGCAGTTTGTGGGGAATCCCTATGTATACGGCGGTACCAGCCTGACTAACGGCGCGGACTGTTCCGGTTTCGTTATGAGTGTTTATAATAACTTCGGCGTAAGCCTGCCTCATTCTTCCGCTGCGGACAGAAATGTGGGCGCAGCCGTTAATGGTATTGAGAATGCGCAGCCCGGCGACATCGTATGTTATTCCGGTCATGTAGGAATCTACGCAGGTAACGGACAGCTTGTCCATGCATCAACCTCCAAGACAGGAATCATTGTTTCAAGTGCTACGTATCGTCCGATTCTTTCGATCAGAAGAATTTTCTAGTCGGCGTGGCGACAGGCAGACAGCAGTTAGTGAGATTGTGAACTTGTTAAGGCAGCTGAGGAATCGGCTGCCTTTTGTATATCTTGTACAAAAAGGCTGAGATCGGGAAACGGCTTTCGGCGGGGAGCGGTAAAGTTATACACATCAAAAAAGGTTTAATTTGAGCGGAAAACGCACTTATACACGGAGTTATCCACGATATCCACAGGATTTTCGGGATGTTGACGAGCAGAAGTTATGGAAACTGAAAGAACGGATGTTTTGTGAAGTAGTAATGAAAATGCATGATTTGAAGAAAAATGTCGAAAAATGCTTGACTTTGAATCTGTCAAAAAAGGTGAAACATATGGCATGAATTGTTGCAACACAGACTACAAATATGCTATAATGACTATACAATAATCCAATGGAAGGGATGAGTGATATGAAATTTATTATTGTTGGAAAGAATCTTGAAGTAACAGAGGGTTTGAGAGCGGCAGTAGAGGACAAGATAGGTAAGCTGGAGAAATATTTTACGGCAGAGACGGAAGTACATGTTACCTTGAGTGTTGAGAAGGACCGGCAGAAGATTGAAGTGACGATCCCTGTGAAGGGTAATATCATTCGTTCCGAGCAGGTCAGCAGCGACATGTATGTATCCATCGATCTGGTGGAAGAGATTATCGAGCGGCAGCTTAAGAAATATAAGAATAAGCTGATCGATAAGAAGCAGTCGTCGCCGTATTTCCGGCAGGAGTTCATTGAGAAAGATTACATGGACGACGAAGAAGTACAGATCCTGCGCACCAAGAAATTCGACATCAAGCCCATGTATCCGGAAGATGCCTGTGTGCAGATGGAACTTCTGGGCCACAGCTTCTATGTGTTCTGCAATGCGGAGACGGATCAGGTTAACGTAGTGTATAAGCGCAAAGGCAATACCTACGGGCTGATTGAGCCGGAAGTTTAAGTGGATTCGTGGTTATATGGTTATAGGTTATGAAGGAAGCGTTGCCCTGTCAGCAGTGACAGGGTGATGTTTTGTTAAGGAGCGGCTATGCTGAGTTATATTGTGGTTTTACATATCTGCTTTGCGCTGGTCTGTATGCTGTGGCTGGCGGGATATTTCAAGGTGAGCCTGGTGGAGGCGGCGCCGGTGTTTATCTGCCTGCTGGCGCTTGTGCTGTATGGGCTTTCGATGCTGCATCATCTGTCGTGGATCGACGGGCTGGCGGGAAGCGTAATCGGGTTGTCCGCAGGATGGCTTATAAGCAGGAAAAAGGAGCAGAGAAGCAAGGTCTTTGGAATGTGTTTGGAGAAGATGGGCGAGCCGTCTTTTCTTACGGCGGTATTGCTGTTTCTTGTGGTAATCCTTTGTACATCGGGCAAGGTGGTGTCCTGGTGGGACGATATTAATTTCTGGGCAGCAGATGTGAAATCATTGTATTATCTGGACGGTTTTGCGCAGAAATATGGCAACGTGGCGCCGGAGTTCGGGGATTATCCGCCGGGCGGGCAGCTGATCAAATGGTGGTTTTTGCATTTTGACCGGCATACTTATCGGGAGGGGCTCGCTTTTGCGGGGTATTATGTGATGAATCTGTCGTTTCTGCTGCCGCTTCTGCGCAGTATAAAGGGCAGGAATCCGGTCGTCATGATCCTGATGGCGGCAGGGCTGTGGTTCTTCCCGAGCATTGCGGAAGTGTACGGGTATGACGGATTCTGTGCAGACCTGACAATGGCCTGTATCTATGGCGGCTTCCTGTCAGCCGTGACGGACAAGGCGGAGCATACAGGCAGGGCAGCGCTGTTTTATTATGGCAGACTGGGTTTGTATCTGGGAGTGCTGGTACTGGTCAAATCCATCGGGTTTGTGTGGGCACTGTTTGGGTTACTCTTTCTGGCGTTGTATCAGCGTGACGCTGAGGGGCGCAGGTGGAGAAAGCTGCTTATGACTGCCATGGTTCCGCTGTTCACAGGCGGCAGCTGGATGCTCTTCTGCCTGCTGATGCGGCGGATCACGAAGACTACCGCTACCGCGGTAAAATATATGACTACCGACGAGTACGGCATTTCCGGCTATATCAGGGAATTTGCCGCCGCCTTTTTGCAGGCTTTTGCGGGTTCGCCGCTGCATAAGGAGAAAAGCATCGCCATCGATCTGACGCCTTTGGGGCTTTATCTGTGCGTATGCCTGCTGGTGATCGTATTTTATAAATTGGCTGTGCTGCCGGAGAAGACCGGACGGCTCGTGCTTGGATTCAGCATGGTCAGCGGCGCCGTGTTTTACGGGATTATTTTTCTGGCGCATATCACGATCTTCGCCGCCGAGACTCAGTATTTGGAGCCGTCGGGCATGATCTCCTCCATTGAGCGTTATGGTGCGCCGTTTACTGTCGGGACGCTGCTTTTTCTGGCAGGGATCTGGCTGGGCCGCGGAGAGCGTTTCTTTGTAAAAGATAAAATGCCGCGCTTTTTACATCAATACGGTGTGTGTCTCGTGTTTATTTTGTTCGTGGCATTGACAGCAGGCTATCGGGTTGGGTATCATGGTCTCATTGGTTATCGCAATGATGCGGAGGCGCTGCTGCAGGAACGGGCGGATATGCTCGGTGCGGATGAGATGCAGTTTCTGGAGGCCTTACAGGTGCTGTCGCAGCCTTTGCAAGCGGAGGGCGGCGTTAGGGTCTGCTATATCAGAAGAGGGGATGCTCCCCGCTGGGTGAACAACAGTTATCTGTCATATGAGGCTTCGCCGGTGTCCGTGGTGTATCGCAGTGTGAATCTGGATGATGCGCCTGCGGACTGGATGATGCAGGAGATCAGGGCCTCCCACGCCGGGTATCTTTATGCGGAGGAGACAAAGCAGGATGCGGGCGCCGTCTTTGACGGGATTACGGAGTCGGGTGAGTTTGCCTGCGGGGTTCTGTACCGGATTGCGGAAGACGGTAATACGTTACGGTTGATAAGAGCTGATGGCCAATAAGATTGTGTAACGGAAAGGGGCGTTTCATGCCTTCTTATTATGAGATACCGGTGATCATACCTTCTTATGAGCCGGATGAAAAGTTAATCACGCTTCTTGCTGCATTGCAGGAGGCAGGGATCCGGCATGTGGTCGTGGTAGACGACGGCAGCGGAGAGCGGTACGCGTCCTTTTTTGCCCGGGCGGCAGCCTTCACAAACTGCGAGGTGCTGCATCATGCGGTGAATCTGGGTAAGGGAAGGGCGCTCAAGACGGCGTTTAACCACTGCCTGCTCACTTACGGCAGAGTGCCGGACAGCCGGGATGGTGGCAGTCAGGCGGTTCCGGGTTGTGTGACGGCGGATTCGGACGGGCAGCATACGCCGGGGGATATCCTGGCTTGTATGAAGAAGCTTTGGGACAATCCGGAAAGCCTGATCCTGGGATGCCGGGATTTCGACGCCCCCGAGGTGCCTGCAAGGTCATCTTTCGGCAATAAGTGTACCAGACGGGTGTTCCGCTATTTGCTGGGACTCTCGGTGTCGGATACGCAGACGGGGCTGCGAGCCATCCCTTCGTCTTTCATGGAGAAACTGCTGGAAGTCAGGGGAGAGCGTTTTGAATATGAGACCAATATGCTGATTGAGACGAAGAACCTGAATATCGAGATTGCGGAAGTGCCGGTGGAGACAATCTATATAGAAGAGAACAGAACCAGCCATTTTAATCCGATCAGGGATTCTCTGCGGATCTATCTGGTGTTCGGGAAGTTCTTATTCTCGTCCTTATCTTCCAGCGTAGTGGATCTGCTGCTGTTTCATCTGTTCTGTACCCTTTTGCACACGCCGGAAGGCGGCCTGTGGGGAATGCCGTACATCATCCTTTCGACGGTGTTTGCGCGGGTGATCTCCGCCGTCTATAACTTCCTGATCAATTATAAGGTGGTATTTAAGAGCAGGGAGCGGATGGCGGTCACGGCGGCCAAGTATTTTGTGCTGGCGGTGTGCCAGATGATGTGCAGCGCGCTGCTGGTCAACGGCCTGTATGGGTTGTTTGGCGGCGTGGAAGTGGCCGTGAAGATGCCGGTAGATGTGTTCCTGTTCTTCGTGAGCTTTCTGTTCCAGAGAGAATTCGTTTACCGCAAAAGATAGATTGAGAAAGACGTCCCTGTAGGCTGACATAACCTGCGGGGATTTTTCATATACATAACCGTGACGGGAACAGCGTAAGCAGAATGCGGGAGCGTATATGGGAAGAAGTGCAGGCAGGAAAAAAAACGGCGGCAAGTGGATTATCAGGATAGAACTGATCGTGTTGCTGGCCTTCGTGTGTGCGGCGGTGAGCAGAGAGCTGCGAAGCCGGTCGACAGAACCGGGGCAGCCGGGTGGAAAGACGGCGGCCGGACAGACTTCGGAGAGCGGAGAAGCGATAGAAGTATCCGCTGCCGGCAATTATATCAAGTGGGTGGAGTTCCATGCCACCTGTGAGGCGCTGGCGGCCGCCTACGATCTGGATGTGTCAAGCTGTCAGGAAGAAGTCCATGTTAACTGGATCGAGCTTCTTGCCTATGTGGGGGCGAAGCACGGCGGGAAGTTTGACAGAAACAGCGTGCGGGAGATCGAATCTGCGGCGAAGAAGCTGCGCGCCGGTGAGACCACGATGGAGAAGCTGACAAAGGACATGGAGTATTACGAATATTATCTGGAAGCCTACTCGGCGGTGCTGTCGGGGATGGTGGGGGAATTTTCTCTGATGGAAGAGGGGAAATGGCATAAGTACTATGGGCTGAAAGCCTTTTCACCGATTGCGAAGGGGTTTGACTACAGCCACTATGATGATTTCGGATCTTCCAGAAGTTACGGCTATTCCAGACCTCACCTGGGGCATGACATGATGGGACAGATCGGTTCGCCGATCATCGCGGTGGAGTCCGGCGTCGTGGAGGCACTGGGGTGGAACCAGTATGGCGGCTGGCGTATCGGCATCCGTAGTTTTGACGGCAGGCGGTATTATTACTATGCCCATTTGCGGCAGAATTACCCCTATGCGGAGGGATTAAAGGAGGGGGATATCGTTACGGCCGGGGACGTGATCGGCTACATGGGGCACACCGGTTACAGCGTCAAGGAGAACGTGAACAATATCGAGACTGTGCATCTGCACTGGGGACTGCAGCTGATCTTTGACGAGTCCCAGAAAGAGGGAAATAACGAGATCTGGATCGACTGCTATGAGCTGACGAAATTCCTCTATCGCAACCGCAGCGAGGCAGCCAAGGTGGGGGATACGAGAGAATGGCGTCGTGTGCAGGAGATGCAGGATCCGGAGGTAGAAAAGCGTTGCAAAAAAGATACCCCTATGATACAATAATTGCAGCTGACAATGATAAAAAAATAACAATCGTTGTCAATCTTGTAATGTAAAGTTTTTCTAACAAAATACCAAAATGGAGGAGAAGAAGATGGCAAAAAAAGTTGTTTTGGCGGGTGCCTGCCGTACAGCTATCGGCACCATGGGTGGTGGCTTAAGCACGACTCCGGTAGCAGAGCTTGGCGCGATCGTAATCAAAGAAGCATTGAACAGAGCAGGGGTAGCACCTGATCAGGTGGATCACGTATATATGGGTTGTGTAATCCAGGCGGGACTGGGTCAGAACGTTGCACGTCAGGCTTCCATTAAGGCAGGACTTCCGAACGAGGTTCCGGCGGTTACCATCAACGTAGTATGCGGTTCCGGTCTGAATTGTGTCAATATGGCAGCGCAGATGATTCAGGCAGGAGATGCCGATATCGTAGTGGCAGGCGGTATGGAGAATATGTCCATGGCACCTTACGCTGTTCCTCAGGGACGTTACGGTTACAGAATGAACAACGGTACATTGGTAGATACCATGGTGAACGACGCACTGTGGGATGCTTTCAATAACTATCATATGATCAAGACGGCAGATAATATCTGTGAAGAGTGGGGACTGACGCGCGAAGAGCTGGATGAGTTCGCGCTTAAGAGCCAGCAGAAGGCAGAAGCAGCACAGAAGAGCGGCGCTTTTGACAAAGAGATCGTACCTGTTATGGTGAAGAAGAAAAAGGAAATGGTAGAGTTCAAGGTAGACGAGGGACCGAGAGCCGGTTCTACGATCGAAGGACTGCAGAAGCTTCGTCCGATCAATCCGAACGGATTTGTTACGGCCGGCAATGCTTCCGGTATCAACGACGGTGCGGCTGCGATCGTTGTGATGAGCGAGGAGAAGGCGAAGGAGCTGGGCGTTAAGCCGATGGCAACTTTCGTTGGCGGCGCTCTGGCAGGCTGCAGACCGGAAGTTATGGGAATTGGTCCTGTTCCGGCTACGAAGAAGGTTATGGCTAAGACCGGTTATAAGATCGAAGACTTCGATATCATCGAGGCGAACGAGGCATTCGCAGCACAGTCCGTGGCAGTAGGTAAGGAACTGGGCATTGATGTTGACAAGCAGCTGAACCCTAACGGCGGCGCAATCGCACTGGGACACCCGGTTGGAGCTTCCGGATGCCGTATTCTCGTGACATTGCTGCATGAGATGGAAGCGAAGGATGCGAAGAAGGGACTTGCAACTCTGTGTATCGGCGGTGGTATGGGATGCGCTACGATTGTGGAGAGAGACTAAGGTTGGCAGTATTTCCGTACAATGACACTATCTTGAATAAGGAGACGCATAAATGGAATTTGTATTATATGAAGTAAAAGGACAGGTTGGGGTCATCACCATCAACCGTGAGAAGGCGTTGAATGCCCTGAATTCCACTGTACTGGAAGAGCTGGACAAGACTCTGGACGGTGTGGATCTTAATGCAGTGAGATGTCTGATCCTGACAGGCGCAGGTCAGAAATCCTTCGTGGCAGGCGCAGACATCGGTGAGATGAGCACGCTGACCAAGGCGGAAGGCGAAGCTTTTGGTAAGAAAGGCAACGATGTATTCCGCAAACTGGAGACTTTTCCGATTCCCGTGATTGCGGCGGTTAACGGTTTTGCACTGGGCGGCGGCTGTGAGATCTCCATGAGCTGTGACATCAGGATCTGTTCCGACAATGCAGTATTCGGACAGCCCGAAGTTGGCCTTGGCATCACACCGGGCTTCGGCGGCACCCAGAGACTGGCAAGGATCGTGGGACCGGGTATGGCAAAACAGATGATCTACACGGCAAGAAACATCAAGGCTGACGAGGCGCTTCGGATCGGTCTTGTGAATGCGGTTTATCCGCAGGAAGAGCTGATGGCAGCAGCAGAGAAGATGGCGGCAGGCATCGCGAAGAATGCGCCGATCGCTGTCCGCAACTGCAAGAAAGCGATCAATGACGGCCTGGAAGTCGGCATGGATGAGGCGATTGTGATCGAAGAGAAGTTGTTTGGCGACTGTTTTGAGACAGAAGACCAGAAATATGGCATGGCCTTTTTCCTGGACAAGAACAAGGAGAAGGTGAAAGAACCGTTCAAGAACGCGTAGCCGTCTGGAAAAGCAAGCGACGCGAAGCGGCATTGGTACATTAATTTATCAAATAAGGAGGATATTCACGATGAAAGTAGGTATTATCGGTGCAGGAACCATGGGTTCCGGTATTGCACAGGCATTCGCTATGACAGACGGTTATGAAGTTTGTCTCTGCGATATCAAGGAAGAGTACGCTGAGGGCGGCAAGGCCAAGATCCAGAAGAACATGAACTTCCTGGTAAGCAAAGAGAAGATCACACAGGAGAAGGCAGACGAGATCATGGGCAAGATCACAACAGGCCTGAACGGCATCTGCACGGACTGCGATCTGATCGTTGAAGTTGCGCTGGAGAAGATGGAGATCAAGCAGGCAATCTTCAAAGAGCTGATGGGCATCGTAAAGAAGGAATGCATGTTCGCAAGCAACACTTCTTCCCTTTCCATCACCAAGATCGGAGAAGGTCTGGACAGACCGATGATCGGTATGCATTTCTTCAATCCGGCTGACAGAATGAAGCTGGTAGAGGTAATCAGAGGCGAGAACACTCCTCAGGATATGGTTGACAAGATCACGGCTATCGCAACAGAGATCGGCAAGACTCCTGTACAGGTTAAGGAAGCTCCCGGCTTCGTTGTTAACAGAATCCTGATCCCGATGGTAAATGAGGCGATCGGCGTTCTGGATGCCGGCACCGCATCCGCAGAGGATATCGACGTGGCTATGCAGCTTGGCGCATCTCATCCGATGGGACCGCTGCACCTTGGCGATCTGATCGGCCTGGATATCTGCCTTGCGATCATGGAAGTGCTGTACAACGAGACGAAGGATGAGAAGTATGCTCCGCAGCCGCTTCTGAAGAAGATGGTGGAGGAGAAGAAGTTGGGCAGAAAGACCGGTATCGGATTCTTCGACTATTCCAAGAAGTAATATCTTCAACTATATAAAGAGATATAACGCTATAACGTTCTTGAGACCCCACTGGGATTTCGAGAACGTTATACTGGGTTCCTATTATGAAACAGGCAAGTATTGATGACGTCCATCATACAGGGCGGAATGCAATTAAAATAACATGGAGGAATAAAAGATCATGGATTTTACTTTAAGCAAAGAACATGAAATGGCGAGAGCTCTTTTCAAAGAGTTCGCTGAAAAAGAAGTAAAGCCTCTCGCACAGGAGGTAGACGAGAACGAAGCTTTCCCGCGTGAGACAGTTGAGAAGATGGCTAAGCTGGGCTTCCTTGGGATTC
Organism: uncultured Lachnospiraceae bacterium; assembly: GCA_947644545.1. Classification (GTDB taxonomy): domain Bacteria; phylum Bacillota; class Clostridia; order Lachnospirales; family Lachnospiraceae; genus UBA3282. The sequence continues at coordinate 13,257 of CANRZW010000040.1, forward strand.
CGGTTCCGAAGGAGTACGGCGGACAGGGATGCGATCCCTTAACCTACGCTATGTGTGTTGAGGAGTTGTCCAAGGTATGCGGTACCACAGGCGTTATCGTATCTGCACACACCTCTCTTTGCTGTGACCCGATCATGACATACGGTACGGAAGAGCAGAAGCAGAAATACCTGATTCCCCTTGCAAAAGGTGAGAAGTTAGGTGCATTTGGTCTGACGGAGCCCGGTGCAGGAACAGACGCACAGGGACAGCAGACCAAGGCAGTGCTTGACGGCGACGAGTGGGTGCTGAACGGTTCCAAGTGCTTCATCACAAACGGTAAGGAAGCTGACGTATACGTTATCTTCGCGATCACGGGCACCGTTGAGAAGCGCGGCAGAATGACCAAGGAAATCTCTGCATTTATCGTGGAGAAAGGCACACCCGGCTTTACCTTCGGTACGAAGGAGAAGAAGATGGGTATCCGTGGTTCTTCTACATACGAGCTGATCTTCACAGACTGCCGTATTCCGAAGGAGAATCTGCTTGGACAGCAGGGCAAGGGATTCGGTATCGCTATGCACACATTGGACGGCGGCCGTATCGGTATCGCTTCCCAGGCACTTGGTCTGGCGGAAGGCGCACTGGAGACTACCATCTCTTATGTAAAAGAGAGAAAACAGTTCGGCAGAGCGATCGGCGCATTCCAGAACACACAGTTCCAGCTGGCTGACATGGCTACCAAGGTGCAGGCTGCTCAGCTGCTTGTTTACAAGGCTGCTATGGCAAAGGCTACCCAGAAGGTTTACTCTGTAGAAGCTGCTATGGCGAAACTGTATGCTGCAGAAGTAGCAATGGAAGTGACCACCAAGGCTGTTCAGCTTCACGGCGGTTACGGCTACATCAGAGAGTACGATGTAGAGCGTATGATGCGTGACGCTAAGATCACAGAGATCTACGAAGGAACGAGCGAAGTGCAGCGTATGGTAATCTCCGGTTCCCTGCTTAAATAAGAGGACACAGGAAAGGCATTTTGTCCGGCAGCTGCGGCGTGGCCTGACGGCAGGCGGATAGTGTGCGGACCGTATGATATTGTATAGAGACGAAACGTGAAAGAATAAATAAAATAAGGAGAGAAATACAATGAAAATTGTTGTTTGTATTAAACAGGTTCCCGATACCAAGGGCGGCGTTAAGTTTAATCCTGACGGAACACTCGACAGAGGCGCTATGCTTACGATCATGAACCCGGATGATAAAGCAGGTCTGGAAGCGGCACTCAGATTAAAGGATCAGTACGGTGCGGAAGTAACGGTTGTGACGATGGGTCTTCCGAAGGCAGAAGAGGTTCTGCGCGAGGCTATGGCTATGGGCGCAGACAATGGTATTCTGGTAACAGACAGAGTACTCGGCGGCGCAGACACATGGGCTACCTCCACTACAGTGGCAGGTGCGATCAGAAATCTTGAGTATGACCTGATCATCACAGGCCGTCAGGCGATCGATGGTGATACGGCTCAGGTAGGTCCTCAGATCTCCGAGCATCTGGATATTCCTGTTATTTCCTACGCGCAGGATATCAAAGTAGAAGGCGACAGTGTGATCGTTGAGCGTCAGTATGAAGACAGATATCATGTTGTAAAGGCTAAGATGCCTTGTCTGATCACAGCGCTCTCCGAACTGAATGAGCCTCGTTATATGACACCGGGCGGGATTTTCGACGCTTATAAGAAAGAGCTTACCGTATGGGGCAGAGCAGACCTTAAGGATGTAGACGACGCTAACCTGGGTCTTAAGGGTTCACCGACCAAGATCGCTAAGGCTTCCGATAAGGTGAGAAAGGGCGCCGGCGAGAAGGTTACGCTTGATCCCGATGAATCCGTAAGCTACATTGTTGACAAGTTGAAAGTGAAACATGTGATCTAACAGCTGTTAAAGAAAAACAGGCGGCAAAGAAAAGCAGAAATTTATCAGTTGCGGGATTTGTGTTTCGCGTACTCAACACAAACTTGTAAGCCATATTTGGCTTTGCGCAAAAAAAGAGTGCGCAGAAAGAGGCAAATAATGAATTTAGAAGAATACAAGGGAGTATATGTCTTTGCGCAGCAGGTAGACAATGAGATCAGCAGTATCGCTTTTGAACTGCTCGGCAAAGCGAAAGACCTGGCTAAAGATTTAAGTACAGATGTAACGGCTGTGTTGATCGGTTCCGAAGTGAAGGGACTGGCAGATCAGCTCGCAGAATACGGTGCGGATAAAGTGATCGTTGTGGACGATCCTGAGCTTAAGGATTACAGAACAGAGCCCTATGCACATGCACTGTCTTCCGTTATCAACAAATATAAACCCGAGATCATGCTGGTTGGCGCAACCGCGATCGGCAGAGACTTAGGCCCGAGAGTATCCGCAAGAGTGGCTACCGGTCTGACAGCAGACTGTACCGTCCTGGAGATCGGTGATTTCCCGTTACAGGCAGTTCCGGGTCAGGAGCAGTTACATAACCAGCTGCTGATGACACGTCCTGCATTCGGCGGTAATACCATTGCAACAATCGCATGTCCCTATAATCGTCCGCAGATGGCTACGGTTCGTGCAGGCGTTATGCAGAAGATCGAGCCGATCAAGGGCGCTAAGGCAGTAGTGGAAGAGTTCAATCCCGGATTTACACCGGATAATAAGTATGTAGAGATCCTGGATATCGTGAAGTCCGTAGCAGAGACGGTGGATATCATGGATGCCAAGATCCTCGTATCCGGCGGCCGTGGCGTTGGCAGCCCGGAGAACTTCAAGATTCTTGAGGATCTTGCGGCAGTGCTTGGCGGTACGGTAAGCTGTTCCCGTGCAGTAGTGGATTCCGGTTGGAAGCCGAAGGATCTGCAGGTTGGACAGACCGGTAAGACCGTTCGTCCGAATGTTTACTTCGCGATCGGTATCTCCGGTGCAATCCAGCACGTGGCAGGTATGGAAGAGTCCGATATCATCGTTGCGATCAACAAAGATGCAGATGCACCGATCTTTGATGTAGCTGACTACGGTGTTGTAGGCGATCTGAACAAGATCGTTCCGAAGCTGACAGAAGCATTGAAGGCTGAGATCGCGGCTGCGAAATAACAAAACGCACAAGTTTGTTTACGAGATTCGCTTCGCGAACTCAAATAAAGGAAAACGATTAAAACGTCTGGGAAGTTTGCCCAGGCGTTTTATTTTGCGTAAATTTGTGTTATTATGGAGTTATGGAAAATATGATAACAGTGACGGATATAACAAGTGCATACGGAAGGAAGCAGATCCTGCGGGGTGTGTCATTTACGGCGCAGAGAGGTGAATGTATCGGTATCGTGGGGGCCAATGGCTGTGGGAAATCCACATTGCTTTCGGTGCTGGCAGGGACGCTTAAGCCGTCGACAGGGCAGGTGCTCTACTATGGCCGCACGGCATGGAGCGATACGGATGGCGGACGGATGCGGTGTGAGCGGGAAGTGATCCGCAAAATGACCGGTTATGTACCACAGGAGAATCCGTTGATACCGGAACTGAGTGTGTACGATAATTTGCGTCTGTGGTATCCGGACAAGAAGATTCTGCGGCAGGAACTGGAACAGGGATTTCTGCATCTGCTGGGGATAGGAGAATTCTGCAGGAAACAGGTCAGTAAGCTGTCAGGCGGGATGAAGAAGCGGGTCAGCATCGGTATCGCCATGGCGGGGATGCCCCCGGTGATTCTGATGGATGAGCCGAGTGCGGCGCTGGACTTACTCTGTAAGGAGGATATCCGCAGGTATTTACAGGTCTATCTGGAACGAAAGGGAACGGTGGTCATCACGACGCATGAGGAGAGCGAACTGGCGCTTTGCGATAAACTGTATGTGATGAAGAACGGACAGTTAGGACAGGTGGACAGAGGGCTTCGCGGGGAAGCGCTGACTGCCAGGATGTAAGAACACGGAAGTATGCAGGAATTGGCACAGAGTATATTTTGGACAGGAAAGGGGAAGACGGGAAATGAATTTAGAGAATCGAGAAGCGAACGATAACCGGAAGGATCAGAATGACTCGTATGGCCGTTATATTCCTGCGGAGATACCAATTCCGGATATGAAAGGGCCGCAGCAGAATGATGATCCGTACCGGTCACGTGATCTTAAGCATCCTTATGGGAAGAATGATTCCTGGCAGGCGGAAAATACGGATGTGGTCTTTGGACCACAGCAGCAGCAATATCTGCCGCAGCAGCAGAAGAAGGGCACTGCGGTGAAGATTTTGATTGCGGTGGTGAGTGTTATCATTGCAGTTTTTACCGTAGTTGGGATCGGGACGGCTTATTACAGAAGCACTGCAGCTTACAAGCTGGGGAAAGGAATGCAGAATCTTGTCAGGGAGTCTGTACAGATTCAGGATCCCCTGATGGAAAAATTAGGCATGGAAGATATGCTGATGATGATCGCGAAGGATGGCAGCCATATAGATACGACGATCAACTTTACGGCAGACGGTCTGTATGGAACGACCATTGGCATTGACACCGAGAGCTATAAGGATGTACCAAACAAGCAGATGAGCGCTGATACGAGTATCAGTGTAATGAATTATGAGTTTGCACATTTGAATATCTATGCAGATGAGGAATCTCTGTGCTTTTCGATCCCGGAATTGTTTTTGGAGGATATGTATATTGACAATGAGAATGTGATGAGACAGTATAATCGGTCCTTCCTTGCAGAGGTGATGGGAATCAGTGATGCGGAAGATTTTTCGATCGATCTTTTTGCGGATCCGGATGACAGAATGTCGATCAGGGAGTGGAAGGATCTGGAGGCATTCTCGGAGCATTATGAAGCCGATCTTCGGGCGTGCCAGGAGAAAATGGTGATGGAGAAGGCAGGGAAGGGGTTCTATCGAGTTGTCCTTCCGGCGAGAGAGATGGATCGTCTGCTGCAGAACATGATGAAGGCGTATGACGCGATTTATGAGATGGCAGGAGAGGAACAGTGGTGGAAAGAGTATGACAGGCTGATCGATTCGGAGGTCAGCGTATTGTTTGAGATCAATAAGAGAAACCATATTGAGAGTATTTCCTTTGAGAAGCCGATCAAAATAATGGACGGAACAGCCTCGATGGAAGCGTCGCTGCATTTCCTGGGAGATAAAAGAAGCATAGACAGGATACAGGGAGAGATAAGCGTACTGGGAGTAGACGATGTCAGGAGAGCGATCCATTACCAGATCGTTCAGACTGCGGCGGAGAGTACTTATAAGCTGGATATGGATGTGGAGCTGATGGAGGAGAGCGACTCGGTACTCAGGGTAAAATATGTGACGAACTCCGATGCGGACGAGGATGCGTTTGCTATGAACTTTTCTGTCTGGGATGATGCAGAAGACATGGAGCTGATCCTGGAAGGAAGCCTGGATGATATTGTTAAGGGAAGAAGTATGCTGCTCGATCTGGAAAACATCGCGTTTCATATGGATGGAGAGGAACTGTTCAAGATTACCGGGGAAATCATGATCGAGCCGATGGAGGGTGAAGTGGTTGGCAGTGTTGAGAAGGGGACGGCGTTTTTCGAGATGACGGAAGATGACTGGCTGGATATTTTAGATGAGATTGATAATGCCTATGGCGGATTTTTGAATTATTTATGGTAGTATGAGGGGCTGCCTTGATCGCAGTAAACTGCTCTGACAGGGAGGATTCGTATGAAACATAGTGAAAGTGATCGAACGGATCATGAGGCGATGATAGCCGAACTGATGCAGCATCTGGATACGGAATTCACGCAGGGCGTGTATCGGATGAGCGTCTGTTTTGATGAGAAAGAAGAGGAACAGAAGCAGGTATCGCACAAGTGCTGTAATATGTATGGCAGGCCGGCTACCGAGACGGTAGGGCTTTTGGATATGTATACCGATATCTGTGCAGGAGAGCCTGACAGGAAGGGGTAGGCTGTCCTGACGGGAACGTTCAGGGGACAATGAGATACAACAATGAAGGAGTCTGAACTGTTATGGAGAGGCCGGCATGAAGTATAGAATTTGCTATCTGTATATGGAGATCAGAAAGACATTCAGGATCATGCCCCGCATGGCGCTGCAGGCTGTTCTGCTGATGACTGTGATGGGGTTGGTCGTTGCCGTCGGCGCTGGCAGTATGAAAAGTGATCCGCTGGCAGTCAGTGTGGATATTGCGGTGGCAGTCGAGGAAGACAATGTCATGACGAGAATGGCGCTTCGCTATGTGGAGAATATGGAGAGCGTGTCGCGGTTCTGTCATTTCCAACAGGTCACGAAGGAAGAAGGAAGCAGGATGTTGGAAAAGGGGCAGGTGGCAGCCGTGATCCTTCTGCCGGAACAATTGGTGGAAGGAATCATGAACGGTACGAATCCGGCGGTAACCATCTGTTTCCCGAAAAATGCCGGGCTGGAGACAATGCTTTTCAGGGAGCTGACGAGAGCAGGGGAAGGGCTTCTGCGTGTGGCGCAGGCACAGATCTACGGCGCCGGTGATACGGCGGCTAAATATGGACTTAGTGAGTCAATATCGCAGATGGAAGCGGAGATTGACAGTTATAATCTGGCTTTTGCATTGGACAGGCTGGCATTGTTTGAGACTGAGGACGTGTCTGTCTTTGGTTCGTTGAGCGTCATTCAGTTCTATCTGGCTTCCGGCATTGTGCTGTTTCTCCTGCTGGCGGGAATGGCCTTGTATCCTATTGTGCAGAGAGAGCCGGCGGCGTTTGGCCGGCAGATGGAAAGGCAGGGAGTCGGAATGATATGGCAGTGTTTCTGCCAATGGTTCTGCGGGCTGTTGTGTATGGGATTACTTACGGCCATGGTATGGGCCGTGATCACAACGGCTCTGGGATTTATGCCGGACAGCTTGGTATGGCAGCTGTTTCCAGGGTATCCGGAAGGGGCATCCGTCGGTCTGAGGATCGGGATCGCAGCGCTTATGCTGATAACGGTGACGACGTTCCTCTATATGTTGTACAGTCTGGCGGGCAGCAGGACGGGAGGGGTTCTTTTCATCTTTTTGCTGTCTGTGGTAATGGTCTATTTATCGGGCGGACTGGTTCCGTCCGTGTTTCTGCCGAAGCTGATGCAGGCTGCAGGCGAATGGCTGCCGACGACTTATCTGATTCGGGCGGCGGGAGCGTTTGTAACCGGCCGGGGAGAGACGCTTGGCGGGCAGTGCCTGGCAGTGCTGTGTCTCTATACGGCAGTATGCGGAGCGGCTGCCTGCTATATGAGATGCAGAATAAGGGGAGATGCGTAAGTCCGCAGGTGAGTGATATGAAGGAAAAGAGGTTTTGCCGGATAAAACAATATTGGATCTGGATCTGTCTTCTGATGAAACGTTTGTGCAGACAGCCTGTTTATGTGATTCTGGCGGTCATGGTGCCCTTATCCGGGTATGCGGTGGGAATCCTGGAGGGCAGTGGAAACAGGACGGCGCAAGTGGCTGTTTGTGCGCAGGACGGCACATGGAGTGAAGAAATTATTATGCTGCTGTCGGAACAGGAAGCGGATAATGCACTGCAGTTTGTTTTCTGTGATGACCGCAAAGAGGTGGAACGGCTTGTGGCCACTAAGGAGGCGGACTGTGGTTTTGTCATCAGCGCACAGATTGAAGAGAAGGTGCGTGACGGTGCATGGAAGAAGAGTATCACGGCTTATGTGACGGATTCCAGCAGTATTACCGGTATCGCGAAAGAGCAGCTTGCCGGTGTGATCTTCCGGCTGTATTCCGAGACGTGTTATGAGGAGTATATGGGACGGATTTCCGAGGAAGCGGCTGCGTATGCGGTGAAGGCTTACGAAGAACACCTTGCGGATGACAGTACGTTCGCCTTTCGATATCTATATGATGACTCTATAAGTCAAACAGGCGCTGACACGAATGTTGGAAATGACATAACTGTCAAGCCGGCGATTTTCCCGATAAAAGGGGTGTTTGCGGTACTCATTTTTGTCGGAGGCATGTGTGGAATGCTGGAATATGAGAGAGACAGGAAGGAGCAGAGATTTCTGCGCATGGCGCCAAATGCGTTGACTTATCTGGTTGATATCTGGGCGCCTACCCTCTTCCTCTCGACTGCCGTGGCGCTTTGCCTGTGGATAAACGATGGCATCCGCTTCTGCGGCGGGGAGATGACGCCGGGAAGAATCCTTACCGTGTGGAACTTTGGAATGTGGGGAAAGCAGGTGGGAAATCTGCTGATCTATCAGGGTATCATTATTCTGTATTGTATGATTCTGAGAATTATGCTGCGCAGGGCGGAGACGATAGCGGCGGTGATTCCGCTTCTGGCGCTGGGGAGTCTGGTATGTGCTCCGGTCTTTATCAGACTGAGCACGTATCTGCCGGTCTTTGCGGTGCTGGAGAAGCTGTTCCCGGTCAGCTATTATCTGTTGCTTTGACGCTTCGGAATGGAGGAAAGGATGAGTGTTGAAAAGGAAATGAAGAATATTATGGAGTATGAGACGGTGGCGCTGGATGACGAAAGGGATGCATTGGTTATTTTGGATCAGACCAGGCTTCCGGGGTGTGCGGAATTGATCAGCCTACATACCGGTCAGGAGATTTGGGACGCCATCTATCTGCTGAAAGTACGGGGAGCGCCGGCCATTGGCGTAGCGGCGGCCTTTGGTCTGTATCTGCTTGCCAAGAAGATCGGGACGGATGACTATGAGGCCTTCTATCAGGAGTTTTGCCGTCACAAGGATTATCTGAACTCTGCGCGTCCTACGGCAGTCAATCTGTCATGGGCGCTTAACAGGATGGAGCAGGTCTGCATTAAGAATAAAGAACTGCCCGTGTCTGAGATCAAGGAGAGATTGAAGGAGGAGGCCGTTTCGCTGAAGGAGGAAGATATCCGTGTCTGTAAGGCTATCGGCGAGCATGGCTTGACGTTAGTTAAACCGGGAGACGGCATATTGACGCACTGCAATGCCGGACAGCTGGCTACATGCAGATACGGCACCGCTACGGCACCTATTTATCTCGGGCAGGAGAGAGGATATCATTTCCGCGTGTATGCCGATGAGACGAGACCGCTTCTGCAGGGAGCGAGGCTGACGGCGTATGAGCTGTATGCGTCGGGGGTGGATGTGACGCTGATCTGTGACAACATGTCGGCGACGGTGATGCGGAACGGATGGGTCAATGCAGTGTTCGTGGGGTGTGACCGCGTGGCGGCCAACGGAGATACGGCCAATAAGATCGGTACTTCCGTGGTGGCGACGGTGGCCAAACGCTATCATGTGCCGGTGTATATCTGTGCGCCGACGTCTACCATTGATATGAATACGCCGACGGGAGCGGATATCGTGATCGAAGAGCGGCCGGCTCATGAGGTGACGGATATGTGGTATGAGAAGCCGATGGCGCCTGCCGGTGTCAAGGTCTTCAATCCGGCATTTGATGTGACGGATCATGATCTGATTGCAGGGATCATAACGGAGTACGGAATCGCCAGGGCGCCCTATACGGAATCTCTGCGGGAGATTTTTTGCCGCAAGCAAAGCGGGCCGTTTTCCGAAAAGGAACCGTTGATATAATTTGTGATCGAGGTGTATATGGAATATTTATCAGAAAAGCGGGCGAAGAAAGCCATCATAGATATTGGGCAGAGGATGTATGTGCGCGGCTTTGTAGCGGCGAATGACGGGAATATATCCGTAAAAACCGGAGACAATGAGGTATGGGCTACCCCCACAGGCGTGTCCAAGGGCTATATGAAGAAAAAGATGCTTGTCAAGGTGGATCTGGAAGGGAATCTTCTGGAAGGAAGTTATAAGCCTTCATCGGAGTTGAAGATGCATTTGCGGGCGTATCAGGAGAATGAGGATATCAGATCCGTCTGCCACGCGCATCCGATGGTTTGTACCTGCTATGCTATTGCGGGCATACCGCTTTCGGCGCCGGTTCTGGCCGAGGCGGTCATCACGCTGGGGGATGTGCCCATTGCTCCTTATGCGGAGCTTGGCAGCAGGGAAGTGCCGGAGGTGATTGCGCCGTATTGCCATACCCATAACGGGGTTCTGCTGGCCAATCACGGGGCGGTGACTTGGGCGGAAGAACCTTATGCGGCTTATTATCGATTAGAGACCATGGAGTATTATGCCAACATTCTGCTGATCACAGAGAAGATCTTAGGGAAGCAGAATCTGCTCACGGACGAGCAGGTTGAGGCGTTACTGCACATGAGGGAGAAATTCGGGATCAAAAGGGGAGGCAGGCCGTAGAGATTTTCTGCTTTCTATTTTGAGCCGGCTATGTTACAATACGGTTAGCCGGCGATTTCCTGAACTTTTTGTCGGAATGGAAGGTCGGAAGGGAAGAAAGAATGAAGGACGGTCAGCTAGGGGCATGAGAATACAGGCGGCCGCAGGGAGTAACTATGAGTGAGAAGAATATGACAGCACAGTCGAACGAGAAAGAAGAGAAGGAAGTGGTATCCAGGAACTTTATTGAGCAGATCATTGACAAGGATCTGGCCGAAGGCACCTGTGATACTGTCAATACAAGATTTCCGCCTGAGCCGAACGGATATCTGCATATCGGACATGCGAAGAGCATACTGTTGAATGCCGGGCTGGCGCAGCAGTATGGCGGCAAATTTAACCTGCGTTTTGATGATACCAATCCGACGAAGGAGAAGAGTGAGTTCGTAGAATCGATTAAAGAGGATGTGAGATGGCTCGGAGCGGATTTCGAGGACAGACTTTTCTTCGCGTCCAATTATTTTGAAGAGATGTATGAGGGAGCGCTTAAGCTGATCAGGAAAGGCAAGGCGTATGTGTCAGACCTGACTGCCGAGCAGATGCGGGAATACCGCGGTACCCTGACGGAGCCGGGGAAGAACGACCCGAACAGGGAGCGGAGCATAGAGGAGAACCTGCGGCTGTTTGAGGAGATGAAGGCCGGCAGGTATGCCGACGGTGAGAAGACGCTTCGCGCCAAGATTGATATGGCATCCCCGAACATCAATATGCGGGATCCGATTCTGTATCGGGTAGCGCATTTGTCCCACCAGAATACGGGGGATACATGGTGCATCTATCCGATGTATGATTACGCGCATCCGATTGAGGACGCGATCGAGGGAATTACGCACTCCATCTGTACGTTGGAGTTTGAGGATCACAGGCCGCTTTATAACTGGGTGGTGGAAGAGCTGGAATATCCGCATCCGCCCAAGCAGATCGAATTTGCGAAAATGTACTTGACCAATGTGGTCACCGGTAAACGATATATTAAGAAACTGGTGGAGGACGGCATTGTGGACGGTTGGGATGATCCCAGGCTTGTATCCATCGCGGCGCTCAGAAGAAGGGGATTTACACCGGAATCGATTAAGCTGTTTGTGGATCTGTGCGGTGTATCCAAGGCCAATTCCTCGGCGGAATATTCCATGCTGGAGTACTGTATCAGAGAAGATCTGAAGATGAAACGTCCGCGTGTGATGGCCGCGCTCGATCCCGTGAAGCTGGTGATTGACAACTATCCGGAGGGACAGACGGAGGTTCTGGAGATCGTCAATAATCCTGAGAATGAAGCGCTTGGCAAGAGGGAAGTTCCCTTTTCCGGGGTGTTATATATTGACAGAGACGACTTTATGGAAGAGCCGCCGAAGAAATATTTCAGACTGTTTCCGGGCAATGAAGTGCGTTTGATGGGTGCATACTTTGTAAAGTGTGTGAGTTATGAGAAAGACGATGACGGTAAGGTGACAGTTGTCCACTGTACTTACGATCCCGCTTCTAAGGGCGGCAACAGCCCCGACGGCCGTAAGGTGAAAGGAACGATCCACTGGGTATCCGCCGCGGAGGCGGTACGGGCTGAGGTGAGGCTGTATGAGAATATCATCGATGAGGAAAAGGGTGTCTATAATGAAGATGGCAGCCTGAATCTGAATCCTGCTTCCCTGACGGTCCTGCAGGAGTGTTATATTGAACCTTCTGTCAGGGATGCCAAGGCTTACGAGAGTTTTCAGTTTGTCAGACAGGGATTTTTCTGTGTCGATTGTAAGGACAGCAGACCGGATGCGCTTGTATTTAACAGGATCGTTTCTCTGAAAAGTTCGTATGTGCTTCCGAAGAACAATGCCTGAGCCGACCGTTAAAAAGTGGGGAATTTTGATCGGATTGGTTGGAAATAGAGATAGTAGATAACGTTACCGTTCCCGGATCGGGAAGGTGCCCCGCCGGTGGACGGGACGTAGATAATAATTCATGATCAGGAGGATATACTATGGGAATATTGTCAGGATTAGCGCGTTTTGGTTTGGGCAAGCTGGAGGAGATGGAATTATACGATGAGCCGAAGAAGCCGGAGATCTCTGAAGTGGGGAAACCGAAGGTACAAACCCTGCAGGAACAGGATTTTCTCTTTGATAAGTCCTGCACCTGTCCGATCTGTGATAAGGACTTTAAGACCAGAACGGTCAAGGTGGGTAAGGCGAAGCTGGCGGGCAGTGATCTGGATCTGCGTCCCCGCTATGATCAGATCGACATGTTAAAGTATGATGTAATTATGTGTCCTTTCTGCGGTTATGCGGCGTTGAGCAGATTCTTCAAGTTTATTACCGCCCCGCAGGCCAAGAATATTAAGAAGACGATTTCCGAGACTTTCCAGCCGCAGAAGGAGATGAAGGAAGTCTATACATACGACGAGGCATTGGAACGTTATAAGCTGACGTTGGCCAACGCGATCGTGAAACAGACGAAATCGAGCGAGAAGGCTTATATCTGCCTGAAAACGGCATGGCTTCTGCGTGGTAAGGCGGAACATCTCGACAAGAATCTGCCCGATTATGAGGCACAGAAGAAGCAGTGTGAGGAAGAAGAGAACGAATTCCTGCACAATGCGCTGGATGGCTTTATTGCGGCAAGACAGTCGGAGAGCTTTCCCATGTGTGGGATGGATGAGCCGACAGTTGATTATCTGATTGCGGTTACTGCCATGCGGTTTGAGCAGTATGATGTGTCCAGCCGGTTGATTGCCGGTATTATACAGTCTGCGGCAAATCCCCGTATGAAGGATAAGGCGAGAGAGCTCAAAGAGATGGTGATGGCGAAAGTGAAAGAGAAGAATGCCGCACAGAAGTAAGCGGCAGAGGTTACTATGAAAGTCTTCGACTTTCACAGCATGGATGGCCATGCGGCCCGCTAAGCGGCAGGTTGAGCACGATGGAGGTTTACTATGAAAGTCTTCGACTTTCACAGCATGGATGGCCATGCGGCCCGCTTAGTGGCAGGTTGAGCATGATGGAGGTTTACTATGAAAGAATTACCGATCCACATTCAACTGCAGCCGGAAAGCGATAAGACATTATATGAGCAGATCTATGAGTTTATCCGGGATGAGATCAGGGCGGGGAATCTGCTTCGCAATGAGAAACTGCCGTCGGCCAGGTTCTTTGCCGAATACCTGCAGGTATCCAGGACTACGGTCGATATGGCCTATGGGCAGCTCGTATCCGAAGGCTATCTGGAGGCAAGGCCAAGGCAGGGATATTTTGTCAGTGCAGTGGAAGGATTGTGTTTGATCGATGCGTTTTCGCAGGGGCATGAACATAGCTCCTGTAAGGCGGACATACAGCGGTCGGGAGAAATTGACTTTTCTCCGACTGCTATTGATATGCGTTTCTTTCCCTATGCGACCTGGAAGCGGATCACGAAGAATATTCTTGTGGATGCGAACAGTGATATGTTTTCGCTGGGAGAGCCGCAGGGGGACCGGGAGCTGCGAACGACGATATGCCGGTATCTGCATGGCTCACGCGGGGTTAACTGTGGACCGGAACAGATTATTATAGGGGCAGGTAATGACTACCTGCTTCTTTTGTTGGAAAAGATTCTTGGACGGCATGTGCATGTGGCGATGGAGGATCCGACTTACAGGAAGGCATATCAGATTTTTCAATCCTGTGCTTATCCGGTTTCCTTTATACCGATGGACGAGAACGGGATCAGCGTAGAACACCTGAAAAAGACGGATGCGCAGGTGGCTTATGTGATGCCGTCGCATCAGTACCCGACAGGCATATCCATGCCGATCGGCAGGCGGTTAGAGCTGCTTAAGTGGGCCGCGGAGAAAGAGGGCCGTTACCTGATCGAAGATGATTATGACAGTGAGTTCCGCTATAAGGGCAAACCGCTTCCTTCCCTGCAGGCATCTGACAGCAATGGGAATGTGGTCTATATCGGGACTTTCTCCAAGTCGATCGCGCCGGCTATCAGGATCAGTTATATGGTGCTGCCCTACCCGTTGCTGGAACAGTACCGCAGGGAATACAGCTTCTATTCTTCTACCGTGTCCAGGATCGACCAGACGATCCTGAATGAATTTATACAGGACGGTTATTTTGAACGGTATCTGAACAAGATGCGAAAGCAGTATCGCATCAAGCGGGATCTGCTGCTTGGTGAGCTTCGGGAGTTCAGGAAGGCCTTTGACGTATCCGGCGGAAACGCGGGGCTGCATGTGATTCTGACAGATAAAAGAGGGCGGGACGAAGCGGATCTGTCCCGGAAGGCGGAAGAAGCCGGCGTAAAAGTCTACCGGATGCGTGATTTCAGGATGGGAGAAGCGGACGGCATGAGAGCGATGTTAATCCTGGGCTATGCGGCGCTGACACCAGAGGAGATCAGCAAAGGCCTGGCTTTGCTGAAAGGTGTCTGGCTGTAGTGTATTACTGCTTGTAGGAGATCTTCTTGAGCATATCCAGATAGGATACGATTTCCATATAGAGCATTTCCGGCTGGAAAGCCGATTCCCGAAAGCGGGCGTTCATCAGGCCGCTGATCGTATAGTCCAGCATGGTATCCAGCTTCTCAAAGGACACGTCATCCAGAAAGCGGGAGCGGTTAGCCTGGTTTTTCAGGACTGCGTAGATATCGGAAAGGACATTGCGCTGTCTTTCGGTGGCCATCAGGGCCTCGCCCACATTCTCGGCGGCGCAGCGTTCCAGAAACTGCTGCATATAGGGGTAGTTTTTGAGTACCTGCATCTTGGCGAATTCCATCTGCTTGCGGATCTCAAAATAATCATCGGCAGAGGATAATACGCCTGTAGTCAGTTCCAGTTTCAGGAAACGGGTGCTGTAATCGAAAAGAAAGGTGTATAATCCCAGCTTGCTTCCGAAATAATGGAAGAGGAGCCCCTTGCTGATCCCTGCTTCCGTTACGATATCGTCTGTGCTCGCATGTTTGTAGCCGTTAGAGGCAAATACTTTCAGGGCGGCGTTGATCATGCGATCCTGCTTTTCTTTTTTCAGATCAAAAAATTTCTCGTTCATTGCGTATGTACTCCATTGGTCATTGTCTGTTCGGTTATAAAGGAATTGAGAGCGCTTCCTATAAGAAGAAGGCTGCCGACCGCATAGAAAACAGAATTGTTTCCGGCAAAAATTGACTTTATCGGTCGACTTTTAATATAGCATAAAAAGGACGGGGATTCAATGTCACCGGAAAAACTAGTTTTATGAAAACTTTCAGATACAAGATGTTGTGTCTGCGGCTCCTGTGTGTCTGTCCGACTTGCAGCTTTTGGCAAATAATTAGAAAAATTTTATACATATTCCCTTTTCAATTTGATAAAATAGTATTAATATAGTGGTATAAGAGCAGGTGAAAGGAGAACCCTCATGGCGAAAAAATTTGGTAAGCTTTTAATGGTGACAGCTGCTATAGGAGCCGTTGCGGCAGGTGTTTACTATTGTTTGCAGAATAAAGAATCTTCTGTAGATGATGACTTTGATGACGATGACGATTTTGATGACTTCGATGACGATCTGGAGGACGAAGAAGCGGCGAAGGATGCCGAGCGCAATTATGTGGATCTGGATCTGGAGAAGGCGGAGGAGTTTAAGGAAGGACTGAACGCAGCTAAGGCCGAGGCTACGGATAAGATTGTAGGGGAAGCCAAAGAAGTGACCGATAAGGTCAAGGATGCCGCCGATAAAGTAAAGGAAACGGCAGCCAAGGCTGAGGTGAAAGTGGAAGAGTTCTTCGATGATGACGACGACAGTGACGGTTCCATGGATGCAGTATAAGATTGGGATCGAGATCGTAGATGATATCGGATGACAGAATCTGATAAGACAAAAGCAATGATTACACTGCGGCGGAGCGGAAGTATGGCACGATACGACCCGCCGCAGGCTAAGAATCCTGCAGGCAGGATTCTTTTTTTATAGGAAATTTCTTCGAACAAGTATGGTACTATTTATTCATTTTGTAGGGCGGGTCTGCAGGGTATCCGCCTTTTAATTTCTGCATACCGCGTTGGATAGCGTCTTTGGAGTTCTTCCAGTCCGCGTCCTTGTTGCGGTAATCGAATTTCTCTACCAGCCAGGAGACATCTTCCGCGAGACGGGCCATGTTCTGCTCCATCAGCGGAAAGACCATATCGTAGAAGTCTGCTTTCTCCTTATCATGTAAACGGCTGTCCGCACCTTCACACAGATCACCGAAATGATGCAGGCAGAACCCTTTGCTGTTCTTTACCTTGTCTCGAAATTCCGGGTCTTTCTTATACATGACAAAAAAGGTGTCCAGATAGCGTTCATATGTATCGGCATAACGGTTGCAGATATAGCAGGAGCGTTCCTTATCAGCCACCCAGAGGCCGATGGGATTCTGCCCTTCCGTATGTTTGCGGAATTTGTCTTTCAGGGAAGTCTTACCGGGGGTAAAGTTCTTAAACTGCTGCTGCAGCTCCTTATTCATCTGCACGTAGTGGGTCTTGAGAATCCAGGCGTTGCCCAGTGTGTTACCGTAATCAAACATTTTCTTGAAATGTGCCCGGCAGAAGCCGGCATTGTCGGTTTGTTCACGGATGTCACTTTCCATATAGGATGAACCGGAACCGAGGACGAAATCCAACAGATCCTGTTCCACATTGCGCTCGATGAAGCAGAAGGGACATTCGTCGCCTGCATTCATGGCGTCGTTTAAGGGGATGGTGTACAGTTTCTCTTTCATGAAAATACCTTCTTTCGCAGTGCTGTTCGGTTGCGGATCAGGAAGACGTGGCTGTAACCGGCTTACCTTTCTGACCTAAGAATAGAGTAACATATATTTGAGAGGCGTGCTATAATAAAGTAGAAAATTTATAAGCGGAGATAAAACAGATCAGGCATTTTGGCTGTTTTGGAAAGGAAGGCAGGAACGTATGGAGAGACAGATTCCGATGATCAATGAGGACAGGGAACAGATACTGGCGGGAGTAAAATGCTTTGCGCTGGATATGGATGGAACGATTTATCTGGGTGAGCAATGGATCGAGGGGGCACAGGAATTTCTGCGTAAGATTGAGGAGACAGGCAGACAGTATGTGTTTGTGACGAATAATTCCTCCAAGAATGCGGCGGTCTATGTGGAGAAGCTGCACAGGATGGGATTGGACGTAGGGGAGGATAAGATCGTGACCTCCGGGCAGGCGACGATCTATTATCTGCAGCAGCATTACTCGGGAGCAAAGGTATATCTGTTGGGCAATTCCCTGCTGCAGGAGGAATTCAGGCAGGCGGGTATTCAGTTGGAGGAAGAGCGTCCGGACGTGGTGGTGACGGCCTTCGATACCTCTCTGGATTATCGGAAAATGTGCCGGGTATGCGACCATGTGAGGGCGGGGCTTCCCTATCTGGCAACGCATCCCGATTATAACTGCCCCACGGAGACGGGCTTTATTCCCGATGCGGGGGCGATCCATGCCTTTATTCATGCTTCGGCTTTCCGTTACCCGGATCGGATCATCGGCAAGCCCAATGAGGATATCATAGCGTATCTGGCTACCAGGGTTCATACAAGAAGAGAAGAGATCGCGATGGTAGGGGACAGGCTCTATACGGATATCGCGGCAGGCAGGAATAACGGCCTCAAAAGCGTGCTCGTTCTAAGCGGCGAGGCCTCAATGGAGGATGTACTGAAGTCGGACGTACTGCCGCATCTGATCTTTGATTCCGTGAAAGAATTGGGGGAGTGGCTTTGAGCCACCCCTCTTTTGTCTAATCTGCACAATTCCATATTCTGCTTTCTGTGCATAACGGCGAAGTTTTATTTTCCCTCTTGCCAAATGTTTGGCAAGGTTATATACTAAGCCCATAGAACGGAAACGTTACCGAGAACGATGCCGATATCGTTACCGACATCGTTACCGACATCGTTACCAAAAACGTTGCCGTACATAATAAACACTCATGAAAGAGAGGGAAACAATATGAAAAAGAAACTGGTAAGCACATTATTGTGTGCAGCGATGGTTTCCTCCCTGCTTGCAGGATGCGGCGGTTCTGATGCACCGGCTGCAGATTCCGGCACAGGTGACGATGCTGCCGCAGGAGATGAGGCAGCGGCAGGAGACTCCGCAGCAGCATCCAGCGATTACAGCGGAACGGTACGTATGCTGAATTTCAAACCTGAGATTTCAGATGCAATGCAGGAAGTAGCGGCAGCTTATACTGCTGAGACAGGTATTGACGTACAGATCGAAACAGCGGCTTCCGGTCAGTATGAATCCACACTGACGGCAAGAATGGACAGCTCCGAGGCGCCCGGCATCTTCGTAGTAGAGAATGTAACGGCACTTGGTAACTGGAAAGAATACTGCCGTGACTGGTCTGATACAGAGCTTTACTCTTATGTAACGGATCAGAAATACACAATGCAGGAAGATGGCAAGGTTCTGGCGCTGTGCTACGTGCTGGAAGGCTGGGGCATTATCGTTAACAGCGAGATTACGGATGCATACTTTGCATCGCCTAATAAGTCCACAGAGTATACTTCTCTGGATGAACTGTATACCTTCGATGCATTGAAGGCAGTCGTAGAGGATATGACGGCGCTGAAGGACGAGCTGGGTATCCAGGGCGTATTCGGTTCCACATCCTTGAAGCAGGGTGATGACTGGAGATACCAGACACATCTGATGAATATCCCGCTTTACTGGGAGTGGGGCGCAGACGTTGACATCAACGGTCCTGTACCGGAGTTTTCTTTTGCTAATGCGGAGAACTTCAAGAACATCCTTGATCTGTATTTAAATAAAAGTTTCCCAATCTGTCGGACTATAGAAGCCCGACAGATTGATTCGC
>CANRZW010000041.1 GCA_947644545.1 uncultured Lachnospiraceae bacterium
CGAAGTCCTCACCTTTCTTCAAAAGGTTTGCGTCCATCATGCTGCTGTTGTACCTGGCTCTTTTTCTCCCGGCTCCGTTGTCGGAGCGCTGTACCTCCACGTTCAGTTTTGCCCCTGTACTGTCCGTAGCCAGGATATCCAACCTCACTGAACGGTTCAGCAAATTCTCCACAAATACCTGGGTGCGGACGTCCAGCACCTTTAAATCCGGTTTTTCCAGTACAATCCGCAATACCAGTTCTATGCTTGCCGTATCTCCCTCAAAACACTTTGTGAGGAAATCATCATCAAGCAGGCGAAAACCTCTTAGCCTTTGTAAATCTTCTTGATGTTTCTGGTCTAACTGTTCCGTCACTGTCAATCTTCCCACCTGATTTCCCTTCCGTTTTTGTATCTCCATACTACCATAAACCTCCTGATTTTACAAGCTGGAAGCCAGCGCATTTCTGAGTTTCGGCCTGTTTCTGTTATCGCTTTTTCGCATCTTCTGTATCTCATTTTTCAGCATACTCTTTATTTTTTCGCTCATGGTTTCCTTGCTGGTCTTGCTGAAATGAACCCAAACAATGTAGGTAGTCCGGCCAATCTTCTTCACCAATGCGGGAGCGTCCTTAGCTGGTGCTGTAATGTTAGTGTCCCCTGTGATTTTCTCACTGCTCATAATTCTCCTTTACTTATAATGACCTTTTGTTATCCCTTACTCACAATCTCCTTCGCTGTCGCTTTCGTCGCCCTGACTCCTTCCTCCCGAAAATTCTTAGAAGAAAAGAGAACCGGCGCACACCATTCCGGTATGCGGTCATAAATTCTTGCATGGGCAAGGTCTGGCGGATTCTTAATCTCTTCCAGTTTCAAGTTTGTTGTAACAATCAGCGGCTTCTTACTCCGATACCGGCTATCAATCTACCGCCTTGATTTCCTCCCTCATGGTCTTCATTTTCTGGTACTGCACCGAATTCTCCACTTTCAAGTGGTCGGCCTCAGCCTGCCATTTCTTCGGGGGAACTTCTTCGCCGTTGGCTTTCAGCTTTTCCAGATTATAACCGTATATGAGCATGCCGCTCAGGTGCTTGCCGCTCATGCCTTTTGCCTTGAATACGGATTTAATCTTGCGGCTGGTATCTCTGGCATAAAATTCACACATGATGTTCAAGAACGGGGTAAAATCATTCCCTCCGTTGTCACTGTCCACTCCATCATCGATGGCGATCAGACGGACACCTCTCTGCCGTAGGATTTCCATGACCTGGCCGACTTTGAGATAGTCATGTCTCAGGCGGCTCATGTCCTTGATGATGATTGCCTCCACATTCCCAAACTCCACTTCCTCCATCATGATAGTGAATCCGGGGCGGTCGAACCGGATTCCGGAGATTCCATCGTCCGTGAAATGGGTCGGATTGGGAAAATCACTGTGGCTGGCATAATCTTCCAGCATGGATTTCTGGTTACTGATGGAATTACTCTCACCTTGGAGTTCATCGTCACGGGAGAGCCTCGCGTACAGCGGGGTAATCTTGGTTTTCGTCACAGCGTCTGCCTCCTTACATGGAATATGCTCTAAATGAGTTCTTCACTAACCATGAGAAAACCTTGTGATTAAGAAGTCATTTAGAGCATATATCACCTGCCGCTTGGCCATCCTTGCTATGAAAGTCAGAGACTTTCATAGCAATCTTACTCACCTGTCAGGTCATAGTACAGCATGGAAACAGCAGGCACTGTTGGTCTTGTCTCAAGCAAATCCGCCGGGAGCTTACAGGTTCCGAACAACTGCCCAAACACGGTAAGGATATCCCCTTCCAGAATAAGCGTATCGTCTGTCTCCCTGTCATCTCTGACGATATAGTAGCGCACGATATTATTTCCATCCTCGGTTTTACATAAATAGTAAATGTTCTCATCAAACAGGCCGCCATTCACCTGGCATACTACCTGCAGTTCCACCATAAGCGCCGTATCCAGATACTCCTCTGTGTCCCTGAGAAGTGACTTGTAACCGACCAGTGCACATTCCTCGCGGAACTCCCGCTCCTGCCTGTCCATACTCTTTGCGGACGCTGCAGTTACCGGACTCTTCGCGTCCTCCGCATCCTCTATGGCATTGTCTGCTGCCCCGGTGTCCTGCCCATCCTCCGTGGACCTCTCTTCTTCCGTTGCCCCGGTGTCCTGCCCGTCCTTCGTGGACTTCTCTTCCTCCGCCGCTGCCCCGATATCCTGCCCGTCCTTCGTGGACTTCTCTTCCTCCGCTGCCTCGGTGTCCTGCCCGTCCTTCGTGGACTTCTCTTCCTCCGCTGCCCCGATATCCTGTCCGTCCTCCGTGGACTTCTCTTCCGCTGCTGCCCCGGTGTCCTGCCCGTCCTTCGTGGACTTCTCTTCTTCTGCTGCCTCGGTGTCTGCAATCTCCGCCTTATGTGTATTGCTCTGTGCCTCTATCCTTTCTGCAGCTTCGGCCGCCTTCTCCGGTTCCGCCTCTGACAGGTTCGTGACCTCGGCAGTCTCCACCGTTGACGCACCGGCTGCCATCCTTGTCGTATCCACTGTCGTCACCGACACGACCGGCACGGCAGAATCGTCCTGCGCTCTCCACACCGACGCCACGGCGTCCCTCATGATCCCCCAGTGCTCCGACAGGTAGTAGCCACCCACACCGATCACGATAACGGCAACAACCGCTGCCACCAGGTTACGGAACCAGTACCGTTTCAGGCTCATCCTGCAGTTTGGGCAGACTTTCGCCTTCTTCGGTATCATCACCCGGCAATAACGACATTCTTTCAGCTTCACATCCGGCGCAAAATCATATTCCCTGCGTATAGATTCCTCTCTGCTCTCTGTCGTATTCTTCGCGGCCGCATCCTGCTGTGTCTCCTGCTGTGTCATTTCAATTTCAGTTTTTTCTCTTTCCGTATCCATACCTGTCCTCCACGGTAAGTTTCAAGGTCGCTCCTGATTGATTGTCTACCTGAAATATTCAACCCCGGACTCAAAGATCTTCATATCCTGTTCTCCGTAGATATTGACAGCTACACCGTCCCCTCTTCTCTCCGAATGCGCCATCTTGCCGAAGCATCGTCCGTCCGGAGAAGTAATCCCCTCGATGGAAGCATAGGAACCGTTAATGTTCCACTCCTCATCCATGGAAACGTTACCCGCAAGATCCGCATACTGAGTCGCTACCTGTCCGTTTGCAAACAGCTTGTCGATCCACTCCTTCGGTGCGACGAAGCGGCCCTCACCATGGGATGCCGGGTTTACATAAGTATTCCCCAGAACCGCTCCCTGCAGCCATGGCGACTTATTGGAAACCACTTTCAGATATACCATCTTGGAAATATGGCGGTTTACCGTGTTAAAAGTCAGAGTCGGCGAATCTTCTTTCTGTCCCCTGATCTCACCGTAAAGCAGCAGTCCCAGCTTGATCAGCGCCTGGAAACCGTTACAGATTCCCAAAGCCAGACCGTCCCGCTCCTGCAGCAGCCGCTCGACCGCCTCTTTGATCTTCTCGTTCTGGAAGGCCGTGGCGAAGAACTTGGCAGAACCGTCCGGCTCGTCACCCGCCGAGAAACCGCCGGGGAACATGATGATCTGCGCCTGCGCAATGGCTTTCTCAAACACATCCACGCTCTCACGGATGTCTGCTGCCGTCAGATTCTTAAATACCTTCGTGATCACGTCCGCGCCTGCCCGTTCAAAGGCCGCCGCGCTGTCATACTCGCAGTTGGTACCCGGGAAGACCGGTATAAATACTGTCGGTCTTGCTGTTTTATGTTTACACACATAGATCTCTTTTGCTTCATACAGACCGGAGTCTACGCTGCTCTTATCTTTGCCGGCCGTGTACGGGAATACCTTATCCAGCTTCCCGGTCCATGCCTCCAAAGCTTCCGCCATGGTAATCTGCACATCTTCATAGACAAATACGGGAGCCTCCGTAACGGTTCCGATCACTGTATAATCCAAACTTGCATCTTTCTCTGCCGTCGCAGCCAGCTCTTCCACAGCCTTTGCCGGCATCTCCGCCAGAATCTCACCCAGGCCGTTATCAAAGAGCGTATCTGCCGCCAGGCCGCTCTCTATCGTCACGCCAAGCTGATTGCCGAAGGCCATCTTGCCAATCGCTGCCGCCGCGCCCTTGGCATCCAGCGCATAAGCCGCTGTAATCTTCTTCTCGTCCATCAGCTTAAGGATCCTGTCATAGACCCGCATGACATCTTCATAAACCGGCAGGTCATACTGATCTTTCCTGATCCGGAAACGCACCAGTTTATCCCCGGCCTGTTTCAGCTCCGGCGTCACCATGTTCTGCTGCCTGCTGATATCCACCGCAAAGGACACCAGCGTGGGCGGCACATCAATATCGTTGAACGTGCCGGACATGGAGTCCTTACCGCCGATGGAAGGCAGTCCGTATCCCATCTGCGCGTCATAAGCGCCCAGAAGCGCCGCAAAAGGCTGGCTCCAGCGGCCGGGCTCCTCACTCATCCGCCTGAAATACTCCTGGAAGGTAAAACGGATCGTCTTATAATCCCCACCGTTAGCCACGATCTTCGCCATGGATTCCGTCACCGCATAGATCGCGCCGTGATACGGACTCCAGCTGGACAGATAGGGATCAAAACCGTAACTCATCATCGTCACGGTATCGGTCTTTCCTTTTAATACAGGTAATTTGGCAACCATCGCCTGAGTCTCCGTCAGCTGATACTTGCCGCCATAAGGCATATAGACGCTGCCAGCCCCGATGGATGCGTCAAACATCTCCACCAGCCCCTTCTGGGAACAGACATTCAAGTCGCCGAGTAAGGCAAGCCATGCCTTCTTCACATCGCCCTCTGCAACGGCCTGCGCCACTGCCGGCGTAGCAATTTTACGCAGATAATTCTCCTTCTCATCCGGCATATCCACACTGACGGACGTCTCCTGATGCGCCCCGTTGGTATCCAGGAAAGCTCTCGCGATATTCACGATCTGTCTGCCGCGCCACATAAGCACCAGTCTCGGCTCCTTCGTCACTACCGCGACTTCTACCGCCTCCAGGTTCTCCTCCGCGGCATAGCCTAAGAAAGCTTCCACATCCTTCGGCGCAACGACCACTGCCATACGCTCCTGGGATTCGGAGATGGCTAACTCCGTGCCGTCTAAGCCCGCATATTTCTTCGGCACCTTATCCAGGTCCACCACAAGGCCGTCCGCCAGCTCCCCGATGGCAACCGACACGCCGCCGGCACCGAAGTCGTTACACTTCTTAATCAGCCTGCTCACTTCCTCCCGGCGGAACAACCGCTGGATCTTGCGTTCCGTGGGAGCATTCCCCTTCTGTACTTCTGCGCCGCAGGTCTCGATAGAGCTCTCCGTATGCACCTTGGAGGAACCCGTCGCGCCGCCACAGCCGTCACGCCCCGTTCTGCCGCCTAAGAGGATGATCACATCATCCGGATCGGAAGTCTCCCGGATCACGTTCTTACGCGGCGCCGCACCCATGACCGCACCGATCTCCATTCTCTTCGCCACATAATCGGGATGATAGATTTCTTTCACCAATCCCGTCGCCAGACCGATCTGATTGCCGTAGGAGGAATAGCCGCTGGCAGCGCCGCGCACCAGCTTCTTCTGCGACAGCTTACCCTTCAAGGTATCCGCCACCGGCACCGTAGGATCAGCCGCGCCCGTCACACGCATCGCCTGATATACATAACCGCGGCCGGAGAGCGGATCACGGATCGCACCGCCCAGACAAGTAGCCGCACCGCCGAAAGGCTCGATCTCCGTAGGATGGTTGTGGGTCTCGTTCTTGAAGAAAACAAGCCACTCCTCAGTCACCGGTCCCTCACCGTAGTCCATCTCCACCGGCACCACCACCGAGCAGGCATTGATCTCGTCGGACTGCTCCATATCTTCCAGTTTCCCGTCCTTCTTCAACTTACGCATCGCCATCAACGCCAGATCCATCAGGCAGACGAATTTATCCTGCCTGTCCCCGAAGATCTCCTGTCTGGTCGCCAGGTAATCCTCATAAGTCCTGCGGATCGGCTCCGCATAACATCCTTCTTTGAAGCTGATCTCTTTTAACTCCGTGGAAAAGGTCGTATGCCGGCAGTGGTCCGACCAATAAGTATCCAGCACACGGATCTCCGTCATCGTCGGATCCCTGTGCTCCTCCTCCCGGAAATAGTTCTGAATATGTTGAAAATCCTTGAACGTCATGGCCAGTCCCAGGGAACCGTACAACTGCCGTAACGCCTCCTCTGCCATGTCCTTGAAACCTGTAAAGACCGCCACATCCGCCGGTTCCTCATAATCCGTCATCAACGTATCCGGCTTAACCATGTCCGTCTGCCTGGAATCCACCGGATTGATGCAGTATGACTTGATCTGCTCAAACTCCTCGTCGGAAACACTGCCCGTGATCAAATAGGTGACTGCCGTTCTGATGATCGGCTCCTCATCCTCCTTTAAGAACTTCACACACTGCACCGCCGAATCCGCCCGCTGGTCAAACTGCCCCGGCAGGTATTCCACGCTGAACACCCTGCCGTCCTTCGGTATCTCGATCGTCTCTTCGTATAAAATATCAACCGGAGGCTCCGAAAAGACAGTCTTACAGGCCTTTTCATAAACTTCTTTTGACAGATTCTCCACATCATAACGGATAAACACGCGGACATCCTGCACTCCGCCGATCCCCAGATAGCTTCCGATCTCCTCTTTCAGTTCCTTCGCCTTAACCGCAAAAGGCTCTTTCTTCTCCACATAAACCCGCTTCACGTTTCCCATGCTGCTTTTCTCCTTTATCCTTGCGTCCTCGTGTGTCTGTTACCCCAGTATGCTGATACGTTCCCATTCCCCATAACCCGCCCGTACAGAGAATACATGCTTTTCACATTCTCTCAGGCAGGTTCCGGTTCTCCTTATGCGGCGCACACGGCGCCTTAGCATTCTTTCATTTCTTTTTTATTATGCCAAACATTCGGCCATATTTCAATCAGCGATTTTTGATCCTTTTCCAACCGCTGTCCTTTCTCATGTAAATCTGCGTCGGACACAGGTTCTAGGCCAGACAGTTACCTGCCATCCTGCTCTGCTTTCTTCCTGTGATGGAAGCCAAGAGCACAGACCGCCGCAAACACCGCTGTAACCACAATACAGCTTAGGATTGCCGCGCTCCCTTTCCCAAAGATCAACGTTGCCGCTTCCTTTATGCTCAGAACGCCGAAGACCGCAAAGATCACAAATGACAGCTTATTCAAAACACCTGTCGGCACCTTGCTCTTCAAAACAACTCCCACGATCAGGCCGATCAGATCCGCCAGGATCAGGCCCACCGTGCAGCCCAGAAACACATAAACAGCATTCTGTATGCCCGAGCCCGCATAATTGGCCGCCAGCGTGATGCCGGACAACTGCGTCTTATCCCCCAGCTCTCCGATAAAGAAAGAACAGAATATGGCAAAGACCGGTCCCAGGCCATGCTTTACTTCCTTCTCTTCCTCCTCTTCCCCGTCTTCTCTGACCGCCGCGTAGGCAAACCAGAAAAAGGCGATTCCGGCGGCTGTCTTGATCAGCCTCATATCCAGATAATTACCTAATGCTGCGCCCAGACCGACTGCCAGAAGATTCAACACGATCGTCGCCAGCCATGTACCGGTCAGGATATGGGGAATCTTATATTTACTCGACATCGCTACGAGCAGAAGCTGCGTCTTATCTCCCATCTCCGCAACAAAAATCGTCGCCAAAACCGTCAAAAAAATAACCATAACCCTTATCCTGCCTTTCTCTGAACGTACTTACTTCTTTTGTAACAACCTCTTTTATAAAACTTCTTTCATAATATTTTCATAATTTCGCTATCACCCCTCCTGCACTCCTGCATAGCCTATAGTAAATGTGCAAACAGGACTCAGGGAGTAATTATGAAGAAAACATTCTGTCTGTTCCTCACAATAATCATGATCATGGGTTCCCTCTTCGGCTGTGGTAAGCCGGATTCCCAAAGCGGCGGTTCTTCTGCCTCTTCCGGCAATATCCCCATCGTACTCAACGAGGTGGCCCATTCCATTTTCTATGCGCCCATGTATGTGGCGATAGAAGAAGGTTATTTTGCAGAAGAAGGCATCGATCTGACTCTGGTCACCGGATTCGGCGCCGACAAAACGATGACAGCCCTGCTGACGGATGAAGCGGACATCGGCTTCATGGGCAGCGAAAGCACGATCTACACTTATAAAGAAGGCGCCGCCGACTACGCCGTCAATTTCGCACAGCTGACACAGCGCGCCGGGAACTTCCTCGTTTCCAGAGAACCCATTGACAATTTCAGCTGGGATATGCTGACCGGCAAAAACGTGCTCGGCGGAAGAGCCGGCGGTATGCCCGAGATGGTATTCGAGTATATTCTGAAAAAGAATAATCTCGATCCCGCTGCGGATCTGGCCATCGACCAGAGCATCGACTTCGGTTCCACTGCCGCTGCCTTTTCCGGCGGCCAGGCCGATTTTACCGTCGAATTCGAGCCGCACGCGACTTCCCTGGAAACCAAGGGCGACGGCTATGTGGTAGCGTCTCTTGGCAAGGATTCCGGCTACGTGCCCTATACCGCCTTCTCAGCCAAAAAGAGCTATATCGAGCAGAATCCGGATGCCATCCAGTCCTTTACCAACGCATTGCAAAAAGGGATGGACTATGTACAGTCCCATTCTCCTGCCGAAATAGCCAAGGTGATCTCTCCGCAGTTCGAGGAGACCGACTTAGATACCATCACGAAGATCGTCGAGCGCTATGCACAGCAGGATACCTGGAAAAGCAACCTGATCTTCGAGGAAGACAGCTTCACACTCCTGCAGAACATCCTGGAAGAAGCCGGCGAACTGGATGAGCGCGTCCCTTATGCCGACCTGGTGGACACCACCTATGCGCAGAAAGCAGCCGGAAACTAAACAGCTCGCATGACAAGCGCGCACAATGCACGACAGAGCAAGATCAGGAGTATAAGCCCAAACAGTACTCCTGATCTATTGCTGTTCCTCCTGTCTGATGCGCGGCAGATTCCAGTGATAATATGCTGCCAGGAACCTGATCGCAATCACTGCCGTCGACGCTATGACCATCGCCGGAAGCTGCCCAAATCCCCGGTAGATCCATACGCAGCTCAAAGCGCCCGCCACGGACGCACAGGCATAAATATGCTTTACAAAAATATAGGGCGGGACTCCTGCCATAATATCCCGTAAGAGTCCGCCTCCCACACCGGTTAGGGTTCCCAGGAAGACCAGCAGGAAAGTGTTCTCCAGATGCCCGTTCTGTATCCCCGTCAATACCCCCATTACCGTAAAAATACCAAGCCCGACAGAATCCATCACAAGCATGACTCTGTCATACAGCATACCCGTCCTTCCCTGGAGCAGCCCCTTCCTGAAATAAAGGACCAGAAACACCAGGAGCGCCGTGATAACGGCAATCTCCACATATACCGGCTTTACCAGCGCGCCCGGTACATTTCCAAGGATCATATCCCTGGTCATCCCGCCGCCGACCGCCGTAACCACTCCCAGCACGCAGACGCCGAAAATATCCATGCCGCAATGAATGCCGACGATCGCGCCGGATGCCGCAAACGCGATTGTTCCGATCAATTCCATACAGAATACTACATCAAATATCTGACCCGGCTCCATTCTTCCCCTCCGCCTTGCTCTTCTGTTTCTTCTCGCCTCTGCCTGCCTCTTCTCTGCTCATACCGTCTATCATTTTCTCGATCAGCAGTTTCTTGACATAGACATCAAAACTCAACATACAGATAAAGGCAAATGTCTGCAAAGAATCCACGCTATCCTGCGGCGCATCCTCGAAGGTCTGCTCCGATCTGCGGAATTTCTCCATAATATCAGACTTTAAGATGTCAATCTGTTCCTGTTCCAACCCGAAAACTTCCTCGTAGATATTCCCCAGCCCATATGCGCCTTCCGCATCAAAAAACTTACCCGTTATGGGCCGCAGCAGCTGCTGTATATCGCTCATCGACAGGATTCCCTTATAATAATATATAAAAATAAGAAGCATCACATGTTCTTTGGAATATTTCTTCCTCACCGGCGGTGGAAGCAGATTGTTCTTCGCATAATTATTGATCATTGTCTTCGTCAGAATCTTATCTTCCTCCGGATTCCTGGTCGAATGCTTTAAATGCGACTCCATAAATGTTGTAACCTGATCCATATACAGATCAATGTTCGGAATATCATCCGCCCTGACATATTCGATCCTGTCAAGACTCTCCAGTATACTGTTCAATAAATCTTCGGTGTTAATCGTCATGCTTTATGCCTTTCTTATCTCATCGCCCATAGGATCATCGTATATGTCTCATTATATAGTTTTTATTACTACATGACAAGTGTTTTGCTGTGCAAATTCACCCCGCCCCGGCGGATCCTATTTCTATGCAATGCGCCGCCGGTACACATTCCCGAAACGACTACGGCAACATGTTCTGTTACCATTTACAAATATAGATCCATATGCTATATTCTTACTTAACAGCAATACCGTTTTAACGCACAAAAGCGGCCATTGCCACTAAGAGAATATAAAGAGATATGGGAGGCCCGTTTCGATCATGAATAAGAAGTTACAAACCAACGCCGTGGATCAGTTGTTCGATGCCATACTATGCCTGGAGACAAAAGAAGAATGCTACGCTTTCTTCGAGGACCTGTGTACCGTGAATGAGCTGCTCTCTCTGTCCCAGCGATTTGAAGTTGCCGCCATGCTCAAGAAGCATAAGACCTATCTTGAGATCGCCGAGAAAACCGGCGCATCTACCGCAACGATCAGCCGTGTCAACAGATCTCTCAACTATGGAAATGACGGCTACACGATGATATTTGAACGTCTTCCATAACAATAATGCTTAGATTTCCACAAAACATTGGCACCACCCTTTCTTTCCCGGTGGTGCCAAAATGCATCCTCATATCTTATCCGTCTATATTGATCAGATCCATCGGATCAATATATTTGTCTTCATACATGATCTGATATCCAAGTTCTGTGCTGTCTTCTCCCGTCACATACAGGATCGCTCCCCTGACCACTTCGTCTCCTTCTTTCACCATAACGTCGCCGTCATTGCGATAGATACTGTTGTATCCGTTTCCATGGTCAATTTTGATACAATGCAGATACCCGCTGTCTGTGGTGATGGAAATGATCCTGCCATCCGCGGCGGCGATAACGCTGCTGCCCTCGCTGCCGTTTAACTTGACCATCGGATCCTCTCCCCCTGCTTCTTCCAGAGAAGCCGAGGACGACATCGGAAATCCAACCGGCATATGCGCCTGGGCCCTCTCCTGCTCGAGCGCCTCCTCTTCCTCAACTTTCTGATTGATCGTATCGCTGAGGATCGTTACTTTGTTCATCAGTTCTTCCCTCAGGGAAATAAGATCCTCTTTCTCTGCTGTCAGCGCCTCAATCTCCTCCTGCTGCCGACTCGTCTCCGCCGCCAAAACTTCTATCCTCTTATGACTCCGGTAACAGATCACCGCCAGAACTACAACCACGGTCAGCCCGATAAACGTCACCGACTCTATCAGTGCCGGGCCGAATCCCATCTGGCGGATACGTCCTTCCCTGGAATCCATGAACAGCATCAACATGTAATTTACTTTTCTTTTTCTTCTGCCCCCTTCTGCTTTCAATCAACATCACCTCCGGCAACCTATTATGATCCATTCACGATCAAAACTCTCTTAAACACGCCTTATTTTACCATACTCGATAGGAAAAAGACAATCTATGTTTACATAAAGTTTCCTAATCGAGCAGAAATCCTTCCTCGGCAAGCGCCATACACGCGGCATCCAGCGTCTCTTCCTGCTGAGCTTCAATCGTATGGAAATGCACCCCCTCTGTCAGATCCGTCAAGGGTTTTGTCCCGTATTCCTCGACTTTATGCATGAATTTCCGCACATCCGCCCTGTTTTGAATGACCAGTTCTCCCACAAGCCGTCCATAGATCTCATGTTCCACGATCACGTTTACAACCTTCCCGCCGGCATCCACAATACAGTCCAGTTCCCGGATGATATCCTCCTTCCGGTGCTTTACCTTGACTACCCTCGTGTATCGTTCCGGTTCCTTCGGCTGCCTGTACAACATATATCCTCTGTTTGTGGAAAGGATATCCTGATAGGAAGCCCGCAGCAAGGCAATGTCCTGAACGATCACCTGCCTGCTGACCCCCATATGTTTTGCCAGCTTTGTACCGGAAAGCGGCGCGTTCTCCCTCCGCAGAACCTCCATGATCTGTTGTCTTCTGACTTCACCTTCCATGCACTCTTAACTCCCCTTAAGCGATTCCTGTCCCTTTTTTATAATTACACCTGTTGTTTCCATAATAATTGACTAAATTAGAAAAAACAATGCTTTACATTTGGCGAGACATGTGCTATTCTATCAATGTTGACAAAGTCAGCTTATTCATAATTTTTTGGAGGTATGTACGATGAACAAAGGTACGGTAAAATGGTTCAACAACCAAAAGGGCTACGGATTCATTTCCGATGAGCAGGGTAACGATGTTTTCGTTCATTACTCAGGACTTAACATGGAAGGCTTTAAATCTCTTGAAGAAGGCGCTGCTGTTGAGTACGAAGTAGTTAATGGCGAAAAAGGTCCTCAGGCCGTAAACGTAACAAAATTATAAGAAACATCGTTCTTATAATTCCATAATCAGTATTACGATGTGCCTTTTCTTAAATATAAATGATGAATTTTATTTAGAATTAGCAATATTGTCATAACGGATTAGAGAAAACCTGTCAGCGGACAGGTTTTTTTTATTCCCTCTTTTTATCAATATCCTTCTATTTCAAAGCAATATTTTGTTATTCTACAGCAAAAACTCTTTACTATGGCTAATATAGTGTTATCTTTTTATAATATAATTATAGATTTTGTCAGGAAAGAGTATTATAGTATAAACAGACTTGATCACGGAAGTCAAGTCGGTTATAGCAATTCCGGAAGAATTCCCCTTTTACACAAGCGAAAACCTCGAAGGACCCAAACCTTCGAGGTTTTTGTTTTCAGATTATTTTCTCTGCCCGCAGCGCTTCGATCTGCTGCTTCGTATAGCCAAGCGCCTCCAGGACTTCCTCATTGTGCTGTCCGAGCGTCGGCGCCGGATAGTTGATCCTGGGCATCATATCCATCAGCTTAACAGGATTGCCGTTCACCCTGGATCTGCCGATCACAGGATGTTCCACTTCGATGAACATTTCCCGTGCACCCGCGATATGCGCATCCTCCGTGATCTGCTTCACATCATAGAGAGGCGCCGCCGGAATGCCCTTGCCAAGCATCTTCTCTACGATCTCATCCACCGTATATTGCATACTCCACTTTTCAATATAAACCTTCTGGAGCTTATTGTTCTTTACCCGCAGCGGCACGGTCAGGAAACGCTCATCCGTGATCATCCAGGGCATATCCAATACCTCTGTGCAGAACTTTTCATATAACTTCTGATTACCACAGGCAAGAATGACCCAGCCGTCCTTTGCTATATAAGTGTCATACGGCGCAATGGAAGCGTACGCATTGCCGGTCCGTTCCGGAATCTGCCCGGACTTGAAGTAGCGGATATAGGCGTTCTCCAGACTGGCCACAACAGAGTCCACTAACGATATGTCGATCCTCTGACCGACTCCTGTCAGGTCTCTTGCATGAACCGCCAGCAGGACGCCGATCACCAGATTCATGCCGCCCAGTATATCTCCCATAGCATTACCGGATCTTGTCGGTTCACCGCCTTCCGCACCGGTAATGCTCATAAGGCCGCCCATTCCCTGGGATACAATGTCATAACCCGGTCTCTGGGAATAAGGTCCATAGGAGCCGAACCCGGAAAGCGCCCCGTAGATCAGGCGGGGATTTAACCCGCGCAGCGTTTCATAGCCGAGTCCCAGTTTATCCATTACCCCCGGCCGATAATTCTCCAAAAGAATATCCGCATCTTTGACCAGCTTCAGGAAGATCTCTTTCCCCGCATCTGCCTTCAGGTTGAGCGTAATCCCCTTCTTATTACGGTTTAAGTTCGCATAGTACATGCTCTCACCGTTTTCATAAGGCCCATATCCCCGCGCGTCGTCACCGCGCCCGGGAACTTCGATCTTCAATACACTCGCTCCAAAATCCCCCAGAATGGATCCGGCATAGGGTCCGGCTACGACTCTCGTCAGATCGAGCACCTTCAAATCCTGTAATGCCTGTATATCCTGAATCGTTTCGCCGCTCAATTCTAAACCTCCTCAATATCCCCTTTTACGGATCCGCCCGTGATCTCTGCCAGCTCTTCCTGTGTCACATGGATCTTCATCCGCATCACTGCGCTTCCCATCGATTTTCCCAGGGAATCCAGCCGCAGACTCATGGTAGCGCCGCCTCCCAGGGCATGTTTCATCACGAAATTAAAGCCTCCCAGGCTCGGGATATCATATCTTATGATCTCCCCCTTCACCATATCGCCGAAATGGGTATGCAGCGCCGCCGGTGTCACTTCTCTTTCGATGATCTTATAATATTCAGGTTTTCTCGCATAGACGCACACATTGCTCGTATCCCCTTTGTCTCCGCTGCGGCCGTGAGCGATATCATTCAAATAGATTTCCGCCATCTTACATTCCTTCCTTTCTCTCAACCTGACAAATTAGACTTCCAAAATATGTGCCTGAATGTCAAGGGCATCCCTTGGAACATAGGTCGGCCACAGCGCCATTACTTCCTGTACATGGGCACGTCCGCCGAAGAAGGAAGCTCCCGGAGGTCCGTTTAACTGCAGCGGACTGATCTCGGGAATGATCTTCGCACATTCGGACTTATCCTCGCTGAACACAGCGATCCGCAGTACACACTCATTCAGATTCTTAAGGGATTCCTCTCGCATATCGGCTACATTCAGATGCAGACTGTTCACGCCGATATAGCTGATATGTACGTCGTCTGCCTTCATCCCCCGCCTTGCCATTTTCTTCATAATCACGTCCGCGCAGTACTGTGCCTTCTCATAGGCATCCGGCCAGGCGAAACTTAACATCGATACGGTCTTCCATCCCTTGTGATATCCGACGCACAGCTTCAAATCATCCGGTCTCTTCTTGCCGTGAATATTGCCGATCCGCACCCTGTCAGGCCCCACCTGTGTGATGGTCGCCTTGCTGATATCCACATTGACATCGGGCGTCATATAGTTGGCGGGATCTAACACTTCATAGAGGAACTGTTCTTTGCAGCTCTGTTCACAGATCACACCGCCACAGTCCGGCGCTTTCGTGATCTCGAAAGTATCCTCCGTGATCTCCGCAATGGGGAAGCCCAGCTCATCCATTCGCGGAACGCTGCGCCAGTCATACATATAGTTGCCGCCTGCTCCCTGGCCGCCGCACTCCAATAAGTGGCCTGCCATAATCCCTCTTGCCAGATTATCCCAGTCATCTTCCGCCCAGCCGAACTCATGGACAAAAGGCGCTAAGAACAGGGCAGAATCCGCCGCCCGTCCGGTGATCACCACGTCGGCCCCCTGGTTTAAGCATTCCCTGATCTTCTCATGGCCGATATAGGCATTGCAGTTGTAGATCTTGTCAACGATCTCGTTAAAATCACCATCGTAATCGAAATTCGGGAACGTCCAGCCTTCCTTCAAGAGCCGGGGGATCTTCTCCTTGATGGAGTCGCCTGTCACATAGCCGATCTTATAGCCCTTCATCCCGGCAGTTTCCGCCCACTGTCTGATAGCCTCCACGCATCCCGTGATGTTCATGCCGCCGGCATTGGTCAGAATACGGATCTTCTTTTCCCAGGCTTCTTTGCCGCCGTCTTTCAAGATCCTCGTCACGAAATCCGGGGCGAACCCCTTGCTTGGATCCTTCAACTGTTGCTTGGCCATGATGGACATGGTAAGCTCCGCCAGATAATCGCAGGCCATATACTGAATGTCCGCATGACGCAGCATATGGAGCGCGGCATCCGGAGAATCCCCCCAAAAGCCCTGACCGCCGCCAATCGCAATCTTTTTCATAGCTTTTACCCTTCCTTTTTGATAATTTTGTTACCTTCTGTTACCATAACGCCGCTTGCACGGCAATACAGTCTATGCTTCACTATCCAAATCAGTACCACGTTGTACTTATATCATCAGTATACCACCGGGATGTACTTTGTCAAGATACAACGTTGTACTTTATTTTGGATCAAATACTGTCTGTTTTTAACTTGCATTTCGGATTACTGTCGTTTAGTATGAAAGGCAGAGACTTCCATAGGATAGATGGCCATGCGGCCCGCCGGGCGGCAGGCTGCGTAGGATGTGGTATATTGTATGTGGTATATTATATATGGAAGAAATCAGAATCAAGAATAACCGTTACAGGTCGGAGGTTTATCATGACTACCCTTAAGGATATCGCTGCCAGACTGGGCCTTTCCCCCAGCACCGTCTCCATCGTTCTGAAAGGAAACGGCGATAAGCGAAAGATCAAGAAGGAAACACAGCTGCGAATCCTGGATACCGCCAAGGAAATGGGATATAAGCCAAATATTCAGGCCAAGATACTGCGGGGAAGCCTCTCCGCAAAGGCAAATATTTGCCTCTATTGGGTATCCGATAACCGGATTCATCTGCTCTCCCGGTTCCTGAAAGGGCTGCAGGCCGCCATCATGGAAAACAACTATCAGTTTCAGCTTTCCATCGTGCCTTATGAGAACAATCATCTGCTGGACGTACTGACACAGGAGTCTGTGCTCACCGCCAGCGCGATCATCATCTGTAACCCTTCGGAGTCCGATATGGAATATCTGGAAGCCAATGATTTCCATGTTCCAATTGTTTTGTATAACAGATACTCCTCGAAATATGCAACCGTAAACATGGATGACAAGACGATCGGCCTTCTGCCGGCCAATATATTTGCCGCTCATGGCAAAAGACATCCGGCTCTTTTGAAGTCTCCCGCCACGTTTTCCGGGATGAATATCAGAACAAATGTCTTTGAATTCCAGGCCAGCGAGTCCGCCATGGAACGTCCCGTCTCCGTTATGGTAGAAGATACCATGCAGGGCGGCTACCTCGGCGCCCTCACACTGTGCGGCCTGAATCCCCTGCCGGACTGCCTCTTCTGCACTTCCGACAGCATTGCCCTGGGCGCACTTAAGGCTTTCTACGAGAAGGGGATCCGCATTCCCGAGCAGATCGAGATCATCAGTGTGGGCAGCGGAAGACCGGAACTTGAGGAATACTGCATTCCTTCTCTCTCCGTGATCAGTCTGCCGCTGGAGGATATGGCCAATGAATGCCTGAAAATACTGTCGGACTCTCTTACCAACTTTAAATACGCCCCGACCAGCGTTATCTTTCCAACTCCCTATGTGGCAAGGCAGAGCTGCCCGGCCCTGCGGGAGCATAAACCGCAAAGATAATGTTGCAATAACCCAGGAATCATAAGGAGGAAACCGAATGAAGATTACCGTCATAGACGGACAGGGCGGCCGTATCGGCCGCACCGTCATCGAACAACTTAAGAAAAAACATGAAACACTGGAACTGTATGCCATCGGCACCAACAGCGCCGCCACCGCTGCCATGCTCAAAGCAGGCGCAGACTACGGGGCAACCGGAGACAATGCGGTGATCGTCAACGCGGCCGACTCCGATATCATCGTCGGCCCCATCGGTATTGTCTTCGCCAATGCTCTCCTGGGGGAAATCACGCCGACGATCGCCAATGCTGTCAGCGCCAGCCGCGCCTTCAAGATCCTGATCCCGGTCAGCCGCTGCAATCACTACATCGCAGGCCTTGCCGAAGCCCCCATGGGAGACTATATCCGCAGCGCGGTGGAGAAGCTGGATGCCCTGCTGTCGGGGAAGAACTGATCCCCTGGCGCAGCCCTTTTAAGCATCATGCCGGAGAACTGCCTGTCCCATCTTCGGGCAGAGGCGGATACTCCACAATGCAGTACTCAAACCCGTTGACAATGGTCGTACTGCCGAAATTATCCTGCCGCTTGAACTTCCTGCTGTAGTTGGCATGTACGTGTCCATGGAAAAAGAACTTAGGCTCATATTTCTCCAGCAATGTCCGGAAGACTTTAAAGCCCCGATGGGGCAGATCTTCCAGATCATTGATCTGATACGCAGGCGCATGGGACACAAGAATATCAAATCCCCTGTGCCTCCATAGTTTATATCGCAGCTTACGCACCCGTCTGCGCATCCCCTTCTCCGAATACTGATTCTTTGCTCCCGGAATATATTCCATGGATCCCCCTAACCCGAGAATACGGATCCCTTCATATACAAATACATCATCCTCAATACAGATGCACCCTTCCGGCGGTGTCTTCTCATACTTATCATCGTGATTGCCCCTGACATAAAGCAGCGGCACATTACAGAGCGTCACGAAGAAAGACAGATAACCCGGAGACAGATCACCGCAGGATATGATCAGGTCGATATCTTTCAGTTTATCCGGCTCATAGAAATCATACAGATATTTTGATTTCTGGTCGGCAAGCACCAGGATCTTCATGCGATTCCTCCGTTCTCTGCAGGTTCGTCCTTCGATACAGCGTTACTCTTTGCCGTGTCGGATTCATCTACTCTGATTCCCTGGAACTCTACCAATGCCTTAGCTTCCTCCGTCAATTCATCCAGATCAGGAATCCGTCCTACCACATTCTCGACCAGCCAGTCCATGGTTATGATCTCATCGGGCTGCAGACTCTTTCCTTTCTCACACTGCTGTACACCGCCCTGTGCATAGATCGGACCGTCAAAAGGATGGAAGGCTCCGGCCCGTATGGAGTTCTTGAGAAACTCAATGAGACGGTTGGTGCCGTGCGGCATGGATTTTGAACAGATCACATCGATCACATCCGCAGACATGCCCCACCAGTAGTTGACTGCCTTTTTCCCCTTCTGCGTATCTGCCTCCGTACTGCCGCCGCTGTAAAGATTTCTGACGATCTGCTCATAGAATTTGCCCCAGTGCCAGATCGGCGTAGCCAGATTCTCCAGCATTCCGTCTTCCTTTTTCAGATAAATGCCGTACTGTCTGGAGGCGTTTCCGGGCGTGATCATATCATTGTCGGAAATAAAAACAATCCCCTCCTGCTGCAGTTTCTCTCTCGCATCCGTTCCCTTGACCTTCGTCCACGCCAGATGCACCTCCACGAAGGGATTGATCATCTTGGCGCCCAACGCGAAAGCGTTGATATTAGCCATCTCCCCATAAATAGGGTAATCGGCCACATAACCCAGCCTGTCTGTTCTGGACAGCGCCGCCGCGATCGCGCCCAGCAGGAACTTGGATTCATACATTCTCGCATAATACGTGCAGATCGACGAATAAGACATCATGATCGAACAGTTATAGATCCTTACCTTCGGATGCTGGATCGCAGAACGGACACTCTGGTTCACCATCTGCGTGGCCGTTGTAAAGATCAGCTCACAGCCCGCGGCAACCGCCAGCTCGATGGCCGCCTCCACCTCGGCTTCCGTATCCGCCTTATCGAAAGACATCGTCTTGATCCTGCCCTCGAAAGCCTGCTCCAGATAGTGCCTGCCCAGCTCATGCGCATAGGCCCAGCTAGAAGTCTCTATCGTCTTTGTATAGATAAACGCTACCTTCAGAGAATCCGGTATCCCCGTCGAGATCAGCTTGTTGAAAAGGGTTGCCTTCGTCTGCTCAGGATTCTGCACAAGCTCTACCTGGCTGCCCTGATCGGCCAGCGTGATCTCCGTCCACATCTTCTGGAGCGCCTTTACGATCTCATTTTCCGTCTGTCCCTTCACCTTATCATACCCATAGATCTCCACGTAGATCAGGAACGCGTCGGACACATTGATATCCAGGTTCTCCCCATGTTCCCTGATAAATGCCCTCTCGAAATTGTAGCAGGCCGAATGCAGATTCATTCTGTCGTCGTCGTTCCAGACCTCATCCTCTTTCTTTCCCATCAGCTTAAGCAGCTTCTTATAGCTGCCTTCTCTGGTGAAGCAGACATCATAGCTGTGAGACACCTCGTAGAAATCCAGGAACTCAAAATAGAGACGGTTCTCCTTATCGTCCGTCTTCTTGGGCACCAGGCGGGTAACGGAAGCCGCAATGCTGTAAGTCTTAATATACTTCATGACACTGACCCGCTTATTCCCCTCCTGCACATAGAACTGATTCATAAATTCAAAAGCCACGATCGGATCACTGATTCCGTCCTCGATCTGATGCTTGTAAACCGCCGCCCACTTCATCCCGAATTCCGATTCTTCCGGGAGAAGCGGCATGAAATTGTCCGCGAATGCGTTGGACCGTCCGACCGTCTTCGTTCCCACGATCTTGGATAACGGAATATCCATGATCCCTATATTTTCCATCCCCGCGATCTCCGTATAGGACATGATCTCATCCAATACCGGGAGATAAGGATATTCTCCTCTTGTTAATGCCGCCCGGTAACTGCGGCGCCCCTGTCTTAACGCTGATGTGTACTCACTTGCTGCCATGACAGTATCCTCCTTCATCTTTTAATCCGTTACGATTATACCTCTATACATTCCTGGTTCTGCTTCGAAATCCCTGCTGCTATTTTGCCGGATGATCGAAGATAAAATCTTCTTCATACAACTGCCTGCAGGCTTCCTTTCTTCCCTCCGCAAAGGCCCTCTCCAGCTGCGCTACGATCTGTCCGTCCCGCAGCCTTGCCGTAAGCAGCGGCGAAAATCGTCTTCCTTCCAGGCTGACAGCGGTTTTCACGGCTGCATCAAAAGTCATCCTCACGCCTGTAAACAAACACTGGGCATCGGTCACATTTTCCAGCCAGTCGACCAGACTGACCACATCTACCATCTGCCGCTCTCTGCAGGCCAGCCTCTCATAGGCATCAGGATACCCGTGGGAACCGTCATACCAGCTGTGGTGTCCCAGCGCCGCTGCCGCATACCGGCGCGTAGACGCGCATTCCCGCAGGCAGCTCTCCCCGACTATTGTATGCAGGCGGGTCATTTCATACTCCTCCTCAAACCATTGCCGTCCTGTCTGGGCATACAGATTAATGAAATTAATCTTACCCGCATCATGCAGCAGCCCGCAGGCCATCGCAAAGTTCCCGACTTCATGCTTCTTCTCCTGCAAATCTTCTATCCTGCTGATCTCTTCGATATCATCAAAAAATCCCGGTTCCTCCGCCACAATCATCTCACAGAAGGCAGCCGCAGCCTTCGCCACAATATAAGACTGCACATAGATATCCGGTGCAAACCGCATAAGAAGCTTCAACAGAAACGCCCCGTAAGGGATGCTGTCGGCCGTCTCAATATAATTGTTGGCGAGCTGACGCAGATACAGGAAAAGCATTTCGTTCTCCGGCGCATCGGGAAATACATCCACATAATCCAGAATCCTCCGATACAGATTCTCGATATAGCTCATCCGTCCCGGAATCCTTTCCGGAAACTGTTTCAGATACTGCAGATAAAAAGCCGGCAGCGAAATCATCCCATACATATTTTCCGAAGAAAAGTCGGTAATCTCCGTCGTATCCATCAGATGTTCCGTCTTGGTCAGCAGACCGTCAAACGTATCCAGTCCGCAGTAGTACGAGATCGCACAATAATTAAATGCCGAATGGATCGGCGGATGTTCTCCCCGCTCTGCCGCCTCCTGCATATGCGCCTGATAGACGATATAGACCGACTCCATGACCGACTCCACGTCCTCCGCAGTCATGACATTCTCCCTGCTGTAAGAAATACTGCTGGCCATCTGCCTGTGCGCCATGAAAATATAACGCTCCCAGGGAAGACCCGGTTCCTTGTCCTGATAATAATGATCCTGCAGGATCTGCAGCGTCTGCCTGACCCGCGCGATCTTCTCACTGGCCGACGCATACTGCCCCAGCGCCGTATTGGCACGGGCGCGCAGAATATAACCTCTGGTCTCGGAATCCTCGATCTCATCAAAATATTTCAGATAAGCGCCCGCCTCTGTAAAACAAAGCCGCATCTCGAAGATATAATTCTCTATCACGGGATATTCCAACCCGATCAGCTTGCTGCAACGGTTATTCCGTCCGATCCCCAGCCAGTACAGTTCCCGGATCATGCCGTTTTGATCCTTCTTCAACCGCGCACAGTTGAGCAGCGCCTGGTGAATCTGACAGAACAGGCCGACATCCAGTTCCTCACCGACCTGAAACAACCTGCCGGCAAATTCCTGCAGCTGCCCAAGTTCTTCTTCTCCCGCCTCCAGAAGATGATCCAGCAAGGGGAAAAGACCCTCTCTGAGCAGTTCCATGTTGCGCTCTACCTTCTGCACGATCAGCATCCGGTTCTTAACAAGCGCCTCCTGATAACCCGTAAGCGAATACCCTTCCGTCTTCTTCCGCGCCGCCAGGGCGGCGATCTCTCTTAAATTTGCAATATATTCTTCCTGATAGGGCTGCATTCCTTCCCGCTTCTCCCCTTCTGCTCTTGTCACTGATTACGGCGCCGCCGTTTCTTTCATCCGCACCATATCTTCCCCGGCACAGACGCCTGCTTCCATCGAGTAAATACCGCACCTTCTCATCCGCATCAACCGGAAAACTGTCTGTATAAGATCTCCTGCAGGCGACTGGGCTCTACGGGCTTGGAAATATGCTCGTTCATACCCGATTCTTTCGCCTGCCTTACATCTTCCACGAACGCATCCGCCGTCATGGCAACAATCCACACGGTCATGGCATCCGGTCTGTCCATCCCGCGTATCCGCCGTGTAGCCTCATAGCCGTCCATCACCGGCATATGAATGTCCATAAAGATCAGATCATAATAACCTTCCGGCGAATTCTCAAACTTCTCAACCGCCTGCGCACCGTCATCAGCCACCTCCACCTGCACACCGGTGACAGAGAGAAGCTCCACCGCGATCTCCTGATTCAGCTCAATATCCTCTACCAGCAGAATCCGGTATGCACTGTAATCCAGCTCCCGCTGTGCCTGGTCATCGTCAACGCCCGATTCTCCCAGAAGCTTCGACAGCGTTCCAAGGAGCCTGCTCTTAAACAAAGGACAGGGAACGAACCCATTGATCCCGGCTCTCGTCGCCCGATATTCCAGCTGTACCCAGTCAGCCTCCGACACGAGCAGAATCGGAAATTCCTTGCCTGCCAGCTGCCGCACATGAGATGCGAGATGTAACACCTGCATATCCGACAGTTCCTCTCCTACCAGCATAGCGCAGGGCATATGCCCCTCATACTGCGCCTGCGTCAGCCAGGTGACCGCCTGAGCCCCCGCCTCCTGATGAACGGAGACAAGTCCCACCTCCCGCAGATATCTGGCCATCTGGCCGGCCCGTTCCTTCCGTTTCTCCGCAATAAGCACAGACGCGCCTTCCGGAAGATGCAGGGCTGTTGTCTCCTGCGGCGCCATTATCATAGGAAGATTTACCGTAAAGCAGCTGCCGGCCCCCTCTTCACTCTCCACCAGGATCTGCCCTTCCATACGCTCCACCAGATTCTTGACGATAGACATGCCAAGCCCGGTACCCTCTATCTTACTGGTCGCTTCGCTGTGCACCCGCTCAAAAGGTACGAAGATCTTCTGCAGAAACTCCGGACTCATGCCCATGCCGTTATCTTTACAGTAGAAATCAAGCCATACCCTGTCCGAATCGCCCTCCGCATAACGCTGCGCAAACCACACCTCGATCTCTCCGGCTTCCTGCGTATACTTCACGGCATTACCGATGATATTGACCAGAATCTGCCGTAAATGAAGCGGATCTCCGATCAGATCTTCCTCCTCAATCCGGCCGATCTCTATCTTAAGCGTCTGCTTCTTCTGTGCCGCCTGCGGCCGAACAATG
This sequence comes from uncultured Lachnospiraceae bacterium, assembly GCA_947644545.1. GTDB lineage: Bacteria > Bacillota > Clostridia > Lachnospirales > Lachnospiraceae > UBA3282. Next base: position 23,907 of record CANRZW010000041.1, read on the forward strand.
ACCGAAATATCATGGATCAGATCCGCAAGAGAAAAAGGTTCCTCATTCAACGTCAAACGATCGCTGTCAATACGGGACATATCAAGCACATCATTGACCAGGCTCATCAGGTGGGTCGCCGCCGTCTGAATCTTCCCCAGACAGTCATGTACCCTCGCCTTCTCGTCAATGTGAGACAAGCCGATCGAAGTCATGCCCATGATCGCGTTCATAGGCGTACGAATATCGTGTGACATATTGGAAAGGAAACGGCTCTTGGCTTTATTGGCTTCCTCTGCAGCCATAAGAGCCTCCTTAAGCGTGGTTATCTCCCGCTCCAATTCCGCGATCCGCTTCCTCTGTACTTCAATGATCTGGTCACTGTTTTCCATATTCTCGCTGTTATGCATACTACAGTTCCTATCCTTTTCCTGTTCGGGATGCCTGCTACCCTCTATTCTACTCTGAGAACATTGTAGCACAATTGTGCAGAAAAAACAAAACCTTACGGATTTTCAGCTCCTGCTCCTTATATCCGTAAGGTTTTATCCTAAACTCTACATGATTTCCGTTCGTTCTCTCTTAACGGTATCACGCATCCACCACGCCGGAGCATCTACCGCTTCTCAATGATGACCGCGATGGCCTCTGCATCCTCTCCTGCCCGTGCCTGCCTGAACCGGCTGTGCACAGGAATTATCGCAGTATCCGCTGCTGTGCGCATATCCGCAGTAAGTATGGCCGTCGTGGGTATGCTGCCCTGTCTTCACACATCCCTCTACCGCACAAACCGCAATGCTGTCGCAGGTACCGTCACAGTAACCGCTCTCATGATCATACCCGCAGTAACTCTTCCCGTCATGCACATGGTGTCCCGTCTCGGTACAGCCGGATACCGCACAGACTCTGACCGCGTCACAGGTACCGTCGCAGTAACCGTCCACATGATCGTACCCGCAGTAAGTGCCGCCGTCATGCACATGCCAGCCGACTCTCGTACAATCTTCCACCGTGCAAACCTCACACAGATGCTCATGATCGTATCCGCATCCCGTGCCTGTCTGTCTGCCATGATGTCCATGAGCCGAGACCGGCATAACAAACACCGTGGAAACAAGCATACTCACCAGCCCCAAAACCGCCGCTTTCTTAAGACGCAACCGCATAACCATAATCCTCCTTATACACGCAGTCTGTCATGCCGCAGACCGCCTATAAAAACACCGTTGTAATTTAACTTCATTCTACCCCCTCTCTTCTGCCCTGTCAAGAGACCCTGGTCCTGCTTCACAGCGAATCTTTAACAAAAATTTTCACTTTCAGAGTAATCTTTTGTATGATAGAATCAGTTATTTCTATTAACAATGGCTGTATAGAGAAACATAAGACAGAAAGCAAGGGACAGACAGTTGACCGACAAAGAACTGATGCAGAAAGTTCATAACAAAAACAGCGACGCGCTGAATACCCTCATTGGCCGCTACTACGATGACATTTACCGCTTCTGCCTGTATCTGACAGGACAGAAGACGGACTCCTACGATCTCACGCAGGAAGTATTTCTTCGTTTTATCAAGTACATGGATTCTTACCGGCATCAGAATCTCAAAGGGTATCTCCTTATGATCGCGCGCAATCTGTGCCGTGACTATTTCTATCACCGGAAGGATACCGTCTGCCTGGAAGACGCGGCTTTCCCCGGCGTGGAAGACCGAAAGCTGTCGCAGCTTGAAGATTCCCTGCTGCTGCACCAGGCACTGCAGAAACTGCCCGTAAAACAGCGGGAGATCATCGTGATGCGAATCTACGAGGAACTGCCTTTTCATGAAATAGCCCGTATTACCGGCTGCAATCTGTCAACAGCCAAATCAAGATACCGTCTGGGTGTCAAAGCCCTGTACAACCTATTGGAGGATCCTGATGAAACATAATCTTACGCATTTAATCGGAAAATCAAGAAACCATGCCGCAGGGCGCATCCCGCGTAATGACCGCGCTCTGCGCTCCCTGTTTGCGGCTGCCGATACCAAATTGCCGATCGACGAGCAGCGCCGGGCCGACACGCTTCTTTTGCTGCAGCATACCTTCCGGCACCGGACCGTGCGCCCCATGCAGAACAAAAGACTGCTGCTCATACACCTGATCCGTTATACAGACAGAAATCTGCCCGGCATCCACCTGCTCTGCTGTATGGTCATGCTGCTTCTGCTCCTTTTCATGGGAACCCTGGATATTCCACCGGAGATAAGAGCGCGGATCATGGTGCTCACGTCCATGTTCCTGCCCTGTTTCCTCGTGCTTTTCTCCGCCTTTGAATTCCGGCAAGTCTGCTTTACCGGCATGGCGGAGTTACATGGTACCTGCTTCTTCCATGTCAATCAACTTGCGTCGCTGTCTCTTATAACTTCCGGTATCCTGAATCTGGCCGCCGTATCCGCCGCCATTGTGCTGGTAAGCTTCCAGTGGAAACTGCGTCTGCTGCAGATCGGCCTGTATGTGCTGGTTCCCTTTATCCTTATGCAATGCGTCTGCTTCGCCTGTATGCTCGCGGAACCGATACGCCGTCATGCCTGGCTCTCCGCCGCCTTCCTGCTGCCGCTGTCCCTGCTGTGCCTGTCCGTTTCACAACGTCAGACATTATACACGGAATCTGCGCTTTTTCTCTGGGCCGCCGCGCTCTTTGCCGGTATCGTCGTCCTGATTGCAGAGGCGAAACTTCTTTTTCACAAAATAAACAAAGGAGAGATCTTATGCACAAACTGGAACTGACCGACTTGAACAAAACCTTCAAGACCAAAACCGCCGTCCGTGATATCAACGTCGGCTTAGAGCACGGCGTCTACGGACTGCTGGGCGAAAACGGCGCCGGCAAGACAACCCTGATGCGGATGCTTTGCGGCATCCTGGAACCGACCTCCGGCACGATCCTGTGCGACGGCATCCCGATCCGGCAGTTAGGGGGGGAATACCGGATGCTCTTAGGCTACCTTCCCCAGGAGTTCGGCTATTATAAGGATTTCACGGCCCTCCGCTTCTTACACTATATGGCGGCTCTCAAAGCACTGCCGGAGGAATATGCCCGCGACAGGATCGAAGAACTGCTGGAGCTTGTGGGCCTGTCCGCCGAAAAAAAGAACAAACTCAAGACCTTCTCCGGCGGCATGATCCGCAGGATCGGTATCGCCCAGGCGCTCTTAAACGACCCGGAGATTCTCGTCCTGGACGAACCCACCTCCGGCCTGGACCCCGGCGAGCGCGTCCGCTTCCGCAATATCATCAGCTCTCTGGGCAAAAACAGGCTTGTCCTGCTCTCCACCCATATCGTCTCGGATGTGGAATATATCGCAGACAAGATCCTGCTCATGAAAGACGGCAGCCTGATCCATATGGGTGACGAATCCCTGTTCCTGGAAAAGGCGGCCGGTTGTGTCTGGAAATGCCTCGTCCCGGAGGCGGACGTCGATCTGCTGGACCGGCAGTATGTTATCAGCAATCTGCGCCACCAGGGCCGGGAAGTGGAGCTTCGCATCGTATCTGACGGGAAACCGACGCCTGATGCGCAGCCGGCAGAGGCAACGCTGGAAGATGCCTATCTGTATCTGATCAAACGACCGTAACTACTTTGTCCGAGAGCATTATGAACCGCACGCACTCTCAGGCACCATATAAGAGGAGGATAACGATCATGCGTCTCTATAAAATGGAATTATACAAATTATGTCACAAGAAATCCTTTCTTGCAGGCTTACTCTTTGTCCTGCTCCTTGGCCTGTTCTTCTTCCTGCAGGACTTACAGGGCGAATACTGTGTTGTCAACGGCGTGGAATACACCGGTCTGGAGGCGGTCAGAATGAACCGCCGGATCACGGAAGAATTCGAGGGCGTACTGACTGATGAAAAGGTAGCCCGTATTCTGGACAAATACGGTTTTCCCCAGGGAAAGCCGGACGATTATAACCGCCTGGAGGGCAATTTCCTCAATAATTTCATTATGGAATACGCTTCTGACGGCTATAACAACGGCTGGGACGATTATCGTCCGGCTACGAAAGCCATCCCTTTGGCCGAAACCGAGCTGGGACAATATCACGATACCGCCGGCATGGAAATTTACTTCGGATACTTTGCCGGATGGGATCAGTTCTTAAACATGCTGGGCACGCTGATGCTGGGCGCCAGTATGTTGATCCTGTATATCGTCTCCGTCGTCTTCTCGGAGGAAGAGCAGACCGGCATGAAGCCTCTGCTGTTTACCACCAAGGAAGGCCCCTCTTCCGATACCCTGGCCAAGATCGCAGCGGCTTTCAGCGTGTCGTTCGGTGTCTGGCTGCTTTCGACCTCCTTCTGCCTACTTCTCCACGCCATTGTATACGGAATCGACGGTCTTGACTGCATCGCCGGCCTGATCACACACTGGTGGTTTTTCCCTGTTCCGGTCCTGATGCAGTCCACCGGCATATATCTGGCAGAAGTACTGCTTGTAAGCCTGCTTGGCATCCTGGAGCTTTGTGCCATTACGATCTGTATTTCTGCCCACTGCCGCAGTTCCTTTCACGCCGTTGTGGCCGCAGGCATCTTCTATGCGCTGCCTTTTCTGGGCTTCGCGCTGCAACAAAGCCTGAGAGCCCTGCTGATGATCCTCTCCGTCGACCGCGCGCCGCACGCTGCTTTCCTCACCCTGTGTGCATGGTTCTTCTATCTGCTGAGCTGTCTGATCTATTCCTCACCGGTCTATCTGCTGATCTGCCGCGATGTCCTGATAGAAATCTCACGGATCCGCTACGGCAGTCTGAACGATGGAAACGGCATGGCAGCTGTCTATACCACGCTGGCGATCGCCATCATCCTGCTTCTGTTCTGCATGGTGACCGCTTTCAGACGTTATAGACAGATCTGCCGGGTATAACCGGATATCCTGTCATATTCTGCCGTCCAAAAGCAGGATCGGCACAAACGTTGAATCGCTCTCGAAATTTTCATCTAACACGTGGCGGCACGCTATTTGCAGGCACTCCGGCCAGTCTCCTTATAACTCCCTGAACACCACCGTCGCCTTGTCATTTGCTTCTCCGTTCCACAGCTGCCGCTCCTCACCGTCTTGCAGGGCGGAAATATCCCGCTCCGTAATTTCAAACATAATGCCGTTCCACGTATACGCAATTCCATACGTGCGCTGATCCTCTCCGGTAAAATAAAAGATCACACTTCGTCCCACCAGTCCGTCATCATACTGCAGATAATAGACATGCACCTTATCATAGGCTGACCCTACCTTATTCTTCATAACTTCTGCCGCAGCGGCCTGCAGCTGCAAAATCCGTTCCTGCACCTCCTCCATCGTCAACGCCTGTCCTTCTCTGAGTATGTCCTCACCGGAATACGTCGCGTTGATCAGATGCCCGTCCTGCGCATCGATATTGAAATAATAATATTTATGGCTGATAATATTGGTCCAGTTGACACAATAGTCTGCCCTTCTTCCTTCTTCCGGTTCATTATAGTAGGAATTCTGTTCAAATCCTTCCACCGTGACATCAAAGATATCCTTAAGTTTCTGTCTGGCGATCTCGATAGCCCGCTCCTCGCTGATCCCGCCGCCTTCCACATTCTCATCGATCGCCGCCTGCTCCTGTGCTTCTTCCTGCGCAATCTCCTCCGCATGTTCTTCGGCATATGCTTCCGAATAGGCATAATCTCTCTTCACAAGGAAATCAATGATCTGCAGCATCTCCTCATCCGTCAGTTCCCTCTCCGGCAGCCGGAAGGTTGACTCAGGCACAAGATAACAGAACTCATAGCCTGACGCCTCCGCTTCATTCGCCGCCTGTGGAACCTCATTCTCCGGAAAGAAGCCTTCCTGATACTTCTGTGCCAGCGCCTGGTATCTGGCCTCTTCCTGTTCCGTATAAGCTCTGGAAAAGCCGTCCGCCGCTGTCTTCTGTTCTTTCACGGTATCCACATACGTCTCCTTCTCCTCCGCAGACATCCCCTCCATCCGCTCCCGTACCAGGGAATTGACAAGCGCCTTTACCGGAACCGCCACGATACCGATTACGACAAGAGCGATTGCTGCCGCTGCCAGATTCTTCCGCCAGCCCGCTTCCTGTCCCTTCCTGCGTCTCCCGGACTTTCCGCTTTTGCTATTCTGTTTTTCCAAAGGGATTCCGTTCTTCCTTTCCTTCACATTCCTGATCACTGCCATTTTCTCATCTTCCGTCATACAGATACCGCTGACCGCATCTCTCAATTCTTCTGCTCTCATTGATCCCGCTCCTTCCTGAAACACCTGACGCCTTGTATCCTTATCTCCTTATATCTTCTCCGACGGCAGCGCACCGTCTCCATAGAGCGACAGTTTCAGGCACTCTCTGCCCCGCTGCATCCGCTTCTTCACCGCATTCAGGGTGATGCCCAGCATCTGCGCAATCTCCACCGCTTTATATCCTTCTATATAATGCAGATAGATCACCGCCTTCAACTTGTCGGGCAGATTCATCAGCTCCGCCAGGACTTCACTCTGTTCGGGAAATTCACAATACTTATCCACATCCTCCCATTGCACCGAAGGATGCCTGCTCCTGCTCCTGTGCACATCCATACATCTGTTGGCCGCCACCCGCAGCAGCCACGCCTTCTCATGCTCTTTGTTCCGAAACTCTGCAGAATGCTCCATATATCTGCAGAACGTATCCTGCACTGCATCCTGGGCATCCTGTTCATGGCATAACAGTACCATACATGCCCTGAAAAGCATATCACCGTATTCCATAACCGCTTCTTCCACTCTCAACTGTCCGTCACCTCCCGCTCTTAACTTTATGGAAACCACTTCCGATCATATCCTCACAGCTCACTTCCGAAATGCTCCTCCAGTTCCCATTCTATCAAAACCTTCGCTACACTCCAATGCCCCGCGTATGCTTCCCTTGTCTGCCTTGTTATATAGAACACGCATTCATCCGTTAAAAGGTGACAAAAAAAAGACTGCACCGCCCATGGCACAGCCTTCTCTTCTACTTTCCTTAGAAATATCTTTTCAGAAATATCTGCTTAAAAATATTCTCTTAAAAACACCGCCCGTTTCAAAGCCTGCTCCGGCTCCTTCGCATAAGCCTCCACGCTGACCAGACCGTCATAATCTGTATCCTGCAGATCTGTTCCTCCTCCAGCTTCCCCACGATCAGCACCGGTGAACCCCATCCCCCTTCTCCAGAGATTCCATGGTCAGGGGGAATCATATTCACGCTGCTCTTCGCTGCGTAAGCTCCATCAGCATTCTGTTATAGAAAGGGTCGTTCCGCTTGGTGGTCGGAGAACAGATCAGGTTGATATACTTGTTTCTCACAATAGGCGCTACATAGGTTCCTTTTCCCTCATACTTGACAAGAAGTCCCTCTGAGACCAGCTGATTGATCACTTCTCCGATCCGCATTTTTGTTAAAAACACGCTAATTCAACGACGCATTTTTGTTTATTTTTACATATTTTTGTTGTGCTTTAGGTTAAACCAATAGTCGTTTTGTACATTTGCACTTTATTGGGAATTTTAAGGAAACCGGGATCGGTATAGATCGGAAAAAGAAAGCAGGCAGCAGGTGCGAAAAATTTTTTTAAGATCTTGCATCCTGTCCCCATTTATGCTATAATACAATTCGGCGGTTTGAAAGAGCTTAACCGCAATCCATAGGGGCATAGTTCAAAGGTAGAACAGTGGTCTCCAAAACCATCGATGTGGGTTCGATTCCTACTGCCCCTGCTATTTTTTCTAAAGTAAACGAGCTTAGCTCGACGGAGAATCCTGCAGGCAGGATTCTTTTTTATGTCATACAGAAAGGAATACATACCGATATGAAGAAAGTGATTCCATTACTGGCCGCCCTCGGCCTGACGTTTGGGCTGCTGACAGCCTGCGGCGAGAGCGCTCCGCTCCTTAGCGCCGCCGACTACGAACTGGATCCGGCCGCCAATACCACCAGCAAAGAAGTGTCTGTCGGCGACAATGCCGAGACTTTCCTCGCCGCCTACGGTGATTACAAGATCTTCACTTCTCTCGCAGGCGGAGAATATCAGGCGCTTGCCGCGGAAGAGATTCCTTTTGATTCCGCCGTCACGCTCCTGCTGCCCACCTTTTTCATCGACGGTGAAGCCACGGATCTGGACCGGTTCTGTGAGGAGCACGAGATCGAGAAGACAAAGCTGACTGCCACCCTCAGTTCCGAGGCATTCTTACAGGAGCACACCGTCATCTACAGCTATCTTCTCTTTACATGGGAAAACGGCGCCATCACTGATATCCGTTCCGAATACATGGATTACAATGAGGACGCCGCC
>CANRZW010000042.1 GCA_947644545.1 uncultured Lachnospiraceae bacterium
TTTTTCATGGCGTTTTGTGCCTTGAGCGGAGCGAAAGGAATGGATATAAAGATGAAAAGAAAAAGAGTGACGGCGTTAATGACAGCGGCAGGTATGGCAATATCTGTGCTGCTCTCGGGATGTGGAGCCGCATCCGGGGATGCAGAAAGTCAGGGGAACGCAACAGAGCAGGGGAATAACACGGAAGCTGCTGCATCGGAAGAAGAGGCAGAACCGACGGAGGCGACATTGGTTTTATATGGAGAATCCTCATCAAGAATGGCCGAATTTGCAGAGAATGAATTTCGGGATAAGGTTTTGGAAGCGATCAATGTAGATGTGACAATTCAATATCTGCCATGGTCGGAGTATGCAGGAGGAAAAACGGAATTGATGCTTTCTTCCGGTGAGAAATTTGTGACATATACGGATACGGCATTTTTGGCTAAATGTGTTTCAAAGGGCTACTATGCGGATCTTACGGAAGCGGCAGAGTTATATGCAGGGGATCTGAAAAACAATTGTGGCGGAGAGGAAGCATTCGATATCTGGAAAGTGAATGACAGATTATATGCATTGCCGTTCGGGAATAAACCGAATGCGGGAGAGAATTACGTTATCACAACGCGGCAGGATCTGTTGGAAGAAGTGGGGATGACAGAATTAAAGACGCTGGAAGATGTGGAGAAATTCTATGAGCTGGCCAAAGAAAAACATCCGGATATTATTGCATTTGGACGTGGAGGAATCCTTCCGCAGATGGTAAATGGCGTGATTGAATCGGATATGAATGTATTTCGATTAAATGGTTTTGTTTCTACAGACGGAAACAAGCCTGATGATCCCACTGTCTATAATTATTATGCTTCGGAAGAGTATAAACAGGCGTGTAAAATTTTCCGTGACTGGTATCAAAAAGGAATGATCCCAAGTTATATCATGTCGAACGGTTCCCAGATTGATGCGGAATTCATGGCAGGTAAGGCATTGTTTGCAGCCGGGGCAAGTTATCGTGTTTTTGAATATGAAGATGCGGTCAGAAAGGCAGATCCGAACGCAAAGTTTCAAAACTATTTTCTTGGTGACCAGACGAAAAAGCCTCTTATGTCAAGGGGAACCTATTCCACGGCATTTGCTGTAAGTGCAAATGTGGAAGGACGGGAACTGGAAGGATATGTTAAGCTGATCAATCTGTTGCAGAGCAGCCAGGAATGGTGTGATTTTATCCTGTATGGCGTAGAGGGGAAGGATTATAATCTGAGTGAAGACGGCCAGCTTGAAATGGTCAATACAGATACACTGTTTGAGACATGGCTTCCTGATAATATCAACTTCAAGAGATACCAGAATTACATAACGGAAGAGCAGATTGCTATTTATGAGAATTGGAATGAGGGATGCATTCCGCAGAAAGATCTGGGATTCTCCTTTGATATGGTTCCTGTACAGACGGAATACGCACAGATGCAGGCAGTGGAGCAGGAGTATCTGCAGCCGATCACAAACGGGCTTGTTGAATATGATGATGCGATAGACGAGGCATTGAAGAAGCTGGATGAGGCCGGAATTGATAAATTCCTGGAAGAATATCAGAGACAGTTTAATGAATTCTATGAGAGTAAAGGAAAATAAGCAAGTGAAGTAGATAATCCTAAACTAAGGGCAGGTGCGGCTTATGAAAGTCGTGCCTGCCCGATTGGATATTTCGCCTGTATCATTAACGTGCCGCCTGCAGCTGCCCGATATGTTGGATCTCCTCGTTGAGAGCCAGCATTCTGGCATCCAGCTCTGATACCATCTGTGCGCATTCCACCAGTTCATCCTTGATGTGCTCCGGCGCATTTCCTTCAAATTTGTAGTGGATCTTATGTTCCAGGCTGGCCCAGAAATCCATGGCAACGGTGCGGATCTGTATCTCGACTTTGGTATCCGCAATGCGGTCTGACAGATATACCGGCACGGTCACCAGCATGTGGTAACTCTTGTAGCCGCTGGCCTTCGGATTAACGATGTAGTCTTTGACGGAAATGACCTTGATATCGCTCTGGTTGCTGATCATCTCGGCGATCTGGTAGATGTCCGATGAGAAAGAACATATCACACGGATGCCGGCGATATCATTGACATAGCGGATCATGTTGTTGATGGTCGATTCATAGCCATGCTTTTTCAGTTTCTTGACGATGCTCTCCGGTGTCTTGATGCGTGATTTAATGTGTTCAATCGGATTGTATCTGTGTACGTGTTGAAATTCATCGTTCAGGATTTCCAGCTTCGTGGAAATCTGCTTTAGCGCCGAATTATAGATCAGCGTCACTTCCTTCCAACTGTCGATGTCGCCGTCTCGGTCTATTCTTATTTCCATTCCTTAATTTTCCCCTTGGCCTGGCAGGCGCCATGGCCTTCACCTTTACATAATAATAAACAATTCATAATTCATCAATCATAGTAAGCGGCTATCATGCTCAGCTGCCGCCTGGCGGGCGGCAGGTCCATAATAGATTTCTGCATCCGCTTCTTGTCTAAATCCGATACGGAAACTTTGACAGAACCGGAATTTTCAAGGCCGTTAACTATAAATACAGTATAGCATACATAATGGAAAAAACGTATGTTTCACTAGAAAACTTCATAAATATTTAATTTTTATTGTATATTTTTACAGTTTGCTTTTGAAATGCAGACAAAGGAACAATACCGGCGATGTTGTCACGAAGGGATACATATAGCGGATCAGTACGGCCGGTGACAAAAGCAGCGTCAGGTAGTAGCACACCAGAAAAACGGCCGGCAGCAGGAGCAGATATTGTCTTTTGTAGATCACCACGGCCATATACAGGCACAGGAGCCACCAGTAGAACGCAGGCGCGAAGAGGATGCGTACAACGGGTATGTTCTGGTAGCAGTTATCGGACACGATCCGTTCCATCCAGGCACGCAGCCTGGGAAGGCGGCTCTGCTGCGGGATCTCGAAGCCGGCGGGCATTGCCCTGGTGTCGGTGGACAGATAGCCGAATCCGCTTTCCGAGCCCAGGCCGTAGATCTGGGCATGGGACCGATCTTCCAGAAACCAGTAGCCCACGGAAGTATCCAGGAAGGCATCGATATAGATCTGGGGGTGCTCAAGCCCCAGCCGTCCCCAGGTCCGGATGAGTCCGGCGGGATTATCGTGGATGACGGCCCTGCTTTTGACCGGATCGGCCAGGTAGGGATTATAAGCCGCGAAAACCCACTCGGAGCTCAGATACTGATCCAGTTCGCGGCGCATGTCTTCGGAAAGTGTCTCCTCCGCTTTGACTCTTGTGCGTGCCATCTGCTGTAAGGGAATGCTGAGCATCTCCCTCGGACTGCCATTTTGGGCGTGAAGCGCCGTCTTCAGCGCCATGCTGCCGGCCGCGGACAGTACAATCGCCAGAACGGTAAAGGCGAGATACCGCTGCCATGATACACTGCTGCCTGCCTTTTTTCTGCGGAGCAAAAGGCATATCACGGGGATCGTGAGAAGCAGCGCATACAGGGCATTGTTCCGGAACAAAAGCAAAAGGAGCGTCCAAAGCGTGTAAAGAAGCCAGTCTTTTCGTCTCGGACCGTCGCCTGTGCTGCCGGTCATCTCATAGACGGATAGGGTGTAGAGCAGCGTCAGAGCAGAGAACAGGACATCCTTCGTGGTGCTAAGCGCCAGTACCGAGTTGGTCGGAAACAGGGCATAGAACAACAGGAGCATGATCCGCAGCCTGGCGGGAACGCGCCAGACGGCAAGGCGGGTCAGCGTGTACCCAAATACCGTGGCCATAAGGAGCATCTGCACGATGGAATGAATCGCCATACCTGCCGGATAGGAACCTGGCAGTACATCGCCTAACCGGAAAAAGGCCCCCAAAAATAGGGTATGCAGCAGCGGATGATGGGTGCTGTAATCGTGGGCCAACACCTGATAGAGCTGCCCTTCCGCGTCATAGGCGAATACGGAAGGGTAGTAGGCCAGAAAGACCGGCAGCCAGCAAAGCAGGATCATAGCGGTGGAACATAGCCAGATCTGCCATGAGGGGTGTTTTCCCTGCATTTGTTGTACAGTGCTGATCAGGTTGGATGTGCTCTTATTTTGGCGGAGCTGTTCCGTGCTGGCGGCAGCCTCGGGTTTTACTTCCGAAAATTTCCGTAATAGAAGTGCGATGCAGGCGGCCGCAAAGACAGCCAGACAAAGGATCTGCGCCAAAAGCGCCGGCAGCTGCTGCAGACTGCCAAGGGCCGTACCGTCCCGCCGCATCAGACAGCCGAGCACATGAGCCGCCGCCATGGGAATACCCCACAGCAGGGCATGAAGCTTAAGCCGCCGTTCGGACTGCTGCAGAAAAGATGCTGTCAGCAAAAAACACAGGATGAATCCGATGCCGTAAAAAAGTGCAAGGGGGATTTTCCCGCAGGATTTCGTCCACGGCTCCAAAGATGCCGCCAAATTTATATTTATGACGGATAGCGTCAGAGATATGACTATTTTTATGTTCTTTTCGGAAAATTTTTTCATGATGTATATCTGCTCACTTTTCTCAGTATTACTTCTGGCTCCATGTAAACTGCCGCCGCATCACCTTGCAGTGACCAGATGGGACAGCATAGGAAACGCATGGGCCGGGTTGTTATCAGTGTATCATTTTATCTATGAAAGAAAAAGTAAAAAGTATTTGCTTTTTTCGTTTACATTTCCCCGGGGGATTTGTATAGTAGTCAGTAAGCAGTAAAGCGACAGAAGAGGTGAGGATATGTTCCGTTTATGGGCAAAAATATTTGAAGATAATCATTTAAGAAAGGACATCGTTATCGAGGACCCCGGTGATGACACTCGGACCCACAAGGTGTTTCGCGCACTGGATGAAGTATGCTATCGGTTCGACTTAAGCAAGCCGATCTGGCTGGATGCGACGATTCAGGACTTCAAACGTCATGATAAGGCGAGATTCACACAGGATAATTTTATAGAAACTATTGATTTCGACTATCTGGAGATCCACGTGATCGAGGAAGACTGAACCGGAGCAGGAAGCGCGGATCGAAACGACCGATTAAACAATGTAAAACAATATAAGAAAGAATCCTGATCAAAAATCCCGGATTGTTATGCATAAAACTATTGACTTGACATATGATACATAGTAGTATTGGTATATATCATAAGTAGTATTCAAAACTACATGTAAAAACACAGACATTGGTTAGTGGAGTGTAAAGACACTATATCTGCCATGTATCATTAATTGTATTAGGTTGTGGAAAGAAGGGAGTCATTTATGCAAATTACAATTCGGGAACCGGGGAGCGCGATTACACATTTTATCGGTATGATGATGGCCATCGTGGCAGCCACGCCGCTGATGGTGAAGGTAGCATTGGATGCGGACTTTACGGCCTGTGTCGCCATGGCGGTCTTTATCTGCAGCATGGTCGCCCTTTACGGCGCCAGCGCGGTCTATCACAGCGTCACGGTGAAAGAGAATATTTTGAAAGTGTTCCGCAAGCTGGATCACATGATGATTTTCGTCCTGATTGCGGGTTCCTATACGCCGGTCTGCCTGATCGTGCTGGGTGGCCGGATAGGATATACACTGCTGGCGGTGGTGTGGGGCATTGCCCTGATCGGGATGACGGTGAAAGCATTCTGGATTACGTGCCCGAAGTGGTTTTCTTCGGTGATCTATATCGCCATGGGCTGGGTTTGCCTGGCGGTTTTCGGCACGCTGTGGAATACGCTGCCGCATGGCGCTTTTCTCTGGCTGTTAGCGGGAGGGATCATCTACACGGCAGGTGGTGTCATCTATGCGATGAAATTGCCGATCTTCAATGCCAAACATAAATATTTCGGATCTCATGAGGTCTTTCATCTGTTTGTAATGGGCGGCAGCATTTGCCATTTTGTGTTTATGTACCTGTATGTAGCGTGAGAGAATATCTGTGGCGGGGGATTTGAGAACTCCGGGTGTGGTGGAGACAGATGCAAAAAGATGCATGGAGCGTCGTGGAGTAACCGGTTTGTCCGGTTGTCCGCGGCGTTTTTGTTATATTCTCAGACGGGAAAAACAGGACTGAAAACGAGCCTAAAAACAGGCCTAAAATGAGGAGTGCCCAGACACCTTGCGGCGTCCGGGCTATTATGAAAAAAATTTATCTTAGTGTGTAATGTTAAACATTACATGTTCCCTTGCTTGATATAGTTATAGTATACAGCGAAAATGTGAATAAATTATGAACAACATATGAAGTTATGGTAAATATTTATAATTGGAATGGTATGATGACAAGAAAGAATGTACGAATTGCATAAAAATACAATGTTTATACACTGTCTGCACGGATAGCTGCTCTGTTATATCTGACTTGTCCGGTGACGGAACGGGGGTTTGTGTTGTCAGAATTGTGGAAAAGTGTTAAAATTGAAAAAATGTGACAGTGACAATAATCCGAACCGGCGGATTAAGAGAAAGAATTTGTGACGCTTCGGAATGGAGGGAAGAATGGATACTTTTATCGATAAACTTGCGCAGAAGAGAAATGCGCAGGAGATGATCAGGGCAAATATGACGGCGGAGGCTGCCAAGATGGAACAGCTCCAGAATCAGATGAAAGCGTATGACGGCCTTATGCAGGAGATACGACAGGTCAATCTGAAAACGGCGGAGAATGCGGCGGAAGTACGGAATGCGTTGAAGGAATGTATGGACAGGCTGGAGACCATACAGCCGGACGAGGGACAGCCGGAAGCATATGGAGAAGCATTGACGGAGATCAGAAAGCTTCTGGAAGAAAAATTCATCCAGTCTGATGATTTTATGCATAAAGAAAATGTCAGAGTCTATCGTAACGTGCAGGCGGCATTTGTGGAAGAGCTGAATAAGCAGACAGAAGAATTGAAGAATAGCCAGCCGGTCAACAAGAGCGGTAAAGTGTTGGTGCCGATTTCCATCTTGATCCTGGTTGGTGTGCTCGCGGATATTGTTCTGCAGGTATTGTCACTGCTTAACTTTAAGTTTTTCTAATGGATAATTGTTTCCAGCTTTCAATCTTTCCGGGATTTTTTAAGGAAGTCCGGGTAGAGGGATAATATTCAGAGTCAGGGACGGGAGGGAGATATGGGCAGACAGGTATGGAAACCGGGCAATATGCTGTACCCTTTGCCGGCTGTTCTGGTCAGTGTGGCTGACAGAGCGGGCAATTTGAATCTTTTTACCGTGGCGTGGACAGGCACTGTCTGTTCGGATCCGCCCATGGTATCGATCTCTGTAAGACCGGAACGGTATTCTTATCACATGATAGAGGAGACCGGAGAATTTGTTGTGAATCTGACTACGGAGTCTTTGGCTTATGCGACGGATTACTGCGGCGTCAGAAGCGGCCGGGATACGGATAAGTGGAGGGAGATGAATCTGACTCCTCTTAAGGGAGAGCATGTACAGGCTCCTATGGTGGCGGAAAGTCCTGTCAATCTGGAATGTCGGGTTACGCAGCAGCTGAAGCTTGGCACGCATACCATGTTTCTGGCAGAAGTTCTGGCGGTGCATGTGGATGAGCGATATCTGGATGCCGGAGGGAGGCTTCACCTGAAGGAAGCAGGACTGCTTGTCTACTCTCATGGGCGCTATTTCGGGATTGGGAAGGAGCAGGGTACTTTCGGGTACAGTGTTCGGAACAGCGCAGGGGGCAAGCGGCCGACGGATAATAAGCGGTCGGCAGGTAATAAACAGCTGGCAGAGAATAAGAGGCCGGCGGGTAGTAAGCGGCCGGCTGGCAGTCAGAAGAAGTATGGCAGAAAGGAAACAACCGGGAAGAGACGTCGGTGATGGATGTCTCTTTCCGGTTATTTTGTGCTGCAGAAAATGACTCCGCTTATTCGAGTTCGTGAAGAGAATCCTGGAAAGAGGCGCGGTCTGTTTTCCTGGCGTCTTTTGGCGGCCGGCCGGACAGCAGGCTGCCGCGGACAATGGCATCTGCGCCGTAACGTTTGCGAATGGCATCCAATGCCTGATCTAACTGTTCTCTTCTGTGGGAGGAAGGGGGTGCGATCGTCCTGCCGGAAACTGCGCCGGAGCTTGTCGGGGCAGGAAGATCAAACAGGGAAAGCTGCACGGGTTCCCCCTCGGCGGTCAGCTTTGAAGAGCGGATGCCCAGCAGGCGGACCGGTGTGCCGTCCCAGATCTCGTCAAACAGGCTGCAGGCAGTCTGATAGATCAGGTCTGTCTGGCTGGTAGGCGTTAAGAGTGTGGTTTGGTGGGAGACCTTCTTAAAAGTGTTGTATTTGATCTCTGTGCTGATCATGCCGGCAGCCTGAGAGGAGCGGCGCAGCCGTCCGGCCACAGACTCGGCCAGGGAGAGCAGTACCCGATGAGCGGTCTCCTTGTCGGCGGCATCCTGGCTTAAAGTGGTGGAGTTGCCGATACCCTTCGCCTCAGCCTGCTGTGTGGTCACTTCGGAAGCATCGATACCGTTGGCATATTCCCAGAGAAGGATGCCGTGACTCTTTAAATGAGCCGAAATGACACTTCGATCTGCGCGCGCCAGATCCCCGATCGTCATAATCTCCAGTTTGTGCAGTGTTTCCACGCTGGAATGACCGCACATAAAGAGGGAAGAGACCGGCAGCGGCCACAGTTTGCTCTGTATTTCATGTGCGTACAGGGTATGCACCAGGTTGGGTTTCCTGAAATCCGAGGCCATTTTGGCCAGTACCTTTCGGTCGGATATTCCGATGTTCACGGTAAATCCAAGCTTTGCCTGTACACGATCCTTGATCAGATGGGCGGCTTCTTCGGGTGACGCGTATTGCCTGTGGATGGGGGTATAGTCCATGTAGCATTCGTCAACGCTGACTTGTTCGATATCCGGGCAGAAATCTGACAAAAGTGTCATCAGTTCCCTGCTTCTGCGGTCATACAGGGTATGGTCCGGTGGCTCCAGGGTGAGGGAGGGACATTTGCGCAGTGCATTGACGATAGGCTCTCCGGTTACGATGCCATAAGCCTTGGCGGGTATGGATTTCGCCAGGACGACGCCGTGGCGCTTAGCCATGTCACCGCCGATGATGGCGGGGATCGTGCGCAGATCCAGATCGCAGCCGTTATGCAGTTTCTCTAAGGCCGTCCAGCTTAAATAGGCGGAGTTGACGTCTATATGAAAGATGATTCTGTCCATGTTCGTTCCTGCCGTTCTGATTTCCGATCAAAGGTTTTGGTTCCTGTGATTCCATTTTACCACATGTGCGGCCGTATGTCTCCATAAAACGAACGTTTGTACGAAAATTGCCGGCGATTCCTTGTTTTGGTTTGTCGGTAAGATCCTGTATGTATAATACTTTACATTTGCGGGAAATACTGATAAAATAAAAAATGTTACGTTTTTGTTACAGAATATGAAGGATAAATGACGAAAAGGAACTCGTCAGACGACAGATAAATCATTATGATAAAAAAGATCAGTAGACATTATAAAAAGATGAAAATTGCATATATTAAGGTTGCGGCAGCTGCAATTTTTGTCAGCATACTCTTTTTCCCCACGTATCAGAAGCTGGAGAGTACGGGGGACAATGTTTTTACGGTATACTTGAACGGAATAAAGGTCGGTATCGTGGAGGATTCCAGGCAGGTGGACCGCTGTCTGATCGCCGCTCGCAAGAGGCTGGCGGGAACCAGTGATGAGCTGGTGCTGGCAGACAGTGAACTGCACTATGAGGGCAGCGAGGTGCTCTGGGGAACGGTGGATGATCCGGCAGAGATCACCGCGAATATGACCAAAGTGCTGAGAGGCAGCGTTAAGGAAACCTTGAATCGCTCCTACACGGTGAAGATCAATGAGTATACGGTAAATCTTGCCAGCACGGAGGAGGTGCTTGCGCTCCTGCAGGCATCCATCGACAAGTTCGACCAGGCGAATGAGTATTATGTGGATCTGGTGCTGGACGGCAACAGGGAATTGAATGTGCTGACCACACAGATCTATTCTGCCAGGGAGCAGCAGGCGGAGGCGTTGGCGGCAGAAGAAGTTATGTCCAGCGCCGGGATCGATGCGACTCTGGAAGAGATGTTTGCCGATGTGGAACCTGCCAAAGAGAAAGAGTTCTCCGATTATGAGCTGGGACTTAAGAATCTGGAGTTTGGCGACACGGTGGAAGTAGTGGAATCCTATCTGCAGGATTATGAACTGACTTCCCTGGAGAATGCCATAGAGGAAGTGACGAAAGATCAGGAGAAGGAGCAGATTTATGAAGTGGTATCGGGAGATACCTTGTCTCAGATCGCGGAGAAGAACGAGATTCCGCTGGCGGATCTGATCGCGATGAATGAGACGATAGAGAACGAGAATTCCATGATCCGGGTAGGAGACGAACTGATCGTTACGGTTCCGGAACCGGAATTGTCGGTGGAGCGTATGGAAGAGGTATATTATGAGGAGGATTATGAGGCGGAGATCGTCTATGTGGATAATGACGACTGGTATACCACAGAGACGAAGACGCTCCAGGAACCTTCGGCGGGGCATCGTATCGTGGTGGCGAACGTTTCTTACCGTAACCGTGAGGAGGTAAGCAGAGAAATCCTCAAGGAAGAGATTACCTATGAAGCGGTACCGAAGATTGTGGAGCGCGGTACGAAGATTCCGCCGACCTATATCAAACCGATCTCAGGCGGACGGCTGACTTCCAACTTTGGCAGAAGGAAAGCGCCTACCAGAGGAGCGAGCAGAAATCATAAGGGCATAGACTGGGCGACGCCGGTAGGTACGGCAGTCATGGCATCTTCCGCAGGAACCGTTGCAAAGGCGGGCTGGGGAAGCGGATATGGCTATGTGGTCTATATCAACCATGCGGATGGCAGGCAGACCAGATACGGACACTTGAGTAAGGTACTGGTATCTCCGGGGCAGACTGTCTCGCAGGGGCAGAAGATTGCATTGAGCGGCAATACGGGTGTCAGTACGGGACCGCACGTGCATTTTGAGATTCTGGTTAACGGCACGCAGGTTAATCCGTTTGATTATATGAACTGACGAATGCAGAATACGACAACCTGAGATGATAAAGGCAGTATGTTTATAGTGAATCTGCCCATTTACAAAAGTTCAAATTATGGTATACTGGTAATAATTGTTGTAGGTGATTTTAATAAAAATTTAAGATTCTTATAGCATGAATGCGTACAAGTTCTGTCGTTTGGCAGGAATTTAAGATACAGATACCTTAATAAAATTTTTGAACAGCTTATTTTGATTATATTTCGTTTATCATACAGGGGACTATTATGGAACAATATGCGATTAAAGGTGGGAATCCGTTAGTCGGTGAAGTGGAGATTGGCGGCGCCAAGAATGCGGCGCTTGCTATTCTTGCTGCGGCCGTTATGACGGATGAGACCGTTGTGATAGAGAATGTACCGGATGTCAGGGATACTAACGTGTTGATGCAGGCTATGGAGAGCATCGGCGTTATCATTCAGAGAATGGACAGGCATACCGTTAAGATCAATGCTTCGAGGATCAATGATCTGGTCATTGAGGATGATTATATCAAGAAGATCAGGGCGTCTTATTATCTGCTGGGGGCGCTGCTTGGCAAATACAGGAAAGCGGAGGTAGCTCTTCCGGGAGGATGTAATATCGGATTGCGTCCGATCGACCAACATATAAAGGGATTTCGTGCATTGGGCGCCAATGTCAGGATCGAGCATGGCCTGATTATCACGGAGACGGAGAAGTTAAGAGGCAATCATATCTATATGGATGTGGTTTCAGTTGGTGCGACCATGAATGTGATGATGGCTGCCGTTATGGCAGAAGGACAGACAGTGATCGAGAATGCGGCGAAGGAACCTCATGTGGTTGATCTTGCCAATTTCCTGAACAGTATGGGCGCTAACATTAAGGGGGCCGGTACTGATGTGGTTAAGATCAGAGGCGTAGCAAGGCTGCACGGCACGGAATATGGCATCATTCCGGATCAGATCGAGGCCGGGACATTTATGTTTGCGGCAGCTGTGACGAAGGGTGATGTGACGGTCAAGAATGTGATTCCCAAGCATCTGGAGTCTATCAGCGCGAAGCTGTTGGAGATTGGCTGTGAGGTAGAGGAGTCCGATGACGCGGTGCGTGTTGTGGCGGCGAAGCCGCTGGGACATACCCATGTGAAGACGCTTCCCTATCCCGGTTTTCCGACGGATATGCAGCCGCAGATCACGGTGACACTTGGATTATCTGCCGGCACGAGTATTGTGACGGAGAGTATTTTCGAGAATCGGTTTAAGTATGTGGACGAGCTGACGCGTATGGGCGCCAACATCAAGGTTGAGAGCAATACGGCGATCATAGACGGTGTTGGGAAATATACTGGGGCCAGCATTACGGCGCCGGATTTGAGAGCAGGCGCAGCATTGGTGATCGCGGCGCTTTCGGCGGACGGCATCACGACGATAGATGATATCAAATATATCGAGCGTGGATATGAAGATTTCCACTTAAAACTGCAGGGACTGGGAGCGCAGATCGATAAGGTTTCCACGGAGAGAGATCTGCAGAAGTTTAAGCTGAAAGTGGGATGAAGGAATTTCCTGTTGACAGAAAGCCATATAGGGTGTATGGTATCTACAGGTACAGACAACTATATAGAGTGCGAGTTTCTCTTATTCAGAGTGGTGGAGATACATAGGATCTGTGAAGCCACGGCAACCCCTTAAGAAGGAAGGTGCCAACCTGAGCGAAAGCACTGTCGTAAGACAGATCGAACAATAAGAGGATTTGATGAATGACTGTCAGGTCCGCTTATTTCGATAAGCGGATTTTTTGCGCGAATAAGCAGAGTCAGAAGATATGCATTGCAGCAGCCATGCTTGCATGGGAAGCGGCAATGCATATCTTAAGACGAGCAACGCGAACGAGGAATGCGCAGCATTCCGAGTCTGCTTATTTGCGCAGTGGATTTTCCGGAAAAACTTGCGGATTCGCTTCCTGCCGGAGAAGAGAAACTCCGAAAGAATCTAACAAACAAAAGGAGAACGAGAAATGGAAAAGAGACTATTTACCTCAGAGTCAGTGACAGAAGGCCATCCCGACAAAGTCTGCGATGCGATTTCCGATGCGATCCTTGACGCCTGCATGGAGAAGGATCCCATGAGCCGCGTTGCCTGTGAGACGGCAGTGTGTACGGGATTCGTGCTGGTGACCGGTGAGATCACTACCAATGCGTACGTTGACATGCAGAAGATTGTGCGCGATACCGTGAAGGAGATCGGCTACACGAAATCCGAGTACGGTTTTGACGGCAATACCTGTGCGGTATTGGTAGCAATCGACGAGCAGTCTGCGGATATTGCCATGGGTGTGGACAAGGCTTTGGAAGCAAAGGAGAACAAAATGTCAGATGCCGAGATCGAGGCGATCGGCGCCGGCGACCAGGGTATGATGTTTGGGTATGCCACCAATGAGACGGAGGAGTATATGCCTTATCCGATCTCCCTGGCACACAAGCTTGCACTGCAGCTGACGAAAGTGCGTAAAGACGGTACCTTGAAATATTTGAGACCCGATGGCAAGAGCCAGGTTTCCGTAGAGTATGATGAGGCGGGCAAGCCGGTGAGACTGGAGGCCGTTGTCTTGTCCACGCAGCATGACGATGATGTGACGCAGGAGCAGATTCATGAGGATATCAAGAAGTATGTATTTGATCCGATACTGCCGCAGGAACTGATCGATGCCGATACCAAGTTCTTCATCAATCCGACAGGTCGTTTCGTGATTGGCGGGCCGCACGGAGATGCAGGTCTGACAGGACGTAAGATCATCGTAGATACATACGGCGGCTATGCGCGTCATGGCGGCGGCGCTTTCTCCGGTAAGGACTGTACCAAGGTAGACCGTTCCGCAGCTTATGCGGCTCGTTATGTGGCGAAGAATATCGTAGCGGCAGGCCTGGCTGACAAATGTGAGATCCAGCTGTCCTATGCCATCGGTGTAGCGCAGCCTACTTCCGTCATGGTAGATACGTTCGGCACCGGTAAGGTAACGGATGAGAAGCTGGTGGACATCGTCCGCGAGAACTTTGACCTGCGTCCGGCAGGCATCATCAAGATGCTTGACCTGCGCCGCCCGATCTACAAGCAGACAGCGGCTTATGGTCACTTTGGCCGCAACGACCTGGATCTGCCGTGGGAGAAGCTCGACAAGGTGGATGTACTTAAGAAATATCTGTAAACCGATAAAGTATAGAAAACGAAACACGATAGAAAGATCGTTGCACCCGGAAATATTTTCGGAAATGCAACGGTCTTTTTTGGAGTCTCCTGCGACGGTCGTTCTTTCTCAAGTGATATAATTGTAATTGCGACAGGCATATGCTATAATTTATTCTGTCACTGAATGCAATTTCGAGTATAGAATTGCGTATATTATTATGTTGTAAATAATATGGAATGTTAATTGTAAACCGTTGCGGAAAATACGGATTGACAGGAATGTGCAGGCAAGGATTTGCATGGCCCCTGACTGTGTAATGAATGACATAGTGGAAATTGAACGGTAATGATGGGGGCGTAAAATGGCGGAACGGGAAAACAGCAGAGACTTAATCAGTGTACTGTGGAGCGGTGCGGATATCCTGCGTTCCAAAATGGATGCAAATGAATATAAGGATTATCTGCTGGGCATTGTATTTTACAAATACCTGTCAGACTCTTTTCTGATCAAGGCGTATGATTTGTTCAATGGTGACAAAAGTTCTAAATACCCTACCGCTGCTGATATAGTTGGCGACGGAATATCGTTTATAAATACATGCGATTTGGAAAATGGCACTGTTAACTTGATTGTTTATTGCCTTCGTAATTAGTTGTGTTGCGTCCTAAAAACATAGATGGAAATTATTTGTACTTCATTTTAAACTCGGATATTGAGTATAGACAAAGAATTGTCAGAGATGAAGGAGCTGCACAGCCAAATCTGTCAGCAAAGAGTGTTTCGGAATATATAATTCCAGTGCCTTCAACGGCAGAACAAACCAAGATTGTTGAATATTTCCGTGTGCTCGACCACCTTATCATCCTTCATCAACGTAAGCTGGAATGTTTAAGGATCTTGAAAAAGTTCATGTTGGCAAAGATGTTTGTTTAGAGAAATTACCTAAAGATATACTTGGATGGAAAAATTGGAGGAAGGTAATGGCAATACCGACAAATATAAAAACATTATTATCAGGCGATGTAGTCGAATGGGCCCGGATCGAGTTCAAAGAAACATGGGATCCGGCTTCATCCTTGAAGACCGTTTGCGCTTTTGCAAATGATTTGGATAATTGGGGCGGCGGATATATTGTCATAGGCGTCCAAGAGGAAAATGGACGGCCTGTATATCCATTAAAAGGAGTACCTTTAGATAAAGTTGATGCATACCAGAAAGAAATTTATGCAAAATGCAGGCATCTCAGACCGTCATATACGCCAATCATAGGGATAGAGAGGTATCAGGAGAAGATATTCATTATCCTTTGGTGTCCAGGAGGTGACAGCAGACCATATTCATCACCAAAGACCATGGCAAGAGACAATAAGGAGCGTATTCATTATATCCGCAAGGCTTCAAATTCTGTGGAGCCATCGGATGATGACGAAAAAGATCTATTTAATCTGGCAAACAGGGTGCCGTTTGATGATCGGGTGAATCATCAGGCGGAACTGTCGGATTTAAATATAATTCTCATCCAAAACTATTTAAAAGAAATTAGCAGTTCACTGTATGAGAAATCCAAAACAAATGATATTATTGGTGTGTGCAGGGATATGAACATCATCAGTGTCTTGCCGGAATATGTAAAACCGAAAAATGTAGGATTGATGTTTTTTAGTATAGAGCCGGATAAGTTCTTCCCGTATACACAGATAGATGTTGTTCAGTTTCCGGATGGATTAGGCGGAAATGACATTATTGAGAAGACGTTTAAGGGACCGATACATCAGCAGTTGAGAGATGCTCTGCAATATATTAGAAATACAGTTATTACGGAAAAGGTGGTAAAATATCCTGACAGGGCCGAGGCGGATCGCTTTTTTAATTATCCATATGCGGCTGTGGAGGAGGCATTGTCTAATGCCGTTTATCATCGTGCATATGATGAGCGTGAGCCGATTGAGGTTCGAATAGAAAGCGACAGAATTGAAATCGTAAGCTTTCCGGGGCCGGATCGTTCGGTCACGCGGGAGGGGTTGAAGAATTACCGTGTTTCAAATCGCAGATACAGAAATCGCAGGATCGGTGATTTTTTAAAAGAATTGCATTTGACAGAAGGCAGGAATACTGGATTTAAAAAAATTTTGGATGCATTGAAGAAAAATGGTTCTCCTGAACCTGAATTTGAAACGGATGAAGCAAGAAGCTATTTTATCTCAAGATTGTTTGTGCATGAAGGATTTGTAAATATTTTTAGTGATGAGCCAAAAAGGAGCCAAAAAGGAGCCAAAAAGGAGCTAAAAAGGAGCCAAAAAGGAGCCAAAAAAGAGCTGAGTAATGGGATTGAAAGAAAGAAAGCAGTATTAGGAATTTTGGAAGAAGAACCTGCAATGACTCAGGTACAGCTTATGGAAAAACTTGATTTGACCCGAAAACAGATTCAGCAAGCAATAAAGGAATTGCAGAAAGAGGGTTCCCTTATAAGAGAAGGCTCAAATAGGAATGGACGGTGGATTGTGGTAAATCCGGAAAACGAAACAGAATTCTAAATAACTGTGGAGAGTGAGGATACCCCTGAATCTGTGCAGATAGATTCCGAGTATGAGTTGATGGCATACAGCAGTACAAAAATAGATTATGAGTACATCATTAATCTTATCCAGAACATTGTCACGCCGGATGATGGGGAAGAAAATATCAGCCCTGATGAACGGCGGCGGAAGATTGACGAGATCAGGCAGTATGTGGAGGAGCTCGGGGAAATGCTGGATAAGGAAATCAGGCCGCTTACTGGTAACTAAACAGGATTGTATGACATTGACTTTTCTCCTTTTAATTGTTGTATCAGCGTAAGTAATTTCAGAAAATGGAGGCAGCTTATGCTTAAAGATTTGAACAGGGAACCCAGCAGCTCTTAAACGATTATGCGAAAAAACATGAAAGACAGACAACGCTTGATTTCCACCATCAGCTTAAGGGCGTGCGGCATTTCGGTGATCTCAATCCACGGTCTGCGCCATACCCATGCCTCCCTGCTGCTTTTTGCGGGAGTGTCGATTGCAAGCGTTGCCCGCAGATTGGGACACGCCAGCATGACAATGACGCAAAAGACCTATCTGCACATTATTCAGGAGCCTGAGAATAAGGATGCGGATTTGGTGATGAGGACGTTATCTGGATTATAAGATTGGGAAACTTTTAATTTTAGTATGGCAATACTTACGCTGATTTTAGCAGTAAAATACAGATTGCAGAGCATTATCATAAAAGCAATATGAGGATATATTCTATTAGCATCGTTAACCATAATACGAAGGACACACAAAAAAAACACAAAGAAGCGAGGTTTCCACATGGCATTTGCACATCTGCACGTCCATACCGAATACAGTCTGCTGGACGGGTCCAACAAGATCAAAGAGTACGTCAAGCGCGTGAAAGAGCTGGGCATGGACAGTGCCGCCATCACGGATCACGGCGTTATGTACGGCGTGATCGAATTCTATAAGGAAGCGACGGCGGCGGGAATCAATCCCGTCATCGGCTGTGAGGTGTATGTAGCGCCCCGCTCCCGGTTCGACAGGGAGCTGACCGGCGGCGAAGACAGATATTATCACCTGGTATTGCTGGCAGAGAATAATACGGGTTATGCCAATCTGGTTAAGATTGTCAGTCGTGGTTTTACGGAAGGTTATTATTACAGGCCTCGTGTGGATATGGAGGTGCTGGAGGAATTCCATGAGGGTATTATCGCCCTGTCAGCCTGCCTGGCGGGTGAAGTACAGCGTTATATCCAGAAAGGCCTGTTAGACGAAGCGGGCAAGGTGGCGAAGCGGTATGAAGCGTGCTTTGGCAAGGGCAACTTTTTCCTGGAGCTGCAGGACCATGGCATTCCCACACAGCAGACGGTGAATGCGGCGCTGCTGCGGATGAGTAAGGAGCTTGATATCCCGCTGGTAGCCACGAATGACGTGCACTATACCAATGCGGAGGATGCACAGCCCCACGATATCCTGCTGTGTCTGCAGACCGGCAAGAAGCTGGCGGATGAGGATCGGATGCGCTACGAGGGCGGGCAGTATTATGTGAAGAGCGAAGAGGAAATGAAGGGCCTCTTCCCTTATGCCTGGGAGGCGGTGGAGAATACCCAGCGCATTGCGGACAGGTGCCATGTGGAGATCGAGTTTGGCAAGTATAAGGTGCCTCACTATGATGTGCCGGAGGGCTATGATTCCTGGACGTATCTGAATAAGTTGTGTCAGGACGGCATGGCCATGCGGTATCCGCAGGATGACGGATCGTTGCAGAGACGGATGGAATATGAGCTGGGCATTATCCGGGACATGGGATTCGTGGACTATTTCCTGATCGTGTGGGACTATATCAATTACTGCCGGGAAAACGGCATAGCGGTGGGGCCCGGCCGTGGATCGGCGGCGGGAAGTATCGTTTCCTATTGCCTGCGGATTACCAACATCGATCCCATCAAATACAACCTGCTGTTCGAGCGGTTTTTGAATCCGGAGCGGGTTTCCATGCCGGATATCGACGTGGACTTCTGTTTTGAACGTCGGCAGGAGGTAATCGATCATGTCAACCGCAAGTACGGCAAAGACCGGGTGGTACAGATCGTGACCTTCGGTACGATGGCGGCCAAGGGTGTGATCCGCGACGTGGGGCGCGTGATGGATCTGCCTTACGCTTTCGTGGATTCCATCGCCAAGATGATTCCCAACGAGCAGAACCAGGGGGTGCCGATCAGGAAGGCACTGGAGATGAACCCGGAACTGCGTAAGCTGTATCAGGAAGATGAGCAGGTGCATACGCTGATCGATATGAGTAAGCGGTTGGAGGGACTGCCCAGACATACGTCCATGCACGCGGCGGGAGTGGTGATCTGTCCCGATGCGGCGGACAGGTTCGTGCCTCTTTCCCGGGGATCTGACGGCTCCATCACCACCCAGTTTACGATGACTACGATCGAAGAGCTGGGACTCTTGAAGATGGACTTTCTGGGACTGCGTACTTTGACGGTAATCCAGAACGCGGTGGAGATGGTGGAAAAGAGTACCGGTGTCTTCATCGATATTGACGCGATTGATTACAATGACCAGGCGGTTCTGGCCTCCATTGGGACAGGCAGGACGGACGGTATCTTCCAGCTGGAGAGCGGCGGGATGAAAAGCTTTATGAAGGAGCTGAAACCGCGGAGCTTAGAGGACGTGATTGCGGGAATCTCCCTCTACCGTCCGGGACCGATGGATTTTATTCCGAAATATATTAAAGGGAAAAACAATCCGGAGTCCGTTACCTACGACTGCCCGCAGCTGGAACCGATCCTGGCGCCCACGTACGGCTGTATCGTTTACCAGGAGCAGGTCATGCAGATCGTGCAGGATCTGGGCGGCTATACCATGGGACGCAGCGATCTGGTGCGGCGTGCCATGAGTAAAAAGAAGCAGTATGTGATGGAGCAGGAGCGCAAGAACTTCACTTACGGCAACCCGGAGGAGGGGGTCCCGGGATGCGTGGCTAATGGCATCAACGCGCAGGTGGCAAACCATATCTATGATACGATGATGGATTTTGCGAAATATGCTTTTAATAAATCCCATGCGGCCTGCTATGCGGTGGTAGCGTACCAGACGGCGTATCTGAAATACTATTATCCGGTAGAGTTTATGGCGGCGCTTTTAACTTCGGTAATCGATAATCCGAATAAAGTGTCGGAGTATATCATGTCCTGCCGCAGCATGGGCATTCAGATTCTGCCGCCGGACATCAACGAAGGGGAAAGCGGTTTCTCCGTGTCGGGAAATGAGATTCGGTATGCACTGACGGCCATCAAGAGCGTGGGCCGGCCGGTGATCGATGCGGTTGTCACGGAGCGCAAGGCGAGAGGGCCTTACACCAATCTGGAGGACTTCATCACCCGTATGGCGGATAAGGAAGTGAATAAGCGGGCTTTCGAGCATTTTATCAAGGCCGGCGCGCTGGACAGCCTGGGCGGCACGCGCAAGCAGTTTATGAGTGTGTACATTCAGATCATGGACAGCATCCAGCATGATAAGAAGAACAACATGGCGGGGCAGATGTCCCTTTTCGATATCGTGTCCGAGGATCAGAAGGAAGATTTCGAAGTGAAGATGCCGGATGTAGGTGAATACTCCAAGGAGATGAAGCTTGCTTTTGAAAAAGAAGTGCTGGGTATCTATATCAGCGGTCATCCGCTGGAGGAATACCAGGAGATGTGGCGCAAGAATATCACCAATACCACGGCAGATTTCGTGCTGGATGAGGAGACCGGGGAGATGGCCGTGCAGGACGGCAGGACGGCTACCATCGGCGGGATGATCGCGGAGAAAAAGATCAAGTACACGAAGAACGAGAAAGTGATGGCATTCCTGCAGGTGGAGGATCTGCTGGGATCCGTGGAGGTTATCGTTTTTCCGGGACAGTATGAGCGGTATGGCAGGGATATTGCAGAGGATAACAAGGTCTTCATCCGGGGCCGGGTCTCCATCGAGGAGGACAAGGACGGCAAGCTGATCTGTGAACAGATTACGCCCTTTGAGAACGTGGCAAGAAAGCTGTGGATCAAATTCCCTACGAAGCAGGAATATGAGACGCATAAGGAGGAGCTGTTTGATGCGCTGCGGCAGTCGGAAGGCAAGGACAGCGTAGTAATCTATGTGGCGGATCCGAAGTCCATGAATGCGCTGCCACGCAACTGGAACGTGAATGCGGGCGAAGAACTTATAGGGAAGCTGACGGCGCTGTATGGGGGAGAGAATGTTAAGGTGGTGTAGAAGAATCTTGAAAAAATATTGAAATACAAGCATGTTTAGAGTAAAATACAGATAGATTCAGCATAGAAAGGCATGGTGTGGGTATGGCGAAAGAGATCAAGACGATAGGTGTTCTGACAAGCGGCGGCGATGCGCCGGGCATGAATGCGGCTATCCGTGCAGTTGTCAGGAAGGCGCTGGCTAACGGTGTTAAGGTGAAAGGAATCAAGAAGGGCTACAGAGGCCTTTTGAACGAAGAGATCATAGATTTGGAGAGATGGTCGGTATCCGACACGATCCAGAAGGGCGGTACGATTCTTGGTACGGCGCGCTGTTCGGAGTTCCGTACGGAGGAAGGACAGTTAAAAGGCGTGGAGATCTGCCATAAACATGGCATTGACGGACTGATTGTCATTGGCGGCGATGGTTCTTACCGTGGCGCCCAGGCATTGGCCAGACATGGGATCAATACGATAGGGATTCCGGGAACGATCGATCTGGACATCGCCTGCACGGAATACACGATCGGTTTTGATACGGCCATCAATACGGCGATGGAAGCGATCGATAAGATCAGAGATACGTCTTCTTCTCATGAGCGGTGCAGCATCATCGAAGTTATGGGAAGGAATGCCGGCTATATCGCGTTGTGGTGCGGTGTTGCCAATGGCGCTGAGGATATTCTGCTTCCCGAGAAATATGACTATAACGAGCAGCAGATCATCAATAATATCATTGCCAGCAGGAAGCGCGGCAAGACACACCATATTATCATTAATGCTGAGGGAATCGGCCACTCTACGTCCATGGCGAGACGGATCGAGGCCGCTACGGGTATGGAGACCAGGGCGACGATCTTAGGATACATGCAGCGTGGTGGTGCGCCTACCTGTAAAGATCGTTATTATGCGTCAATCATGGGCGCTTATGCGACAGATATCCTGTGTGAAGGCAAGACGAACAGGGTGGTGGGATATCAGCACGGCGAATTCCTTGATTTCGATATCGAAGAAGCGCTGAACATGCACAAGGAGATTCAGGATTACCAGTTCGAGGTTGCCAGAGTACTTGCAATTTAAGATTGTTTATCATGTGAGAATATTCCCCGCAGATGATGTGTTTGCGGGGAATTGCCATGTATTATGCAATCCTGGCAGACGACGGGGATTGGTGGGAGGAGAGCAATGATTACGAGTTTCAGTAATAAATCCGTTCGGGAAGTGATACAGCTTACACAGAAGGCGAAGGCACGAAACAAGCAGGATGTGTTTGTCGTGGAAGGCATTAAGATGTTTGCAGAAGTGCCGACGGAGAAGATCGTCAGGGTGTATCTTGCCCAGCGGGCGGAGAAAGAGCTGCGTGAAACCTATGGAAAGAAACTGGATAGGGTGTTTTGCGAAATCGTCGCAGATGATGTTTTTGATAGAATGTCCGACACGAAAACACCGCAGGGCGTTCTTACCTTGGTTAAGCAGTATCATTACAGGCTGGAAGATCTGTTGAAGCGGGTACAGGCCGCGAAGTGCATCGATCGAAATACCGGCAGGAATATCAGTATCATAGGTGGGGTGCATAAGAAGAATCAGCTGTACCTGATCGTGGAGGATATACAGGATCCGGGTAATCTGGGGACGATCTTTCGGACCGGGGAAGCTGTGGGGGTAGACGGTATCATTATGAGCAGTCACACAGTGGATCTGTACAATCCGAAAACGATCCGTTCTACGATGGGTTCCGTGTATCGTGTGCCCTTTATTTATACAGAAAATATCGGTGATACGATGCGGACGCTGCAGAAAAATAACATCCGTATTTATGCGGCGGATCTGCATGGAGACAAAGACTATGATGCCTGTGATTATCGTGGCGCATCTGCCTTTCTGATCGGCAATGAAGGCAGCGGGCTGCGGCAGGAAACGGCGGATTGTGCAGATGTTAGGATCCGTATTCCGATGGAAGGCAATGTGGAATCTCTGAATGCGGCAGCAGCAACAACTGTGTTATTCTATGAGGCGTATCGACAGAGGAGATCGAGTGCTAAATCTTGATTTAGCAAAATGATGATATTGCCGGATGAAAGACGGAATGCAGAGAATAAAAAAGCGTGCGATATTTATGCGAGAAATTCGGCGTTTTCAGATGACGCATTTGACGAAAAGCAGTGAACTTGAAAAAATAGCGGCATATATTCCAAAATGCTAAATCTGGATTTGAATGACATTAGTGTCATAAATGCGATTGGAACGAAATGACTGCTGTTATGAAAAACAGATGTTTGCAAATGAGTTTGCGTTTTTTATTTGGAATTGGGGAGGATAAGATGAAGATCGGATTTATAGGACTTGGCAATATGGCAAAAGCGATGATCGGCGGTATGCTGCAGAAGGAGCTCGTGGATCGATGTGATATCATCGGTTCTGCAAGGACGAGAGAGACGATGGAGAACGTACGTGATTTCTATGGCATCGGGATACGGGACAGCAATACTGCGGTGGCAGAGGAGGCGAAGATACTGATCCTGGCCGTGAAGCCGCAGTTCTTTCAGACGGTGATCGAAGAGATCAGGGCGGTGGTCGCGGATGATACGCTGGTGATCAGTATCGCGGCTGGCAAAACGATGGCCTGGATCGGGCAGGCATTCGGCAGGGAAATAAAACTGGTACGCTGTATGCCGAATACACCGGCTCTGGTGGGGGAAGGGTGCACGGGGGTCTGCGTCAACAGTCGTGTATCGCAGGAGGAAATTGCCATGAGCCTTAAGCTGATGGAGAGCTTTGGGCGTGCCAGTCTGGTGCCGGAATCCCTGATGGACGCATTCGGCGCCGTCAGCGGCAGTTCCCCTGCGTTTGTGTTTATGTTTATAGAAGCGATGGCCGATGCGGCCGTGGCGGCCGGTATGCCGCGGGCGCAGGCTTATGCGTTTGCGGGCCAGGCAGTCTACGGCTCGGCGAAGCTGGTGCTGGAGAGCGGGAAGCATCCGGGCGAACTGAAAGATATGGTATGCTCCCCGGGCGGCACGACCATACAGGGGGTACGTGTTCTGGAGGAGAAAGGGATGCGCGGGGCGGTGATGGATGCCCTGCAGGCTGTTGTGGAACAGACACGGAAATTGTGACAAAAAAGTTAACATATATCAAATTTTTTCGTAATTTAATCATTATAAAAATGGAATAAAAATAAGACAAGCCGCATAAACTTGACAAAGACAAGGTGTTTTGCTAAAATTATCCATACTTAAGCAGTTAACAATTTCGTAATATTTTAGTATTATAACATCGAGAAATCTAAATGTGGGAAGATGGAGGATTGTATTTATGCTGAAAGGCAGACAAGTACGGATTCTGTTCACCGGCCTCATTCTTTGTCTGACTTTGGCGGCTTTGTTTCGTCTGGATGCCAGGGCAGCTACAAAGAAAGAATATTTTGATTCTTTGAGTGTGGGGATTTCACAGATTGTAGATCCTACGGTTGAGGCGGTTGACGAGAAGGCGATCGAAGAACTGACGCAGATATCGGAAGCCAACGCCAGAGTGCAGGAGGAGGAATCCGATCTGGTGATGGTAAATGTGCAGGTGGCCATGAATGTGAGAGCGGAGGCGACAGAGGAATCGGATAAGGTCGGTGTACTATATAAAGACTGCGGCGGCCGGATCCTGGAGCGCAAGGACGGCTGGACACGGATGAAGAGCGGAGACCTGATCGGCTGGGCCAGCGATGAGTATCTTCTGTTCGGAGAAGAAGCGGAGGCTATGGCCAATGATGTAGGGAATCTGATCGTAATGATCGAGACGGACACCCTGTGCATCCGGACAGAGCCGAACGGTGACGCGGATGTGTTCGGTCTTCTGGCAGGAGACGATGAACTGGAGATGATCGAATTCGTAAACGATGACTGGATCAGTGTGGATTACGAAGGAGAGACGGGCTATGTGTCCGCGGAATTTGTGGATGTGGACTTCCACATCGATGCCGGAGAGACACTGGCGGCGATCAGAGAGAGAGAAGAAGCCGAGCGGCTGGCGAAGCTGAAAGCCAACCAGGGGGCAGTCGTAGTGGGCGGTGACGACACCAAGCTGCTGGCGGCTTTGATTCAGTGCGAAGCGGGCAGCGAGACCTATAACGGAAAACTGGCAGTGGGAGCCGTGGTGATGAACCGTGTCAGAAGCGGCGCCTATCCGAATACAGTATCGGGTGTTATCTTTGCGTCGGGGCAATTTACGCCGGCGTTGAACGGTAAGGTTGCGAAGGTTTATACGAACGGCAAGATCTCCGATAGCTGTTATGATGCGGCGCGGGCGGCCATCAACGGTGAGACCAACGTGGGCGGTGCAACGCATTTCAGGAGAGCCGGCAATCATGACGGGATTCTGATTGACAATCAGGTTTTCTGGTAAGAGGAACGCTGTTGCAAAAGTGCTAAAAAATTATATAAAAAACAGGAGAATGATACTTGCGGGTCAGGGTATAATATAGTAGAATTGTCTTAAGGCAGATGAAAAGAATACCTGGGCCCGCTTTTTCATGCAATATTTCGATGTCAAGGCTGACATGGTGGTGCAGGTATGACGGACAACAGAGAAAAGAGGTGAAGTCTTGTGGCTTTATTTGCCGATATGAGTATGACGATGTTCTGGCTGGTCGTTCTTGTGGCATTAGTCGTCATCGAACTGTTGACTATGGGACTCACGACCATCTGGTTTGCAGGCGGCGCGCTGGTCGCGACGATTGCGGCGGTCTTTGGTGCACCGCTTAGCGTGCAGATTATTCTGTTTCTTGTAGTGTCTGGCGTACTGATTATTTTTACAAGGCCGCTGGCAGTCAGATATTTTAACAAGGACAGAGTCAGAACCAATGCGGAAAGCCTGGTGGGCCGGCAGGCGATCGTGATCAGTGAGATCGACAATCTGCAGGGCATCGGTCAGGTTAACGTGGGCGGCATGGAATGGTCTGCCAGAACACGGGTTGACGGCGTCAGGCTGCCGGTTGGCACAGTGACTACCATACTGGGGATCAACGGTGTGAAGTTGATCGTCGAAGAGAGAAAAGGGGTATAATTATGGGTGGACTAATAGCTTTTGTAGTGGTTTTGCTTTTGCTGGTGATGATCTTATTATCCTGTATCAAGATCGTGCCGCAGGCAAATGCCTATGTTGTGGAGCGGCTGGGAGCGTATCAGCAGACCTGGTCAGTGGGACTTCACATCAAGGTGCCGTTTCTGGATAAGGTGGCCAAGAAAGTTATCCTGAAGGAACAGGTGGTGGATTTTGCACCGCAGCCGGTGATCACCAAGGATAATGTAACCATGCGGATCGATACGGTGGTGTTCTTCCAGATCACGGATCCGAAGCTCTATGCCTACGGTGTGGAGAATCCGATCATGGCGATCGAGAATCTGACGGCTACTACACTGCGTAATATCATCGGTGAGATGGAACTGGACCAGACGCTGACTTCCAGAGAAGTGATCAACACGAAGATGCGCGCATCTCTTGATATCGCTACGGATCCCTGGGGAATCAAGGTGAATCGTGTAGAGCTTAAGAATATTATCCCGCCGTCGGCGATTCAGGATGCCATGGAGAAACAGATGAAGGCAGAACGGGAACGCCGTGAAGCGATCCTGCGTGCGGAGGGTGAGAAGAAGTCAACCGTCCTGGTTGCGGAAGGTAAGAAGGAATCCGCGATTCTGGAGGCGGAGGCCGAGAAGCAGTCGGCGATCCTGCGTGCGGAGGCGGAGAAGGAGAAGATGATCCGTGAGGCGGAAGGTGAAGCCGAAGCGATCCTGAAAGTACAGAAGGCTACGGCGGACGGTATCCGCATGATCCGTGAGGCCGGTGCGGACGAGGCGGTATTGAAGATCAAGAGCCTGGAGGCATTCGAGAAGGCTGCTGACGGTAAGGCGACTAAGATCATTATCCCCTCCGAGATTCAGGGGCTGGCAGGACTTGCGACTTCCGTGAAGGAAGTGTGGCAGTAAGCTGCCCTCGGCCGGCGGTGACAGGTTGAGCCGTGCATCGCCGCAGACGCATGGAACACAAGGATATTTTATAAGATATAATCAGGGCAGCAGGAATATAGGAATATAGAAGTAGAGTTCGATGCGGGACGGTTTAACGGAACCGTCCCGTTCTTATATCGGATGCGCAGAAACATACAAATGCGTAGATACATACAAATGCGCAGAAACAGGAGGAGAGCATGAATTTAACAGGACGACATTTTTTAAAACTACTTGATTTCACACCGGAAGAGATCACCTATATGCTGGATGTGGCGGCAGACTTGAAGGATAAGAAGAAAAAGGGGATTCCGGCAGACATCCACAGGGGCAAGAACGTGGCGTTGATCTTTGAGAAGACAAGCACCAGGACGCGCTGCTCTTTCGAGGTGGCGGCCCATGATCTGGGGATGGGGACGACTTATCTGGATTCATCGGGTTCCCAGATCGGCAAGAAGGAGAGTATCGCGGATACGGCCCGTGTGCTGGGACGAATGTATGAAGGCATTGAATACCGCGGTTACGGGCAGGAGATCGTGGAACAGCTGGCCAGCCACGCCGGTGTGCCGGTGTGGAACGGGCTGACCAATGAATTTCATCCGACGCAGATGCTGGCGGACCTTTTGACAATCAGAGAGCATTTCGGGTATTTGAAGGGAATCAAGCTGACCTATATGGGCGATGCCCGCTATAATATGGGTAATTCTTTGATGGTGGCCTGCGCCAAGATGGGGATGCACTTTACCGCGTGTACCACGAAAGCGTATTTTCCGGAGGAGGAGCTGGTGCGTACCTGCGAGGAGATCGCGGCAAAGACCGGCGGAAGCGTAAGGCTGACGGAGGATGTGGCAGAAGGAGCAGGCGGCGCGGATGTGATCTATACGGACGTGTGGGTTTCCATGGGAGAGCCGGCGGAGATCTGGGAGAGCAGACTGCGGGATCTGATGCCCTATCAGGTGAACCGCCGTGTGATGGAGTATGCCGGTGAGAAAGCCGTGTTTATGCACTGTCTTCCTGCCTTCCATGACCTGAATACGGGAACCGGCAGGGAGATTCATGAGAAGTATAAGATTGACGAGATGGAAGTGACGGATGAGGTATTTGAGTCTGCGCAGTCCATTGTATTCGACGAGGCGGAGAACAGGATGCATACGATCAAGGCGGTGATGGCGGTGACCCTGGGGGAGTACCGCTTAGAGCAGGTAGAGAAATAATAAGATGAAAACGGATAAATCAGATATATTAACATTATTGAGGAACAGCACGGAGTACGTATCGGGACAGCAGTTATGTGACCGGTTCGGGGTGACGAGGACGGCGGTCTGGAAGGTAATCAACCAGTTAAAGGAAGAGGGGTATCAGATCGAGTCGGTTTCCGGCAGAGGATACCGGCTGGTGGAGGGACCGGCGGACATGCTGTCAAAGAGCGAGATCGCCAGCAGACTCAAGACGAAATGGGCAGGACGGCAGCTGTACTATTTTGACAGCACGGGTTCCACCAATACCGATGCGAAGCGTCTTGGAGAAGAGGGGAATCCGCACGGCACCGTGGTGGTGGCGGATATTCAGACGGCAGGCAAGGGGCGCAGAGGCAGAAGCTGGCAGACATTGTCAGGCACGGCGCTTTCTTTTACCCTGCTCCTGCGGCCGGATTTCGTGCCGGACAAGGCGTCCATGATCACGCTGGTGATGGCTTTGAGTGTGGCGGAGGCCGTGGAGGAGATAACGGGAGCGGAGGCC
Source organism: uncultured Lachnospiraceae bacterium (assembly GCA_947644545.1). Classification (GTDB taxonomy): domain Bacteria; phylum Bacillota; class Clostridia; order Lachnospirales; family Lachnospiraceae; genus UBA3282. The sequence goes on from CANRZW010000042.1 coordinate 28,696, forward strand.
GGGATCAAGTGGCCCAACGATATCGTGATGAACAGGAAGAAGATCTGCGGTATGCTGACGGAGATGACCATGACGCCGGAGATGGATGAGATACAGTATGTGGTAGTGGGCGCCGGCATCAATGTCAACAATGCCGATCCGGAGGAGTTTGAGGAGGTAGTGCGTTCCACAGCCACATCTCTGCGGATCGAGACCGGACAGCAGTATAACAGGGCGCAGCTTTTCAATAAAGTGTTGCTGCGGTTTGAAGAAAATTATGAGATTTTTCTGGAAACATTGGATCTGTCCGGTCTGCAGGAACGGTATCAGAAGCATTTGCTGAACAGGGGAGCGCAGGTAAGAGTGCTGGATCCTGCCGGGGAATATACCGGTACGGCGGAAGGGATCGACACGCAGGGGGAACTGATCGTAGTGAGGGATGACGGAGTAAGAACACCGGTCTATGCGGGAGAGGTTTCGGTGCGCGGACTGTACGGGTATGTGTAACGGATAATGGGTATGTGTGACGGATGGTGGGTAAGATGGAAGAGAAGAGAATCGTGCTCTGCGGCGCCAATGCCTATGAGCAGAAGTACTATTTTAATGAAAAGTTTGCAGGAATTCCGGAGTCGATCAAAGAAGAGCTGCACGTGATCTGTGTGCTTTTTACGGAGGAAGTGGGCGGTATCTTTACGATCGTCTTCGATGAGGACGGCACGATCCTGTTGGAGACGAATGCACAGGAGGATGACCTGCTCTATGACGAGATCGGCAGCGGCCTTCTTGTGGGGGAGATCCGCAGGAACAGACAGGAGCTGCTGGAGTCGTTGCAGCTGTATTACAGGGTGTTTATCCTGCATGACAAGTCTGCATTGGAGGAAGATGGGCTGTAAGGACCGTATGGCATTTGTGCCGGAGCAGCAAGAGGTGCGGGGAGGTCTTACATATTCAGGGATATTGCAGATACAGAAGGCAATACTTGCATAGAGGTAAATTATGAAGGATTTATTGCATGAACTACAAATCGGAAGTGTCACTTTGGAGAATAATGTCTTATTGGCACCGATGGCAGGCGTGACAGACCTGCCATTTCGCTTGCTGTGCAGGGAACAGGGCGTAGGACTGGCCTGCATGGAGATGATCAGCGCGAAGGCAATCCTGTATAAGAATAAAAATACGGAAAGCCTGCTTGCGATCCATCCCCAGGAAGGCACGGTATCGCTGCAGCTGTTCGGTTCGGATCCGAAGATCTTAAGCGAGATGGCCAAAAAGATTGAAGACAGGCCTTTTGCCATTCTGGATATTAACATGGGCTGTCCCGTGCCGAAGGTGGTAGGCAACGGGGAAGGGTCAGCGTTGATGAAGGAGCCGAAGCTGGTAGAGGAGATCGTGACGGCCGTGGTGAAGGCGGTCAGGAAACCGGTCACTGTGAAGATTCGGAAAGGATTTAATGACACGTGTGTCAATGCAGTGGAGATTGCCCGGATTGCGGAGGCTTCCGGAGCGGCGGCGGTGATGATACACGGCAGAACGAGAGAACAGTATTATGCCGGAGCGGCGGACTGGGAGATCATAGCCAGGGTGAAGGAGAACCTTTCCATTCCGGTGATCGGCAACGGGGATATTGTTGACGGCGCCAGTGCCGAGGCTATCCTGACACAGACCGGATGTGACGGCGTAATGATCGGCCGTGCGGCCAGAGGCAATCCGTGGATCTTCCGGCAGATCGCGGCTTACTTAAGAGATGGTACGATATTGCCCAGGCCGGAGAAAGAAGAGATAAAGGAGACGATCCTGCGCCATGCCAAGCTGCAGCTTGACTGCAAGGGGGAGTATACAGGGATCCGGGAGATGCGCAAGCATGTTTCCTGGTATACGGCGGGAATGCCCGATTCTGCCAGACTGCGGCGGAGCGTCAACACGGTGGAGAGTTTCGCAGCATTGGAGGAGCTGGTACGAGGGATGTAAGAGGAAAGCGGAAATGACATAAGGCATCCGGGCCGCCGGACAGCGCGCCGAAATGGATAAATAGGGGAAGGAGCAGGTTGTTTTGTGCATGGGCCATTGTCATAGTGCATATACTTTGATATGGAACAGGAGACGATTCTTTATTATCATCCGCTGCCGCAGAGCAGCGCAGACAACACAACAGCCGCTAAGAAGCGCTGGTTTCAGGAAGCCGTGCTGCACACGAAACCGTTAACGGAGCAGGAGGAGTTCTGTGTTCTGGGCTGCGCGGTGCCGCCTTTCTTTTACAGGAAAAAGGCCTGGAAGGCGCCGGTACTCTTCGAGGCGATGGAGGCGCCGCTGCATCGTACCGCCGGTATGACAGATGCCTGTGTACATCCGGACGTTCTGCAGCTTCTTGGGCCGGAAATGTGGGAAAGATGGCAGCCACGGGTGCGTACGGTCAGGATGCTGACGAAATTTCTTCTGGAGCAGCAGGCGGAGAAAGCGCATGTCCGGACCGACATGGTGACGGTGCTTCTGGGACAGCCCCGGGAGACCGGACAGCAGCTGGAAATGGTCTGGGAGCTGCTGGAACCTTATCTGCCCAGGGTCAATCGGATGCTGATCTATTATGAGGAACAGGAGTGGCAGAGGAACACGGAAGCGGCAGGGCCGGCAGACAGCGAAGGTGATGGTACGGAAGAGCTGCAGGCATATCTGGAAGATTATTATTATGAGTATGGACTGATGCCGCAGCTTATACGATATAAAAGAAGCGATTCGGCGGCGCTTCGATGCGGAAAGGAGATGTGCGGCGGTGTGATCCTGGATTTTGGAGATGGTTTTCGCTATCCGAAGATTGTGTCTGCGGATTGTGTCTACATCGACATCACATCCGACGGTGGGAAGGAACGGCTGCTCGGGAGAAAAAGCCCGGCAATTGCGTATATATCGCCGCTGAAATATCTTGACACTCTGGTGAAAAATAGTTATGATAGAAAAGTTAAAATGACATAAGATATCCCGGTTACTGGCAGAAGAGGGATAAAATTTTCATAAATTAAGCAGGAACAAGGAACAGAAAGGGAGTAGTACCATGCAGGAGAAGAAAAATATCTTAACGTATGAGGG
>CANRZW010000043.1 GCA_947644545.1 uncultured Lachnospiraceae bacterium
AGCCCGGAAATACGGGCTATACCGACATATAAGAACTTCTAAAGAGATAATCTAATTTTACCAATAATTTTTTTCTAAAAACTTGGTAAAATATAACATATAGTTGGATGGGTCGCGGAATAAGTGAATGCGGACTGCAATAGACCTGCCAAGGAAAAGGAGGAATTTTTATGCAGAGTAAAGCTGAAAAAATCAGATCAAAAGATCATCCTGACGTTGCCCTTAAGGTAATCCCGGGACATTTTGTGACACCGAATTCCCATGTAAATTATTTTCTGGATATGACTACCTTGAAGTGCAGGCTCAGTGAGGCATCTGCGGCAGCCAAGGCCCTCAGCGGACAGATTTCGGCGACCACCGTTGTGGATACCATCGTGTGTCTGGACGGCTGTGAGACGATCGGCGCATTTTTGGCAGAAGATTTGACCAGGGCGGGTATTTATTCCATGAACTCCCACAATACGATCTACATCGTAACGCCGGAATATGTGAACTCCGGACATCTTGTTGTCAGAGAGAATATGGTTCCCATGATCCGGGACAAGAACATACTCCTGCTTCTGGCATCCGCGACGACAGGCCAGACCATCGTGAAGGCAGTGCAGGCGCTCAAATATTATGGGGCGAAGTTCAGCGGGATCAGCGCCATCTTCAGCGCGGCCAACAGCGTGCTCGGTATGCCGATCCACTCCCTGTTCACCACGGCGGATATCCCGGAATATAAGACCTACAGTCCGGAAGGCTGCTCCATGTGCAGAGACGGGAAGAAGATCGACGCCTTTGCGAATGCATACGGGTATTCTATCGTAGATTAACCGCAAGAACAGGAAAAAGCCGGCGAAGCGTTTGGATCCGGAATATCGGCACGGCACAATTGCAAACATTCGGATTCGACAGATTTAGACTATTGATACCATTATAATTAAAGAAGAGAGTGAATGGATGAAGGTTCATTTGCTCTCTTCCTTGTCTGCTTTTGAGCAGAATGCCGGTATTAAAAAATAAGGAATAACGGGCAAATATAAGATGACAACCAAAGGCAAGATTCTGATCGTAAAACTTCATAACAGACTATGTTCCCTGCTGATCCGGGATAACCGGATTCTTTCCATACAGGTGCAGAAGCCAAATGACCATGCGGTAGGCAATATTTATATCGGCAAGGTACAGAACATCTCGGAAAATATCGGGGCGGCTTTCGTGAATCTGGGGCAGGGGTATCTTACCTTTCTGCCGCTTGCAGAGACCGGAAGCGCGGTCGTTACGAACCGCATCTGTAACGGAAAGCTGAAGGTACAGGACGAGATTCTTGTGCAGATCGTCAGAGAACCCATGAAGACCAAGCAGGCCGGCGTGACGGCCAATTTGTCTTTGTCCGGCAATTATGTGGTGGTGAAGAATAACGGCGGTAAGAAAGCGCCCATACAGGTGTCGTCCAAACTGAACCGGAAACAGAAGAACCGGTTTGCGGCCCTGGAAGCGCTGCAGGAGATCGGCAGTCACTGTCAGGTGGTGGTCCGCACCAATGCCGGCGGTCTTAAAGAAGAGACGCCGCTAATCAAAGAAGCGGCAGCGTTGGCCGGGAAACTGGCCCATATCATGGAGATTGCGGACAAGCGGACCTGTTACAGCTGTCTGCATACGGCGGCGCCGGATTACCTGCGTTTCATCCAGAATGCCTACACCGCGGAATATGATGAGATCGTGACCGACCTGCCGGAAGTATATGCGATCCTGCAGGAAGAACTGCCAAAGATGTCTCTGTCGGTTCCGGTCCGTCTCTACGAAGACGATCTGCTCCCACTGCACAAACTGTATGCGGCAGAGACCCGTTTACAGGAACTTCTGGACAAAAAGGTGTGGTTGAAATCCGGCGGTTATCTGGTCATAGAGCCTACGGAGGCGCTTGTCTCCATCGACGTCAACACCGGAAAATGTGAGCGGGGACAGGACAAGGAGGAGACCGCCTTTGCGGTCAATCTGGAGGCCGCCGAGATGATCGCTCTGCAGCTGCGGGCGCGCAACCTCTCCGGCATAATCCTCGTTGATTTCATCAATATGAAAGACAAAGACCGGGAACAGAACCTGATGGAGCATATGCGCAGCCTGCTGCACAGAGACAGCATTCCCGCCGATGTGGTGGACATGACAGGGCTTGGATTGATGGAGATCACGCGCAAGAAGGTGATGCCCAGTCTTGCCGAGCAGATGCGGCAGACCTGACCTGACGCGGCCCGATATCCTGAAAGATCTGCATTAAGTTCATAGAAAGAAAGGGTGACAGAATTTCATGGAACTTTTGAAACTGGAAAAAATAAAAGACGGAAGATATCTGAAAAATTATGAGCTAACCTACCGGAATAAAGCAGGCAAAGAGAAGAAATATGAGATTGTCAGCCGCAGCGAGATTGCCGGGCCGGAAGCTATCGGCAAACGGGTCAGCGGCGTCTCCATCGTGGCCTATCACGAAGATAAAATGCTGTTGCTTCGGGAATTTCGCATGGGTGTAAACCGCTTTGTGTATAACCTGTGTGCCGGTATGCTGGAAGAAGGAGAATCTTTAGAAGAGTGTATCCAGCGGGAACTCTATGAGGAGACCGGATTATCCGTGGGGAAGATCCAGGCCGTTCTGCCGCCGTCCTTTGCAGCAGTGGCTTTCTCCGACGTGAAGACACAGATCGCTTTTGTCGAGGTGGACGGGACTTTTGAAGACCACACCTCCGAGAATGAACAGATTACCGCCGGATTCTATACGAAAGAGCAGGTGCGGGAGCTGCTGGAAACCGAAGAGTTCAGTTCCAGGGCACAGATCGCGGCGTATTTTTTTACCATAGCATAGCAGAGGAGCTTCTTATGAAGAACGTATATGACGGTATTATTGGTGTAGCTATAGGTGACGCGTTAGGTGTACCGGTTGAATTTCAAAGCAGACAGGAATTAGCCCAAAATCCGGTTGTTTCCATGAGAGCATATGGAACCCATCAGCAGGCTGTGGGAACTTGGTCCGACGATACGAGTCTGACATTGGCACTTATGGCCAGCATAGTGGAAAAGCAAAGTCCTGACTATGCGGATATGATGGATAAATTCACTGATTGGCTTATGTATCAGGATTATACTGCATCCGGAGAAGTTTTTGATGTGGGAACTTCAACCAGCAGGGCAATCATGAATTATGGACGTGGGATCAATCCATTAGAATGTGGCGGAATCACAGAATATGAAAACGGTAACGGTTCTTTGATGCGAATTCTTCCACTGGCATACTATCTGGAAAAACAGAACGGAATCACGCTGGAATCTCAGATGGAAATAGTGCATAATGTTTCTTCTCTGACGCATCGGCATCCGGTCAGCCTTGTTGGATGCGGCATCTATATCAAGATTGCAATGCTTTTGTTGACAACGAATAATTCCTTACCGATCTGTATAGAGCAGGGTATTAAAGAGGCATTTATCTATTATGACAGTCTGGACTGTCAGGCAACACAGAACTACGGGCGATTGAGAGATGTGCAGCATTTTTCAGAATTACCAGAAACAGAAATCAAAAGCAGTGGTTATATTGTAGATACATTAGAAGCTGCTCTATGGTGTCTGCTGAATTCTGATTCTTACAAAGAATGTCTTTTAAAAGCTGTAAATCTCGGGGATGATACGGATACTGTGGGTGCTGTCGCCGGAGGGCTGGCTGGTATTTATTACGGAGCGGATACGATACCGGATGAATGGCTAACTGTATTAGTCAACAGGGAAATGATAGAAGAACTCTGTGAAAAATTCCAGAAAGTCATATGATTGTCTGTTTCAGCTTTATACATGCAGGCATCTATGAAAAACGCATGATGGAAATCATATATTAAGCAGAATGCTTTGAGAAGAAATATAAAGGGAAGTGTATATGAGTAGAGACATTCTTTTTAAGACAGATGAATTTATATTTTCATACAGAGTAGGCGGATTGCTGATCAGAAACGATAAAATACTGTTGCAAAAACCCAGGAATGATTATCACTCGATTATTGGGGGCCATGTATCCTGCTTTGAAACAACTGCTGAAACATTGAAGCGGGAATTTGAAGAAGAAATTCATGCGGAAATAGGAATAGACCGCTTATTTGCCGTCGGCGAAATATTTTTTCACTGGGGACAAAAACCATGCCACCAAATCTGTATGTATTATAAAGTTCATTTGCTGAACGAGCAGGATATCCCATTAGACGGAATTTTCCACGGATATGATGTTTTGGATCACGAAAGAATCGATTTGGATTTTTGTTGGGTTCCGCTGGAAAGATTAAAGAATGGATTAAAGGTATATCCACTGGAGTTGATACCTCATATTTTGAATGACAGTAACGAGATCGTACATTTTGTCTCGAAATAGAACAGTAATTATTCTGGGAGCAAAAGAAAATGCAAATAATCGAGGTAATTTATTCACCTCTTTGTGAGGCCACCGGTGCAATGATCGGGAAGCTGAGACAATGGCTTGAAGGAACAGATGTGCAGATCAGGCTGTTTTCATTTGACCACTGTCCGCAGAGATTAAAGAGTAAGTTTAAAAAGGGTGAAAACTGTTTTATTGATATTTTTTATTGTGAAAACAGAATTGACTCTGTTCCGCTGCATTGTGACAGAATATATGAAAGTTTAGGCATTCAGTCATCGGTCAAACAGAAAATTGACAAAGAGGTAATGACATTTCCTGCAATTACAAGCCTGCAGCTGAACAATGCGTTCAGATCCGGAGAAATCTCTTTCCACCCGATCAACCAGGAGAACTACATGGAGGAGATGACAATGTGCCTGTGTAATTACCCGTTTGGAAATCCGCCCGAACAATTTCACAAAGAGTGCATGGCGATAAAATCGCAGGTATTTTCCGAAATCTGGAGCAAGGAAAAGACAGCAGGCGTCTATGCAAAATACAAAGATTCCGTCATTGGATTATTGGAAGTAATGCCCCGGGAGATTTTGAGAAAATATGGTTATATGACAGGCACAACAGGAGATGACAGTACATATCTGTCAATCGGCTGTTATGAAGTAGGTTATGGTATTCCACGGATTGATATGATCGATCTGCTGATGCAGCAGCTGACAGAAGTATTCCCGCTGTTTAGCCGCAAACGGATTGAAGGAATTGGAATTTATGATTGGGCCGATGGTTTTAATCCATATTGGGTTTATGAAAAATATGGGTTTAAAGAAATGGAGAAATTAGCAGAAAATACAGTCGTAATGTCCAAAACGATAAAATGAGGAGAAACAGGTCTGGCATTATGAAAGGATATGATCACACTCTGATTGCTCCTGATCAGATAACGATTGCAGAATACTACTTTTAAGGACTGTGGAAGCATAGTCCTTAAAGCATTTTATCAGGGAAATATATTATTTTCTGAAAAAACACTTGACTGTAAACCCTGCTTATACCTTATTTTTATGGTCAGAATAGATGCAGTAGAACAATAACGCGGCAAAACCGGATGCGGATAATGCAACTGCAACCAATACCAAAAGGAGACAGACCGAATGAACAGTAAGGAAGTAGAAGAAAAAACAGGATTGGCACGTTCCAACATACGTTTTTATGAAAAGGAAAATCTGATTTCGCCGGCAAGAAACGATTCGAACGGTTATCGGGAATATTCGGAGCAGGATGTGGAAGATATCAAGAAAATTGCCTGTCTGCGGACGCTTGGCATATCTATTGAGGAGATACGGCAGGTGATAACAGGAGAAAACACACTGTCTGCAGCGCTCAGGAAGCGGAGCAGACAACTGGAGGGCCAGATCACCGAGCTTCACATGGCAAAGGCGCTGTGCGATAAGATGCTCATTGACACCAACATAAGTTATGAAAAACTGCAGGTAGAGCAGTATGTGACGAAGATACCGGAATATTGGTCCGAACAGGAGAATCAGAAGGTTTTCAAACTGGATTCCGTCAGTTTTCTTTATCTGTGGGGCAGCTTCTTCGTCTGGGTCACCATCACCGTATTGTGTCTGCTGGTCAGTATATTGTCTTATGGAAAGCTGCCGCAGGAGATTCCGGTACAGTGGAGTGGGGACACAGCTGTTTCTCTGGCAGACAGGAAGATTATTTTTGTCTTTCCCGCCGTGTGTATCGTAATCCGTTATCTTGTGAGGCCATCCCTTTATACGAAAACGCGGATGTTTTATTATTATGGCGAAATACTGGCAGAATATTTGACCAATTATCTGTGCTTTGTCCTGTTGTCTATACAGATATTTACGATCTTGTTTCTTCATGACATAGTCGAAAGCGTTCTGTCAGTGCTGATCCTGGATACGGCTGTCCTGATCGGTCTTTTGATCACGGGCTTACTGAAAGACAGCCGACCGAAAAAAACTTGACAAATCGCAGGTGAAATACCTATGCTGTATTTGCCGGTGTCCGTTGGTATCCGTTCCTGCCGGGAATGGCGGCGGATTCCGGTAAATATTGTGTAAAGGGTGAAGACAAATGAAAAATGACAGCAGAGAAAGAAACGGACAACGGAAAGAACAGAAAGAATGGAAAGTATGGAAAGACGGTAAGAGCTGCAAAAGCAGCAGCAGGAAGCTGGTTTTGCTGGCGACAGCGCTGATGACGGTCTGGATCATGCTGCTTTCAGGTTGTGCAGCTTTTGACGGTACACAAAAGGAGCAGAGCGGTCCACAGACCGGTACTGCTGACGAGAACACAGACCTTACAGGCGGTGGTCAGTCGATTACGGACATAGACAACGGTGGTCAGACATCCACTGCGGCGTCACAGGATTTGGGCGCCATGACAGAAGGCACCGAAACATCGGCAGGAAGTCAGGATGCTGCCGCAGCAGACGATCAGCCTGGAGATGACACGGCGCAGACAGAAAGCACAGCCGAACCGGATACCACAGATACAGCAGCGGCCACCGGAACCCTGTATGAACAGTTTTTGAGAAATGAAGTATCGGCAGCCGTCAGCAGCAGTTTTCCGGAAGCGGATTACCCGAATCCCGTGATAGAGAAAGGCAAATCCTATACACTGGCTGAACTTAAGGAGCGGATATCTTCTTATTTCCTGGATCCGGAATTCAGCAATAAGGCAGTTTGTGATTATGTACAGTATGCCTGTGTGAACAGTGCAGACAGCACCGGGGCACGGCAGCTTCTTGTCAAATTTGTGGGATTGAATATCTATGCACCGGATGATGACAGCTATGCGGTAGTTGTTATCAGTGAAAACGGCGGACAGTTGTATGTGACCGCAGAGTATGAATGCTGGGCCAGGAGCGCAACTTCTATTTACAGCAACGGGGTGATTGACAGCTACGGTTCCTCCGGCGCAGGAGACCATATGGGCGGAACAGACATACTTATGTCCGACGGAACCGTCGGTTCCGTTTACTATGTGGAAGACCTTGCCGGCCAGTGGACCGGCAGCGTGAACCAGACCCTATATAGTGAAGTCTTCGGAACGGATACAGATCCTGGCAATTTTATTGTCTCGATCTGTACAGTGGGCGAAGAAAAATATTACCGCTACGATATGTCTGAATGTACGGAAGAGCAGAAAGCCCTGTGCGAGACCTATGTCAACAGGTGCCGTGACGAGCAGGGGATCATCTGGATCACAGAAGATGAGGTGCTTGGCGCTGTCAAAGAAAGATGTGCCATCCTGGGTATCAGCTATGAGACCATACAGCAAAAGCCGGAACCTGTCTGGAATAATGTGGAATAAAATTTCAGTTTTGGGTTGTGAATTTCAATAATTTTATTGACAAATATCCCCAAACCGGTTATGATACATGAGTATGCCGCGCAGCGAGGTAGAAGTATGCTCATCCGGCGTCACCGAAGCTGGCGAGTAAATGAACTTTTGTTCATGAATAGGAGGTGCCATATGTACGCAATTATCGCAACAGGTGGAAAGCAGTACAAAGTTTCCGAAGGAGATGTCATCAAAGTTGAGAAACTGGATGCTGAAGTAGGAAGTGCTGTTACATTTGACCAGGTTATAGCTGTCAGCGATCAGGGACTTAAGGTTGCAGGGGATGTTGAGAACGCAACTGTTACCGGAACCGTTATGGATCAGGGTAAGTACCGCAAAGTGATCGTATACAAGTACAAGAGAAAGACCGGCTATCACAAGAAAAATGGTCACAGACAAGCATACACTCAGGTAAAGATTGACAAAATAAATGCATAATCATCGGCATTAATTTATTTTTTCAGGACATAAGAGTTGTGCGAAGGTGTGAGATGATACAGATCACATTTCATAAGACGAGGACAGGGGACTATCAAGGGTTTACATGCAGCGGACATGCAGGATATGCCGCTTACGGAGAAGATATCGTATGTGCTGCGGTCTCGGCGCTGGTCATCAATACCATCAATTCTCTGGAGGAGATCACGGGAGAGGAGATGGAGGTTACAGCGGAAGAGAAGAGCGGTTTAATCCGGTGTTTTTTTGCCAGACAGCCTCTGAAAGAGACTTCCAGGGTACTCATAGATTCTCTTGTACTCGGTTTGACCCGTATCGAAGAGCAGTACGGGAAGAAACATTGCAGACTACATTTTAAGGAGGTGTAATACCATGTTGAATATGAACCTTCAGTTTTTTGCACATAAGAAGGGTGTTGGTTCCACTAAGAACGGCAGAGATTCTGAATCTAAGAGACTCGGTGCCAAAAGAGCGGACGGACAGTTTGTGAAAGCCGGCAATATTTTATACAGACAGCGCGGTACAAAGATTCATCCCGGCGTTAACGTAGGAAGAGGCGGAGATGATACATTATTTGCGCTTGTTGACGGTGTGCTTCGCTTCGAGAGAATGGGAAGAGACAAGAAACAGGCTTCCGTGTATCCTGTAGAGAAATAATAGGATCGATTCAGGCTTCAGGCATTGTCCATCGTTGTTCGCAGGGATGGACTGTGTTTGAAGCCTTTTTTCAGGTTTACGGTTCAATATATGTTTATTCCTGCGAATGCAGGATTCAGAGATTCAGATCGGGAGAAAGATATGTTTGCAGATCGTGCGAGAATTTTTGTAAAAAGCGGTAAGGGCGGGGACGGCCACGTATCTTTCCGCAGAGAGAAATATGTGCCTAACGGCGGACCGGACGGCGGGGACGGCGGGGACGGCGGCAGCGTATATTTCGTTGTCGACGAGGGTCTCAATACGCTCACGGATTTCCGCAATGTGCGCAAATATGCGGCCGCAAACGGTGAAAACGGTAATAAGAGAAACTGCAGCGGCAAAAGCGGTGAAGATATTTTCATCAAAGTGCCGGAAGGCACGGTGATCAAGGAAGTCGGGAGCGGTAAGGTCATTACGGACATGTCCGGCGATAACCGCAAGTTTCTGTTACTGCATGGCGGCAAAGGCGGCAATGGCAACCAGCATTACGCCACCAGTACCATGCAGGCGCCTAAATATGCCCAGCCAGGACAGCCGGCGCAGGAGCTGGAACTTCTTTTAGAACTTAAAGTAATTGCCGATGTAGGTCTGGTGGGATTCCCCAATGTCGGGAAATCGACCTTGCTGTCCCGGGTGACCAACGCACGGCCAAAGATTGCGAACTATCATTTTACGACCCTCAATCCCAATCTGGGGGTAGTGGATCTGGAGGATGCCAAGGGCTTTGTGATTGCCGATATTCCGGGGCTGATCGAAGGCGCTTCGGAAGGCGTTGGGCTGGGGCATGAGTTTCTACGCCATATAGAGCGCACGAAATTAATCCTGCATATCGTCGACGCCGCATCCACGGAAGGGCGGGATCCCGTGGAAGATATCTATGCCATCAACAGGGAACTGGAAGCCTACAATGCGGAAATCTCCTCAAGACCACAGATCATCGCTGCTAACAAGATCGATATGATCTATGCGGAGGATGACCCGGTAGCCAGGATCAAAGCGGAATTTGAACCCAAGGGCATTCCTGTCTATGCCATATCCGCCATAAGCGGACAGGGCCTGCGGGAACTTTTATATGACATTAACAACAAACTGGAACAAATGGACGTAAGACCGGTGGTATTTGAGCAGGAATTTTTCCCGGAATTTCATTTTGATATGAGCAGTGATCCCTTCACCGTTGTATATGACGAGGAGCAGAGCGCCTATGTGGTCGAAGGTCCCCGGATTGAGAAAATGCTGTCCTACACCAATCTGGAATCCGAAAAAGGCTTTCAATTTTTCCAGAACTTCCTCAAGGAGAACGGCATTCTTGAGCAATTAGAGGCATTGGGGATCGAGGACGGCGATACCGTGCGGATGTACGGTCTTTCCTTCGATTATTATAAGTAGAGCGTTATCGGAACCAGCAAAATATTTGATAAGATTCAGAAAACGATAACTAAGAGGTATATTATGACGAGTAAACAGAGGGCCTACTTAAAGAGCCTGGCAAACAATCTAACCCCCATCTTTCAGGTCGGTAAATCCAGTCTGACTCCTGAATTTACCAGGGGGATTGAGGAAGCTTTCAACACAAGAGAGCTTCTCAAGATCGCAGTATTGAAGAATTGCTTCGACGATCCTAAGGAAATTGCACAGATGGTGGCTGAGAGAACACATTCCCAAGTCGTGCAGGTGATCGGCAAGAAGATCATATTGTATAAACCGGATAAGAAAGATCCCAAGATCATTCTGCCGCAATAACTATATAACTATGGTTGTTACGTACAAGGAGGCTGATCTTGAAGAAAACAGGCATTATGGGTGGTACTTTTAATCCGATCCACAACGGACATCTGGCGCTTGCCAGAAAGGCAAAAGAACAGTTTGCGCTTGATGAGATTCTTTTTATTCCTTGCGGGGAACCCTATATGAAGGCGGCACAGAAGGTGGCGTCTGCACAGATTCGCGCAGAAATGACGGCATTGGCCATTCAGGAAGAATCTTGTTTTAGCCTGTCCATGATCGAGATCGAGCATTCCGGGAATACTTACACTTACGAGACGCTGGAACGTCTGAGACTGGATCAGCCGAATACGGAATATTACTTTATCCTGGGCGCGGACAACCTTTTTCAAATCACAAAATGGGCGCATCCGGAGCGTATCTTTGCAAATTGTCGTCTGCTGGCGGCAATAAGGGACGACAAGACCGTTTCGGACATGGAAGCGCAGATCAGCTATCTGGAACGGGCATACCAGGCTGTTATCTTTTTACTGAAAATTGACTGTATGGACATCTCTTCTTCGGAAATCCGCAGGAAAGTCGCGGACGGCAGCTCCATAGAGGCAGATGTTCCTGCATCTGTCAGAGCGTATATTGAGGAGAAAGGGCTGTATCTATGAAAGCGACAAATCTTGCGAAACTCAGGAAAGAAATGGAGCAGGCACTGGAACGCAAGCGTTATGAGCATACGCTTGGTGTTGCCTATACGGCGGCAAATCTGGCTATGGTACACGGCGTAGATGTAGAAAAGGCGCTGACTGCCGGTATGCTGCATGATTGCGCCAAGTGTATAAGTCATCACAAACAGCTCACGATCTGCCGGAAACACAAGATGATGCTGTCCGAGATCGAATCGGAAAACCATTCGCCGTTACTACATGCAAAGGCCGGAAGCTGTCTGGCACGTAAAAAATATGGCATTACCGATGAGGAGATCCTGCAGGCAATCAGCTATCATACCACCGGCAGACCACACATGAGTCCGCTTGAAAAGATCATCTACATTGCAGATTATATCGAGCCAGGCAGGGAACGGGCCAAACGCAGTTACGCGGACGTCCAGAATCTACAGGAAGTACGAAAGATGGCCTATCAGGATCTGGACAAAACCCTGTGCAAGATTTTAAGTGATACCTTGGATTATCTTTCCCGCAAGGGCGGCAAAATAGATTCCATGACACGGGATACTTACGAGTATTATTGTCAGACATATCAGGGAAACAGAGAATAAAGCAATAAATGTATGCGCAGTCACAACCGGGTTTGGGACAAGCGGCGCAGAAATGGAGTTAAATATGGATAGTAAAGAAATAGCCAGGCTTGCCATCAGAGCGCTGGAGGATAAAAAGGCGGAAGAGATCAAGACCATTGATATCAGTGAAGTCTCCGTTATCGCCGATTATTTTATTATTGCCAACGGAATGAACCGCAGCCAGATCCAGGCTCTTTCCGACCATGTGGAAGAAACGCTGGGCAAGGCAGGTGTGATGCTTCGGCAGATAGAAGGTTACCAGAATGCCAACTGGGTGCTGTTGGATTTCCACGATGTGATCATTCACATTTTTGACAAGGAAAACCGGCTGTTCTATGACCTTGAGCGGATCTGGAGAGACGGAAAACAGATTGAATCTCTGTAGAGACATCCGGAAGAGCGGTGAATCCGGAATCATTAAGAAGGCCCGACACTGTATCGACAGTGCCGGGCCTTCTGGCAATAAATCAGCTTTCACTTCTGAGTTATTGACGGCTGAAATATAACTACGATTCAGCTTCCCTGACATCGCCGCCCGCATACATATAAAAGGTGATGATATAGAGGCCGGCAATACCTACCAGGGCATAAATAATTCTTGAAAACCATGACATGTTACCAAAAACGAAAGCCACAAGATCAAAGCTAAAAAGACCGATCAGTCCCCAGTTAATGGCACCGATAATGGCGATCGTCAGTGCAAGACAATCCAAACCTTTATTTTTCATATTTCCTCCGATCTGAGGCAGCTGAAAGTAATCTCTACGGTCTTTCAGACAGGCCTCTGTGCAAAATAAAGGATTTTACTGTCTATAGCTATAGAGAAAAATCCCCAGGTAAAACATAATAGTAACTGCTCAGATATACCAAACAGCTACTATTATTATGTCATACTGTTTCATTGCTATACTGGAAAATAAACCAATCGAAATCCTAATGAATTTCTCATCAGTTTCATCATTTCATCAATTTCGTCTTTTTCATCAATTTCGACTCAGTTCAATTCATTCTAAGTAACTTTAATTAGCTCTGATTAATGATATAATCTGAAAATACCAAAAACTTTCCCCAGAATCTGGCAGTTCTCCACAATGATTGGATCCATGGAATCATTCTCCGGCTGCAGGCGTATATGACCGTCTTCTTTATAAAAAGTCTTCACCGTAGCAGAATCATCAATCAGCGCGACTACAGTATCACCATTGTCGGCCGTCTGGCAGCATTTCACAAAAATCTGATCTCCATTATAGATTCCTACATTAATCATGGAATCCCCTTTAACTTTCAGGGCAAACGACTCGCCGCCCGGCACCATCTCCGCCGGAACAGGAAAGTAGCTCTCTATATTCTCTTCCGCCAGAATAGGCTGGCCAGCAGCTACCTGCCCGATCACCGGAATGGAAACCATCTCGGTCCGCACCATTTGGAAATTATCGTCACAGATCTCGATCGCACGTGGCTTCGTAGGATCTCGCCTGATATAACCGTTCTTCTCTAACGTCTCCAAATGAGAGTGCACCGAAGAAGTAGATTTCAAGTTCACGGCTTCGCAAATCTCACGGACTGCCGGCGGATATCCTCTTTGTAAAATCTCATCTTTAATATAATTAAGAATCTGTTGCTGCTTTGCAGTAATCTTTCCATATGCCATAAACTATAACCTTGTCCTTTCAAATCAAAATATACCAGCCATTGACAAACATAAATAAATTTGTTCCATGTCTATCATAGCATATCAGCTTCTAAAAAGCAAACATATATTCAGAATATTTGTTCGATTATTTTTGTTAAAAGTATTGACATGCGAATATTTGTTCGATATAATACCAGACATAAAGAACGTCTGTTCGCAACAAATGTTCTGTCAATAAAGAACAGATCAGAATATGGGTGGAGAAGAATAAGGAAAGAACGGGACATAGATGAGGCTTTTATTATGGCAAGGGATCGTCCTGTCACCGGACAACAAGACAAAGAATATGACTGAATGAGAAACGTACAGAGAAGCAGAAAGCGGGTGAATACAATGTATAACAACGATCAGAGAAGCAGGAACATGCTGACAACAAAGCCGGGACGCACGAAAAACATGCTGTTAATATGCGACCACAGGACAGTGACGCTAAGACAGCAACGACAGGAATTGCGGTCGATACTGCCGACACATTACAATACCGGCAGACCCGACAGACACCGAAGCGCAGGAGAGCAGGCAAGTGAACAAAGGATCATCCGCAACAGAATGAGAAGACAACGGGAGATGCGCAGACATTTGCAAATATTTCTTGCGACAATCTGTCTGATCGCTATATGTTCCTTTACCCTCAATGCATTCCGATCCAATGCAAAGAACGATGTAGAAGTTTCTGATAAATATTACAAGAGTATCTCGATCTCAAAACACGATACCCTTTGGTCGATCGCCGAGCAGTACATGGATGATGCCCATTATGATTCTATACAGGATTATATTGCTGAAGTCAGACAGATGAACTCCATCAAGGGGGATGCTATCCGCTACGGAGAATATCTGATTGTTCCTTATTATGTCAGCAACAGCGGCGGCTGACTATATCATATCCCTTTAACCTGCAGCTCATCTTGCGATGCGATATCCAGTTGCGTTGTTGTAGATGTTGTCATTATTGCAATTGTTACGGATGTGTATTTTACTCCTGTGTATTTTACTCCGGAAGATTTTCCCGCAGTTTCACCTGTCTGGCTGCATAGCGGCGCCTGTCATCCTCCAGAGCCGCATAATGTTTTCTGGTAGTATTGACATCTTTATGACCGAGCACATCTGCCACCAGATAGATATCGCCGGTTTCTTTATAGAGAGAGGTGCCATATGTACTTCTGAGCTTATGGGGCGTGATCTTTTTCAGGCTTGTGACGGTAGAAGAGTATTTTTTTACCATATTCTCCACGGCTCTCACCGACATACGCCGGTTCTGCAGAGAAAGGAAGAGGGCATTTTCATGACCGGGCTGCGGTATGACATGATGCCGCTCCTCTAGGTAATCCTGCAGGGCATCCTCCACCTCTTCGCCAAAATAGATGACTGCCTCATAACCGCCTTTTCGCACAATACGGATACCGTTATTTCTGAAATCGACGTCGCCGATATCCAGGCCCACACATTCGGAGACACGGATCCCCGTTCCGAGCAGGAGCGTGAGAATGGCCACGTCTCTTATCTTGGTCGCCTGATGGAATCGCTTCTGTGCCTTGGTAAGCCCCGTGCCGTCCTCCACCTGATCCAGAAGAATCGCCACTTCTGCCGGATCGAGACGGATGATCTCCTTTTCATGCAGTTTCGGCAGTGGGACAAGCACGGCCGGATTTTTCTCAATCAATTCCGCCTGGAAGTAATAATTATAGAAGCTTCTAAGAGATGCCAGCTTCCTCTTTTTTCCTCGTTCGTCATTGGTATACTCCTTACCGTCCTTCTGGTAATAGCCGAGATATTCCATATATTCTTCGATATCTTCTCTTGTGAGCTGTTCCAAAAGGGTAAGCGGGAAATCACGGATATCCATGTTTGCCAGGCTTTTGTTGTTGTCATGCAGATATTCAAAGAATACCCGGATGTCATAGGCATAGGCAAGCCTTGTTCTGGCCGAGGTATATTCGCTGACACCACGGAAGAACTGCTTGCAAAAGGGTGGGAGCGTATCGAGCACTTCCCTCATCTTCGCAATATTGTCAACACTTTGTTGGGTATGGTAATTATTGTTTTTCGCATTCATGCTATAAATCGCCTTCCTAAAGATATTTTCTCTTTATTTACTTTTTGTAAGAAATTTTGTTCAGTGCAGGCACCATCCGTCCAACTCACCACTCTGGATTGCCGTAAACATTCTTTCTTTAACGCCGGGGGATTCCAGGTTGATTTCCCGCACCAGATTCTTGATATACTCCCGCTTCGTATGACCGTCTGCAGGACAGGGACTTTTGACGACGGGAACCTCATACTTATTGACAAAGCCGATCACATCCGCCTCATTCATGTAAATCAGCGGCCGTATCACCGTGATATCGGTGCGGTCCAGATAAGTGACGGGACGAAAGGTATGGAATCTGCCTTCATAGACTAAAGACATCATCATCGTCTCCACCACATCATCCTTATGATGGGCATAGGCCACCTTATTGCATCCAATCGCTTTCATAGCGTCATTGAGAGCGCCCTTGCGCATTTTTGCACATAAGGAACAGGGATTGCTTTCCTGTCGGTCTTCAAATATAATCTTCGCAATATCTGTGTGAACGATATGATAAGGTACGCCAAGATCTTCGCAAAGCTCACTGATCTTATCAAGCTTCAGATTGTCAAATCCAAGATCAACCGTAACGGCACACAGCTCAAAAGAATACGGATAGAATCGCCGCAGCCCCTGCAGGGCATAGAGCAGCGTAAGGCTGTCCTTCCCACCGGAAATACCGATTGCAATCTTGTCACCGTTCTGTATCATATGATAATCGTCAATAGCCTTGCGGGTCAGACTATATACTTGTTGTAATTTCATCCTTGTCTCCTGTCATCATTTCATCATTTTCTGCAGTTCATATATCATCTTTCAACAGCTTTATTATACAGAATATTTGTTCAGATGACATTAATTTTTTATAAAATGTAATGCAGTTTTTGAAAATAATGGTATACTAGAGATATCTTAAATTAACGGCAGGGAGTGTAAATACGGCATGAAATTCAAATTTGACAGGAAGTATATCTATTGGGGTATCACAGCATTTCTGGTCATTGCAGCAAGTATTTTTTTCTATTATATATTGTTTCACAGATCCAGTCTTTCCAGCGGTCTGCGCACCCTGATCGGTATTGCCATGCCGATCATCGACGGTTTTGTACTGGCATACCTGATGACGCCTGTTCTCAATAAGATCGAGGCCAGAGTGATCATACCTCTTTATAAAAAAGCCAAATTGCCGGAAAATGCGAAGAGTAAGAAGCGGATCCGGGGCGTTTCCATGATGATCACCGTTATTTTGATCGTGATCGTATTCTATGAATTCTTCGGCCTGATCATTCCCGAAGTGGTCCGCAGTATCCAGAGCATTATCTTCCAGCTCCCAATCTACCTCAATAACCTGAATCACTGGGCGCTGGGGCTGATGAAGAATAATCCTGACTTAGAGCAGACGGTCAATGATCTGCTGGCACAGTATTCGCCTAAGCTTCTGGACTATTTCAATACAAACCTGCTTCCGAATATCAATGGCCTGGTCAAGACGTTGTCTTTGAGTGTACTTGGAATTTTTAAGGCTCTGTGGAATTTTGTGATCGGCTTTATCATCTCCATCTACGTTATGGGCAGCAAAGAGAAGTTTGCCGGACAGGCGAAGAAGATTGTCTATGCGCTGTTTGATCGTAAGACAGGGAACGAAGTCATCTCGAACTTCCGGTTTATTCATGGTACTTTTATCGGATTTATCGGCGGCAAGATCGTAGATTCTATCATCATCGGTATTATTTGTTTCATCTGTACCAGTATCATCGGTACACCATATGCCATCCTGGTGAGCGTAATCGTGGGCGTTACGAATATAATTCCCTTTTTCGGGCCGTGGATCGGCGGTATCCCGAGTGCACTGCTGGTGCTGATGGTAGATCCATTACAGGCGCTGTATTTTATCATCTTGATCCTTGTCATCCAGCAGTTTGACGGCAATATCCTGGGGCCGAAGATTCTGGGGGATTCCACCGGGCTATCCGGTTTCTGGGTGATCTTTTCCATCACGATCTTTGGCGGCCTGTTCGGCGTGCTCGGCATGGTGGTCGGCGTGCCGATCTTCGCGGTATTCTATGCAGGCGTCAAGGCTGTCGTGAACAGGATGCTCAGCAGGAAGGATCTTCCCACAGACCTGCAGCCCTATATGACCGTCGGTGAGATTGACGAGAAGAGAACCTTTACCGAGTATGTTCCTGTCAAAAAGAAAAAGAAGAAAGAAGAGAGCAGTAACCATGAGATTTCTGATCCAAAGAGTAACTAATGCAGATGTGACAGTGGAAGGACGCACGATCGGTGCGATTGGCCAGGGGTTATGTGTTTTTGTTGGTGTTTCCAATACGGATACCAAAGAAACCGCCGATAAAATGATCCGCAAATTGATCAATCTGCGGATTTTCAGTGACGAAAATGATAAGACAAATCTGAGTCTTTCGTCCGTCAATGGTGAATTGTTAATTATTTCACAATTTACATTATATGCAGACTGTAAACATGGAAACAGGCCATCCTTTATCGATTCCGGTAAACCAGATCTTGCTGAGGAACTCTACGAATATATCATTGCCAAATGCCGTGAATCCGTTCCAAAAGTCGAACACGGTGAATTTGGTGCCGTAATGAAGGTTTCTATTGTCAATGACGGACCTTTTACAATTTGGCTGGATTCGGAAACGCTGGCGTTCTGAGAATGGAGGTAAATAATGTCCGGTGGTATCTTATTTGTCACAGTATTGATCATAATCGCAATTTACTTTTATATGCGGCACACATCCAGGAAACGCAGACGTGCCACGAATGAAATCGATACAGTTCGGCATTATCGGGAAAATTATCTTAACTATGGTTCCGATAAGAAACAAAGACAATCAAAACAGATTGATCAGAATAACGGTTACAGAACTTATGTGACCAAGTATAACAGTTCTGAGGATTTCCGGGAACGTAAAGGACTCTGAATGTAAATGCGTGTATCTCTCTAATTTGCCATTTTTATCATCCAACTATTCGTTAAACTTGTGTTTTGCGAATAGTTAGATAGAAACTAATACCTATCTTCCTTTTCCTTTAATGTTGTATAACACCAATACTTTATGCTGTATGGCACGAAACAATCCGTATGGCAGATTTTTACCATATAGCATCAGGAGGTATACAGACATGTTTTTAGAAACCAAAAGATTAAATATAAGAAGTATAGAAACATCAGATGAAAATGCATTTATTACAATGGCTTCTGATGGCAGTTTAACAGAAATTTACGGCGACTGCAGTGAATGTCACAAATGGATGGGCGATTTTATAAAGGAAGCAATGGAACTGGAATCAGAGGATAATCCCTATCATGAATATCTGGCATTTGCTATTGTGGATAAGTCAGATCATCAGGTGATCGGCTCTGTAGGAAGTTCGTTTTATGAGGATTTTATGGAAGTTGGTGTTACATACTTCATTGGTGCTGAGTATCGCGGCAACGGATATGCTGCTGAAGCATTACAATGTTTTGTAGACTATCTGTTTGCAAAATATGGCTTAAAAAAACTTGTTGCTACAGCCAATGTCAAAAATATCGCTTCTTGCAAAACTTTGGAGAAGGCAGGCTTTACCGTTGTTGTAACTAAGATGTACCAGGATCTATATGACGAACAGGCAGAAATGAGTAATATATATGAATTAGTGAAACCCTGAAAGGTTTGGCATTAACCTGTGCGTTGTTAGACAACTAAGGAAATACATGAATTATTTCATTGTAAAGGGCAAAAGCATAAATCACACTGCTTCTGCCCTACTGCTATTTCATCTGTTCTCGAAATCCTCCACAAACTGCGCGATCAATTTCACGGTCCCGTCTATGCCGAGTACACCGCTGTTAACGGAAAGATCATAACTCTCTGAACGTCCCCACTTCTTGGAAGAATAATAATTATAATAACTCTGGCGTTGTTTATCCTTCTTGTTGATCATATCAAGCGCCTTCTGTTCTGTTGTGACATCCTCATAACGTTCCATAATACGCTTCACTCTGCGATCCTTATCGGCCAAAATAAAGAGATGCAGACAGTTCTGATAATCATGTAACGCATAATCGGCACATCTTCCTACAATGACACAAGGTCCTTCACTGGCAATCTTCTTGATCGTATCAAACTGTGCCAGAAAAACCTTATGGCTGATCGGCATATCTACAAAAGATGAAGAATTATAACCAAAAGAATACGTATCCATAACCAAATTATAGAGGAATGAATTTGTTGGGCGTTCGTCATGGCTCTGGATCATCTCTTCACAGAAACCGCTTTCCTTTGCGGCCCGCGACAACAGATCCTTATCATAAAATTTGATCCCGAAATATTCAGCAACTTTCTTCCCGATTTCACGACCGCCGGAACCAAACTGACGACCGATGGTGATAATTGTATTCATAGAACATCATCCTTTCCGCATTTAAAATATTATAAATATCTTTTGCCATATATCCGTCTGATAGCTATATATGTTTTAAAAGATAAATATATTTATATTATATACATTTTTTACACAAAAAGCAAATATTCTTTGAATGTTTTGGTGATTATTACGATTAATATGATAAAAAGAACGTACACCACTATTTACCATAGAAAGTATACGTTCTTATATGCTTTTTCACGATAGGATCAAATCGCTTACTTTTCTTTTCCCCACAATACCTTGCCGCCGTCAAACAACAGGATAATGGCCAGGATCACAATCGGAACGATAATCACATTCTGCAGTACGTTCGTGAATACTGCCGTACCTTCCAGACCGCCGCCAAGAAGAGCCACCATATTGTTCTTAAAGGAGAAGAACAACGATACCAGTGTAGCTGCGGACATGAAGATGATCGGAATATACAGCATCTTATTATTTTTGTTATGTTTCTTCAAGTAAGTGCCGACCGCCAGGAAAGCAGGCACTGCCACCAGCTGGTTGCAGGCGCCGAACAGCGGCCATACTTTAGCGTATCCTGCCAGACAGAGTGCGAAGCCACAGATTGCCGTGATGATCGTTGCCACATACATATTGTCGAGCTTCATCTTCTTCCCGGCCTCTGTTCCGGCGAACAGCTCCTGGAACATAAAACGGCCCAGTCTCGTACCGGTATCCAAGGAAGTAAGACAGAAACAGGATACTGCAAGCGAAATGATCGTATAGGTAGCCGAAACCGCTGTCTCCGGCATACCGATGGTCGCAAAGAAACCGGAAATAGCCTGTGCAAATACAACGGTCGGTGATGCGAAGCCTGCCGCCGCAAACTGACCGTCCGTGGTCAATGTCGCTACTGCGATCAGGGAGATCACTGCCAGCACACACTCGATCAGCATGGAGCCATATCCTACTACCAACGCATCTTTCTCATTATCCAGCTGCTTGGATGTGGTTCCGGAACCGATCAGCGAATGGAAACCGGAGATGGCGCCACAGGCAATGGTAATGAAAAGAGTCGGGAACAGATAACTGTTACCCACATGGAAACCGATAAAGGCCGGAATCTCCACGGTAGGATGAGCCGCAAAGATACCGATAATCGCAGCAATCATCATAAAGTAAAGCAAAAACGAGCTTAAGTAATCTCTGGGCTGCAGTAAGATCCACACCGGTGTCACCGAAGCGATCATGATGTAGATGAACACGAACGCCAGCCAGAAGTTCTTGGAAAGCACGATCGGGAAAGCCAGTCCGATTGCCACACAGGCCGCCAGCAGGATCACACCGATTACGGAAGCAACTACCATCGGCGCGTTCTTCCTGTATACGAAGAAACCAAAGGCAATAGCCAGCGGAATAAACAACATGGAAGCCGTCGCTACGGAACCGTTGGCATCACTTCCCGTAAAGGAGTTCGCCACGATATCGGCAAACGCCGCGATAACCAGCAACAACACAAGCCAGGCAAAAACAGTGAACAACACTCTGCTCTTGTGTCCGATGTTCTCCTCGATCACTTCACCGAGAGATTTGCCCTCATGTCGGATCGACACAAAGATAGAACCGAAATCCTGTACGGCACCAAAGAAGATGCCACCGATCACGATCCACAGAAAACAGGGCAGCCATCCGAAAAAGGCAGCCTGGATCGGTCCGTTGATCGGGCCTGCGCCGGCGATGGATGAGAAATGATGTCCCATCAGAACCGGTGTCTTGGCAGGACAATAATCGACACCGTCTTCCAATTCATGGGCAGGTGTCTTACGTTTAGGGTCAATCCCCCATGTTTTGGCCAGGTATCTGCCGTATGTAAGGTATGCTACGACAAAGATCACGATAGCCAGTAAGATTAATACTACTGAGTTCACACTAAATTCCCTCCTGTTTGTATAGATTTTCAGTAACGGCAAAGACCTGCTTCTCCACGCACCGGAAAGTCATTGTCGGTACTCTTATATGAAATAGATTACTCTATCCTATAAGCGAAAATTATCCTGATAGAGCTTCGCCGCCTTACGTCCCACATAATTCGTATAGACCTTCTCATCTTCCATCGTGGCACACACAATATGGGCCTGCGCGAATCCTCTCATATTAAAACGGTATCCCTTCTCGAATCGAAAACGCCTGACAGCCTTCTGCATCTGTTTTGAAAGCGGCATCTCTGCAATCAGACTGATGGTCAGATAACTGTACATATGTCCCTGCGCCGGAAGCTCTTCCCCCTTGCGTACCAGGACCGGCTCCATATAGTCTTTCACGAGCATGTACGCCTCATCAAGTAAAGCCTGGTCAACTTCTCTGGTCTTAAGAAACAGCACATGCTCATAGCTGTCCGCCGACCACATATTGGCTTCTCTGACCAGAACATATTTCTCTGTATGGGAAAAAAAGTACCCATACGCGGGGTACTCTTTTCCATGAATCATATATGGCTGATAGATATCAAATGTCCCCGAGTATTTCTGTAACAGTCGATCCAGATAATCAGCGGTCTCCATGATAATACCCCTTTGTATGCTATGAACTGACAGCCAGCACCTGCGGCTTGTTCAAATGACTTCTAAATTACATTTATTTACTTTACCACATTAATGCGGAAGATTCAACATTTTTATTCAAAAAAGGACAATTAATTGTATAACTATTCAATGTTTATTCAATCTCTGTATACGGATTCCCATAACAAAAAACATTCAGAAGCACTATTTTGTTTACAAAATATGCAACAAATGTTCAAAATATGCAGGCAGGGGCGCAGTCACCTCCACGTAGCGGCCGTCAGCAGGATGTACAAAACCGATCGTCATGGCATGCAGAGTCTGCCCTTCCAGACAGAAAGCCTCTTTTCTGTTACCATACACCGTATCCCCCAGCAGCGGATGCCCTATGGAAGCCATGTGAACCCGGATCTGATGGGTACGGCCGGTTTCCAGACGGCATTCAATATAAGTATATTCCATAAAACGCTGCAGTACCGCATAATGTGTCACCGCATGTTTGCCGTTCTGTTCATTGACTGCCATGCGTTTGCGCTCCTTCGGATCACGACCGACAGGCGCATCGATCACACCACTATCCTGCGCGATCACACCGTGGACGATAGCCCGGTACCTGCGCGTGATCGTATGCTCTTTCAGTTGCGCGGCGATCAGACGATGAGCCTGGTCGTTCTTACAGACGATCAGGGAACCTGTCGTATCCTGATCGATCCGATGCACGATACCGGGGCGCATCACCCCATTGATGCCGGAAAGCCGGCCGCGGCAGTGGTACAGGACCGCATTGACGAGCGTACCGCTGTAATGGCCGGGAGCCGGATGCACTACCATCCCCTTTGGCTTGTCGACTACAAGCACGTCTTCATCCTCATAAAGAATGGCCAATGGAATGTTCTCCGCCTCTATGGCAGGTTCCACGGCCTCCGGGATGGTAAACAAGATCTCATCGTCCACCCGGAGGCGGTAACTCGCCTTCTGAGGCTTCTGATTGACCAGTACATGATTCTCTTTGATACATTTCTGGATATAGGAGCGGGACAGGTCCGGCAGTGCACCGCTGATCCACTTGTCCAGCCGTTCCTCGTCCTCCTCCAGTCCGATCTGATACGTAAACTGTTCCATAATTAATCCACTATTCCTGCACAATCTATTTCAATTCCCGGTATTTCTTCTGTTTAAAACTGATAAAGCTCAGGTCGTTCTCCTTATAATAGAACAACAGCAGGAACACAAGCGCAACCGTGGAGAGCGACACATAAATATCCGCCACATTGAAGATCGGAAAATTGATCAGAACAAAATAAATAAAGTCCACCACATAGTCCAGACGGATCCTGTCGATCATGTTGCCGATCGCACCGGCGGCGATCAGACTGAGCAGAACGTGGAGAATACGATACTTCTTCTCCTCCGGCATCTTATAGAGCACATACCCGATTACCCCGAGAATCACGAAGGCTACGAAGATAAAGAAAACCTTCTGGTTCTGCAGCATACCGAAGGCCGCACCTTTATTTTCCAGATAATTCAATTCCAGAACGCCGCTTATGATATTGAATGCGGGTTTATCCTTAAGATGGACTACTGCCAGATTCTTGGTATACTGATCCAGCAGGACCAACGCTATAATGCCTAAACTATCCAATAACAGAAACAATTTCTTCTTAAATGTCATCCTTATCCATACTCCTGTATCTTCGCACTACTCTATGCCTTTGCATCCTCATCGCTGAAATAGATCTCTCGGACAGCGCCCAGGATATCCTCATCCGTCACGGTTCTGTCGATCACCGCCTTGCCTACCTTCTTCAGCAGAACAAACTTAATCTGCCCGGATTCCATCTTCTTATCCGCTTTCGTCAGCTTAAGGATTTCTTCCGGATCGATGGAATCGATGCTGATCGGCAGATTGAAGGGTACGAACATATCCCGTACTTCATAGTATTCTTCCATAGACAGCCAGTTATGCTGAAAAGACATATAAGCCGCGGCTACCATGCCAAGTGCAATGCACTCACCGTGCAGCATCTCGAAATGCATGGCCTTCTCGATGGCATGACCAATGGTATGGCCGAAATTAAGCAGCGCGCGATCTCCCTGTTCCTTCGGATCCTTCTCCACCACCAGCTTCTTGACGCTGCAGCTGCGCATGATCATCTCTTCCAGAACTTCTTCCTCTCTGTCATGGATCTCATACATATGATCAAGAAGCCACTCATAGAACATGGCGTCTTTGATCAGGCCATGCTTCATAACCTCCGCGAATCCTGCATAGAACTGCCTGTCGTCCAGCTGTTTGAGGACGGAGACATTCATATAGACCAGTTTCGGCATATGGAAAGCGCCGACCATATTCTTATAGCCGTCAAAATCCACACCCGTCTTTCCGCCGATACTGCTGTCTGACTGCGCAATCAACGTGGTGGGAATCTGTACAAAATCTATTCCGCGCAGATAGGTTGCCGCCGTATATCCGGTGATATCGCCAACAACGCCTCCCCCCAATGCGATCAGCAGATCTTTCCGGTCAAACTCCTCCTCGATTAATACCTTATAGATCTCCTTAACCGTATCTAACGTCTTATTTGCCTCTCCCGCCGTGAAAGCATGCAAAACCACCTTCTTACAAAGTCCCGCAAGCTGTCCGCACACTGCCTCACCAAACAGCTTCTCCGTGCAGGAATCGGCTATCACCGCCACTCTCCGGTCTTCGATATGCAATGCCTGCAGTTCGTCTGCCAGCAGATCAAAACTGTCTGTAAAGACGATATCATAACAGGGCTTCTTTTCGTAATTGATCGTCATTCGATTTGCCATTTGCCTACATCCTTTTCCCTGATAGTATATTGTATTACTTGTAAAAAACTTCCTGACCTGTGCCAGGAAGTCTCTTAACGCTATGTATCTTAGATTCCGTTATTGATCGGTACGTCAAATGAACCGGACAAAATTTCCTGAAAATCACCGGAAATATCAACGATGGCCGGTGTAATGATAAAAATGTAATGTGAAATTTTCTGTAGATTTCCTGAAATTGCAAAACAGGAGCCGGATGTAAAATCAATAATCCGCTGTGCAATGTCCACATCCAGTCCCTCCAGATTGAGAACTACGGTCCTGTTTGCCAGCAATGTCTCTGTAATTTCCCTGGCATCCTCCACTGTAGTGGGCTTGATGACACATACCTCCATACCTGTTCCAGGCATCTTCTTCGTCTGACGCATAGGCGTTACTTTCGCCGCCGGTTTCCTGATGATCCGTTCCTCGTCTGGATTGCTCTCTTCTCTTACCGGCGCCGCCTTCTTCACCGGTTCGGGTTCATCATCATAGTAATCATCATAGTATTCATCTTCTTCGTCATTCAATTTCATGGCATTTAAAAACTTATCCATTACACTCATAATAAAAACCTCCGATGCTTCAATTCACTCCATGCCTGTCACTTATGTATATCATGCCTGAGACATTAAACCTATGTCTAAACAGATGTGTATTCCCGCTCACCAAAAATTCCGGTTCCGATTCTTATGTACGTGGCGCCTTCCATGATTGCAGCCTCATAATCTCCTGTCATACCCATAGAAAGTTCCTTCATACAAACATTATCAATGTTTTTATGAATTATGTCAACAGCTATTTGCCTTAACATGGCAAAATATAGTCTATTCTCTTCCGGATTCTCAACATAGGGAGCGATTGTCATAAGCCCCTTAATCAAAATATTAGGCAGTCTGGAAATTTCTTCTACCAGAGAAACTGCATTCTCGACCGTCGTACCAAATTTGCTTGCCTCACCGGCAGTATTCACCTCTATCAAAACAGACACACAGACACCCTTTTTAACAGCCTCTTTACTGATCTCCTCCGCAAGACGCAAGGAATCCACACTGTGGATCAGGTAAACCTTGTCTATAATATATTTCACCTTATTACGCTGCAGATGGCCAATCATATGCCAGCGAATATCCCCTGGCAGCTTATCATATTTATCTACCAGTTCCTGTACTTTATTCTCTCCGAAATCCCGGCAGCCGCATTGATAAGCCTCCTGCAGCATTTCTACGGGTTTGGTCTTACTGACTGCAATCAGCTTAACATCCTCGCGTGCTCTCTCACTGCCAGAACATGCCGCCTGTATCTTTTCCTCTGTTATTCTTAGATTTTCCCGGATCATCATACTCTCCACACCCTATTCATAGATGAAATCATTATCATTGACCATCGTGGCATCCAGCACAATATGATCATAAACATTTAATCCGTATGCCGTATTGGATTTCACGATCGAATATTCTTCATTCTGATATAAAATGCTTACCTGTTTGAAATCAGCATACCCTTTATTGATATTGTATACACCGATCAAAGACCCCGTCTTACTGACCGCATGTTTTTGTGTAGATTCCGGTTTGATGATATAGCTTCCGGCATGGAGCACGCTGTCATCCAGATAATACTCTGTATCCGTCTCTTCGTAAATGGTCGTTTCTACAAATTCCGTAGACGCATTCCCCTCCTCATCATATGTCTCCAGAAGAACGCCGCTGTTGCCGCTGTTGCCACCCTTTGTCACATATTCTTTGGGTACGATGAAGAATTCTTTCTCCACGATAGCCGAATTGGGAATTTTAAGCCCTTTCTCCTCTTCTAATAGCAACTCGATATCAATAAAACGGTCCGTACAGAATGTAACCATGGAATTGGTGAAGGAAAGCTCCACAAATGTATCCCCGGCTTCATTTGTAAAAGCTTCCGTCTTTCCCCACGAAGTATACTGATTCTTTAGAAACTTCACCTCAACATATTCTTCCTCGACAAGTTGTTCGGCAAGCGTCTCATCTTCAACATGAATGATGATAGACCAGTCTTCATCGGTAGAAAGCTTATAGACCGGATCTCCATTGGCCAGAAGTTCGTTATTGACGAGATGGTTCTTTTCATATTCTTTCAGATCAAAATACTCAACCGTCATATCTTCCAATCGCAGATTCTCATACCCGTCAACGAAATACGTGACAATTCCGCTTTTGGACGCATAACAGTAATTGATCAGGGCTGTATTTGAAGCATCATTCAGCGCACTGACATTTTCAAGTATATTGTAATTCGCAAGTTTCAACACAGTGCCCTCTACACTGTATTTAAAATTATAAACATCGGTAAACTGCTTACGGTCAAAACGGCTGGTAAAAGAAGTGATCTCCGTTCTCAATTCCGAAAGATCTTCATCCGACAAAGAGTTCTCGCCGCTCTCGTTCGCATTGATGAAATCGGATAGTCGTCCTGTCTCGTCGATCGTATAGACCAGATTCCCGACTCCGACACGTTCTCCTTCTCTTGTAAAATAATTCACATACCCGGCATTTGTACAGGGCACGATCTCTTCGGCGCGCAATGCGATTCCCTTATAGATGCTGTTGGACGTCAGGGAACCTTCCTGTACATTGTATCCGACAATATGTTCCGTCCTTAAGTAAGTAATCACACAGATAACGACATAAATAAAAATAGTGGCAAATATAATCATACCGATATTCAGATTTAAAGGCCGTCTATATTTAGTTATCTTGTTTCTATTATCAGCCAACCAGGTATCTCCTTATCATAATAAAAGACAAATGAATTACCGTTTACGAACACCCACAGGGGATGCACAAACTAAAAACCTCGGATCACCCGAGGTTTTTATGGAATTACACAACTACATGATTATCGGTATGTATCTGCTTACAGTGAAACAATAACATCAGACTTCAGGTTCTCCGGCAGTTCACTTTCATCAACGGAAATGCTCAGAACAAAATCAACATGGAACTTCGCACTGATCGTCTCTAACTTGCCAATGGTAGCGCTTATGTCTGCATCTTTCAGACAGGCAATCTGTAAAAAGCTGTCAAGATACATATACTGCAGATCATGATCCTGTGAAATAATACCACAAACAAAACCGATAAATTCATCACTGTTTGATACAAGATAGTCAGGTACATCAATTAATCTGATCTTATTGTTTAACTCAAACATATGCTTCCTGCTCTTATCCAGATAAACAACATTCCCTTCCACATCTTTTATTTCTGCATTTACTTTATCCAATAAGTGTTTGGTCTTTCCTTTTCCCTTGTTTCCCACAATCAATTGAATCATGATGAATCCCTCCTAAAGTAAAATATTAATATAGTTATGATATTATTTCATCTAAACACATTATAAGTGAAAAGAGACAAAAAAACAACTAAAAAAGTATATATTCTATACTATTTGATGGTACCGAGCAGGTCTGTCATATCCGTATAAAGCTGATCTCCTGATGAATCTTTCAAAATAACGGAGATATAGGAAGTTCCGTCGCTGCTCTTGGATAACAGAATAAGACAGCTCCCGGCTGCAGTCGTAGTGCCTGTCTTACCACCGATCACCGTGATATTCGCGGGCATTTCCCACGTTCCCCGCAGATACCGGTTTGAATTCTTGATGTCGAGAGCCTTCTCGCCCCCATTCCGGTCATGATAGGTCGTGGTATAAGTTGACATCTGTATGATCTGATTAAACAATTCATACTGCAAAGCTTCCTGAAAAATCAGATACAGATCATAGGCAGTCATATAATGCCCTTCTTCCGTCAAACCGTTAGGATTGGTAAAATTACAGTTAGTCGCGCCAAGCGCGGCGGCCTCCTCATTCATCAGCGCCACAAACTCTTCCACGGAACCCGATATGCCTTCCGCAATCATGATCGCCACATCATTGGCAGACTGCAGAAGAAGAACATGCAGCGCCTGCTCCATTGTCATCTGATCACCCGGATTTAATCCGCAGAGCGTAGCCCCCGGCTCGGTGATCCTGACATTCTCGGAAGCTGTCAGCATCTGATCGGAAGAGCCGTATTTGATCGCCACAAGAGCCGTCATAATTTTGGTCAGACTTGCCGGATTAAGCTGCTCGTTCACATTTTTGGCATAGACCGTCTCCAGACTTTTCTGATTAAAAAGTGCTGCCGCACCGACTTCCGGAAGTGCAACTGAGGAAGTGGCAATATCACTCTCACCGGCAACACACAGATCCGACGCAAATGGCGTCAGAGTCTCCTGCGCCATTGATGCCCCTGTGATCTGAAAACTGCTCACATCATTATTCAGTTTATACGCCATATCATACGGATCGCTTCCACAGCCCGTAACCAATACGGTTACCATAACAGCCAGGGCAGACAGTCTGTATCTGACTTTGTTTCTATTTATACATTTCACGCCACTCAAGATCTCCTCTTTCGAGTGATTTAATCAACAGCTCCGCAGACGCCAGATTCGTCGCCAGCGGAATATTGTGTTTATCACACAACATAACAACGTTATTGACATCCGGTTCATGTGATTTCGGATAAAGCGGATCACGCAAGAAGATCAC
Organism: uncultured Lachnospiraceae bacterium; assembly: GCA_947644545.1. Taxonomy (GTDB): domain Bacteria; phylum Bacillota; class Clostridia; order Lachnospirales; family Lachnospiraceae; genus UBA3282. Next base: position 30,043 of record CANRZW010000043.1, read on the forward strand.
AAGGTCGATCTGATTATGTTCAATCTGGGCTCCGATCTGCTGAGCGCCGCCCAGATGTCCTGCAAGATGTTTGTGAACCGACAGATTCGTCACTTCTTCGATCAGCCTTCCCGTTGTTCCGGTCGCAAACAGCTCGTTTTTGCTTAAAATTCCCCGATAAGCGATACAGAAATTCTGCATCAATTTCTTTTTCGCATCATGCGCAATTAATGCAATGTTCATATTAGCACCTTCTTTACTTATGTCATTTTTTTGCATTGTAACCGTACATTAAGTACAAACCCCACACCAATATACAGACTGACCAGCGAAGTTAATCCATAACTTACGAAAGGAAGCGGTATTCCTGTATTCGGAATCACCCTGGTCGCCACCGAAATATTGATCATTCCCTGGAAACCAACGAGCGCCGCTACCCCCGCGGCAATGATCGTTCCTGCCAGGTCTTTTGCCCTCCTAGCTACCATAATACATTCAAATGAGATTAAAATCAATAACACAATTACGGTACA
>CANRZW010000044.1 GCA_947644545.1 uncultured Lachnospiraceae bacterium
ATCGAATGACACATCTTGAGATACCCAACAATATCTTTAACTAAGGGAAACGGGCCAGAGCTATCCCGACATCACTTTCCTGCCGCAGCTGGCCACGTTCTTTCAGATCAGTATCGACGAGCTGATGGGATATCGGCCGCAGATGACAAATGAGGAAATCCGGAAGGTGTACCGCCGGCTGTCGGAGAACTTCGCCAGACAGCCGTTTGCGGAAGTGATGGAGCAGTGCAGGGCGACGATTCGGGAATACTATTCCTGTTTCCCGCTTCTGTTCCAGATGGGGTGCCTGCTCGTCAATCACAGTATGCTGGCCGGCGGCAATGAGAAGGCGCAGGAGATTCTGCAGGAGGCGCGGGAACTTTTCACCCGTGTCCGCTCGGAAAGCCGTGATGTCGAACTGGTGAGAGAAGCCAGGAACATGGAGGCGTTCTGTCTGCTGTCACTGGGACATCCGGAGGAAGTGATAACGATGCTCGACGGCGCCGACCGGCTGCTGATACCGCAGGAGACATTGTTGTCACTTGCCTATAGGATGTTGGGAAGAGCAAAGGAGGCGGAGGCAGTCTGTCAGACCGGGATCTATCAGTACCTGACTGCGCTGCTGAGCTTGATGACTCATTATCAGGAATCGTGCGTGGAGAACCGGGCTGTGTTCGATGAGATCCACAGACGGATCGCGGCGCTTGCAGAGGCTTTCCGGGTAGAGAAGCTGCATCCGGCGCTATTGTTCCCTTATTATTTGTCTGCGGCGCAGGGGTACATGGCTCTTGACGACAGCGGGAAGGCATGTGCTTATCTGGAGCAGTATACGGAACTGGTCGTCACGGTCGACTGGCCGCTTACCCTGCACGGCGACGAATTTTTTGATACGCTGGATGACTGGCTGAATAATCGGATGATCCTGGGTGAAGCTATGCCGCGGGACGGGCAGCTGATACGCAGGAGTATGGTGGAGGCAGTCGCGGATAACCCGGTGTTTGCGGCGCTTCATGGTAATCCGGCGTTTCAGAGGATCGTTGAACGGCTCAGGCAGTGTGAAGAGTAAGCGAGATGCGTTGCATGGCAGAAAGAAAAAAGACGACGCATTGGCATAAAGAAAAAGAAAGACGGCGCATTTGCATGAAGAAAAAGAAAGACGGCGCATTGGCATAGAGAATAAGAAAGACGACGCATTAGAAGGAGGAAGCAGGATGTATGCAGTGGAGATGAATCATTTGTCAAAGATCTATACAGGCGGGAAGACGGCGGTGGCGGATATGAGCCTTATGCTGGAACAGGGAGAGGTATTTGGATTTCTGGGGCCGAACGGTGCGGGTAAGACGACCACCGTCAAGGTATTAAACGGTATGCTGCAGTCTTCCGAGGGAAAGTGTATGGTGTTCGGAGAGGATCCGGCCAGAGAACCGGAGAAGGTACATGCTGTTTCCGGGGTGATGACGGAGCACGCGCAGATGTACAATCATCTGACGGGACTGCAGAACCTTATCTTTTATGGCGCCATGTTCGGCATCGGGGAGGAGGAGAGCAGGAAAAGGGCCAGGGAACTGCTTAAGCAGCTGGAGCTTGCGGATGCGGCGGGCCAGAAACTGTCGGCCTATTCAACGGGTATGCGGCAGCGGCTCTCCATTGCCCGGGCGTTGATGCACCGGCCGAAGATTCTGTTTCTGGATGAACCCACTTCGGGACTGGATCCCGAAAGCGCGTATAATGTCAACCAGATGATCCTTGCGCTGGCGAAAGAGCAGGGGATGACGGTCTTTTTGTGTACGCATCAGCTGCGCTATGCCCAGGAGATCTGTACCAGATACGGCCTGATTGATGAGGGAAAGCTGCTGACTGTAGGAACGCTGGAAGAGCTGCGGGACGGGGTAAGCTCCGGCATGAGCGTGCAGATCCGGGCGGATCGTGTGCCGGATGCACTGGAAGATGCCTTAAGGAAGCGGGCGGTTTCGGACAGATGCAGGAATACGGAACAGACGGCAGGAATAAGAGAATTTACGTTTGAAGCCGCGTCGGAGGAAGAGATTCCGCATATCGTCAGTCAGATCGTGGAAAGCGGCGGAAAGGTTTATCATGTGTCGGCCAGCCGGCCGTCCCTGGAGGATATCTATTTTGCGCTGACTGCGGAGCGGAGGCAGCAGTGACGGCATTCAACGTGGCATAAGAAGGAAAGGCCGATGCTTCCGGATGAAGAAGGAAAGGTCAATGATTCCAGATAACGGAGGGATAGCGAATATGAACAGAGCGATAAGTGCGATTGTGAAAAAAGATATGTGGGAGATCACCGCAAACAGACAGTTGCTGCTGATGATAGTGATAGTGCCTCTGGTGCTGACGCTGGTGGTGCCGTCCATCTTTCTTTTGTCGGCCCATTTTGCGCCGCAGGAGATGGAGGAGCTGCAGGAGCTTATGGGAATGCTGCCGGAGGAAATGCAGAACGTGGAGACGGAAGAGCTTATGGTCAGGCTGCTGATGAATCATATACTGCCCTTGTTCTTCCTGATCATACCGATCATGGCGGCTTCCGTGATGGCGGCCAGTTCCTTTGTCGGGGAAAAGGAGCAGAGTACGCTGGAGACGCTGCTGTACAGTCCGCTGACTGTGAGACAGTTGTTTCATGCAAAGGTGCTGGCATCCTTTTTGTTTAGTATGCTGGTGTCAGGGATCGCTTTTCTGGGGATGATCCTTGTGCTGGGGGTGGAGATGTATGCGCTGACCGGCGTGATGTTGATTCCCGGGATCAGCTGGATTCTGGTACTGGCGCTTCTGTCCCCGGCAGTCTCGCTGATCGCCATTACGCTGATCGTGCGTGGTTCGGCGAAGGCGCAGAGCGTGATGGAGGCACAGCAGAAGGCGGCGTTTCTTATATTGCCGGTGGTATTTCTGATCGCCGGACAGTTTCTTGGCGTGATGCTGTTAAGTGTCTGGATCCTGGCAGGGTTGTCGGCAGTTCTCGCCGTGCTGGCGTGGGTTCTGCTAAGGACGTCGCTGGCGAAATTCAGCGGAGAGATGTTACTGGGGAACCGTTAATGGTTCCCGGTCAGGATCATGAAGCGCCGACGGATTACGATACCGCGAATGGGGAGAAGTGTAAAGAAGAGAGAAGAGCGGATTGCTTTTTCACAGGAAAGGTGATACACTTAGAAAAACACTTTAATAAAGATGCGGGGATCTGGGATGGACAGGAAAAGAATAACGAATATGGAAGTAAAGAAAAAGAACAGGAACAGGGTTTTCCGTTACATATGCAGGAATGGAACGGTATCGAATCCGGATATTTCCTATAATCTTAAGATCAGCCTGCCGACAGCGACGCAGATGACAAAGGAACTGATTGAGGAAGGGCTGGTGGAAGAGAAGGGTGAACTGCAGTCAACCGGCGGGCGGCGGGCGAAAGCCTTATCTGCAGCCGTGAATGCCAGACTGGCGGTGGGTTTGGATATCACCAAGAACCATATCATGCTGGTGCTCACCAATCTTGTAGGAGAGATCCTCAAATATGAGCGGATCTGTCAGCCGTATGCTTCCGGAGCAGATTATTATCGGCAGATCAGCGAGCGGCTTGAAACTTTTCTGGAGGAAAGCGGCGCTGACAGGGATAAGATTTTAGGAGTGGGGATCTCTTTTCCCGGGATCATGGATCTGGAGCAGGAGATGGTCACGTACTCTCATGTGCTGGGGGTGGAGGCGATACCTTTTTCTTCTGTGAGCAGTTTTTTTGCTTATCCCTGCTTTTTTCTGAACGATGCGAACGCAGGGGCGTACGCGGAGGGGATTCAGAATGAGAAAGCGGAGCGTTTCTTTTATCTGTCTTTGAGTAATACGGTCGGCGGGGCGGTCTTTTATGACAACGAACTGATGCAGGGCGGTAACTTCCGGTGCGGTGAGGTCGGTCATATGACGGTCGTGATCGACGGGGAGAACTGCTATTGCGGGAAAAAGGGATGCCTGGACGCATACTGTGCCGCCTGGCATTTATCAGATGCGGCAGGCGGAAAGCTGGAGCGGTTTTTCAGTCTGCTGGATCAGGGGGATGCGGAGGCGGTAAGGATATGGGATTCCTATACGGATTATCTGGCCGTTGCCGTGAACAATATCCATATGGTCCTGGATTGTGACATTGTCCTGGGGGGCTATGTGGGAAGCTGCATGGGGGCACATCTTAAGGAACTATGGGATAAAGTAGCCGTGAGAAATACCTTCGGGGAAAGGGAACCCTATGTGAAGGCCTGCGAGTATAAGGTGGCATCGGCTGCATTGGGAGCAGCGATGAAAGTGATAGAGACCTTTGCCAGCCAGATTTAGTATTGCGTATTTGCACAAGGGTTTTCAGTACGGAGTGCCGGTAAAGGGGCTGAGCGGTACGGCGCAGAGAATTGTGATATTTCCACAAAAACAAAGTAGTCATGTTAGCTATTATCACGGAAATATTGGATTTGCAAAAATAGGATTGACAGAAGGAGCATGGAAGTATAGTATACAAATTAGTAACATAATAAAACTATTTAATAAAGTGTGTGTAAAAGGAATCCAATATACGGAAAACCATCAAAAGGAGAGTGTGCTATGAAAGGAACAATGAAGACGGCGGTAATGCATGATATCGGCAAGATCAGTATCGAGGAGCGGGAGATTCCGCAGGTGAAGGACGACGAAGTACTGGTGAAATTAGAGTATGTGGGAATCTGTGGCAGCGACCTGCACTACTATGAGTCGGGTGCGATCGGTGATTTTATTGTGAAGCCTCCCTTTGTACTGGGACATGAGCCGGGCGGTACGGTAGTGGAAGTCGGTAAGGACGTGAAGCATTTGAAGGTCGGTGACAGAGTCGCATTGGAGCCGGGTAAGACATGCGGCCACTGTGAATTCTGTAAGACGGGGCGCTACAATCTGTGCCCGGATGTGGTATTCTTCGCGACACCGCCGGTGGATGGCGTTTTCCAAGAATATGTAGCGCATGAGGCTGGGCTGTGCTTCAAGCTGCCGGATAACGTGAGCACCATGGAAGGGGCGTTGATCGAGCCGCTGGCAGTGGGATTCCACGCAGCCATGCAGGGCGGCGCCAGGGCAGGACAGACGGCGGTCGTTATGGGCTCCGGCTGTATCGGTCTGGTGACGATGATGGCGCTTAAAGCGATGGGTGTATCGAAGGTTTATGTGGTGGACGTTCTGGAGAAACGTCTGCAGAAGGCACTGGAGCTGGGAGCGGACGGCGTGATCAACGGCAGCAGCACGGATGCGGTGGCAGAAGTCATGAAGCTGACCGAGGGCAGAGGCTGTGATCTGGCGATTGAGACGGCGGGAACGCAGATCACCACCGTGCAGACCATGCATATGACCAAGAAGGGTGCGACGATCGTGCTGGTAGGTTACAGCAAGAGCGGTGAGATGACATTGCCGATGAGCCTGGCGCTTGACAAGGAATTGACCTTTAAGACAATCTTCCGTTACCGTCATATCTATCCGATGGCGATCGAGGCGGTTGCTGCGGGCAGAGTGAATCTGAAAGGCATCGTGACGGATATCTTTGAGCTGGACGAGGCACAGAAGGCGATGGACTACAGTGTGAACAATAAGGCGGATGTTGTGAAAGCCGTGATTAAGATTTAGCTTCCCTTTTAAATTTTTATAAATACTGCAAAACAGAACTGCAGCGGCCTGAATGATCAGGTGGCTGCAGTTCTGTTTATGGTGTCCTACAGGAAAGCCCTTACAGGGTCCTGCTTAGTTCTCATAGCGGTTGGACTTCCAGACGATATCCACCAGATGAGCGATACACAGCTTTAATTGCTCCAAGGGCAGGCTGCCGTCCGCCAGTGCGGCGCGGATATTGTCGTGGTCGCCGGGGATACCGGGCATTACCAGATCGTTTCCGGCACGCATACAACCGGAAGCAGTACAGTCCGGACCGTTGTGAGTGGTGGTCCAGTCGGTCATGAACACACCCTTGAAGCCCCATTCATCGCGGGCAGCCTTGGTGCACAGGTCGTAATTGTTGGCTGCATGGATGCCGTTTACCAGGTTGTAGCTTGTCATGATGGACATGGGCTGGCTTTCCTTGACGGCGATCTCGAAGCCTTTCAGGTAGATCTCACGCAGGGTGCGCTCGGAGATGACAGTGTTAGAACCCATACGGTTGTCTTCCTGGTTATTGCAGGCATAATGCTTGATTGTGGTACCGCAGCCGTATACGGACTGCACACCGTCTGTCATGGCAGCGGCCATCTTGCCGGAGAGCAGCGGATCTTCGGAATAGTATTCAAAGTTCCGTCCGCACAGCGGATTGCGGTGGATGTTCATACCCGGTGCAAGCCAGAGCGTTACATAGAACTCGTTCATTTCTTCCGCAACGACTTTGCCGACTGCCTGCATCACATCTTTGTCCCAGGTCTGGGCAAGCAGTGTGCCGATGGGGAAGGCGGTACAGAACTGATAATAATATTCAGCGCCTTCTATATCAGCATTTCTGGCGAGGAAACCGTGCTCGATGCTCATCTCGAACGGAACGGGTTTGATCTCGCCGTCTACCACCGGATAACGCTGGAGCAGACGCAGGCCTGCCGGTCCGTCGGCCAGAACGATGGGGGTCAGGTTCTTGTCCGCCAGGGCACAGCTGCTTGTCTGGGCAGCGGAACCGGGAACGGAGATGCCGGCAGCGCCGAGAGCGCTTTCTTTCTGTTCGTCGCTGGCGTTCTGGCTCTTGCCGGGATCTCCGGTAGCTAACAGAACGAGCTGCTCCGTGCTCAGGGAATCAACAAATTCCCGCACTTCGGGAGCGATCTTATCCTGTTCTTTGCCGTAAACAACGGTGGTGGTATTGAGAGCGGATGCATCTACGGTAAGGGCAGGCACCTGATCGGCCTTTGCCAGCCAGTCGTTTCTCAGTGCAGCCACGGTTTCTGCGGATGCGGACAGCTCCTTAAGCTCTTCGGTGAGCGGGCAGATGTTCTCCGTCTTTACAAGCAGGGCGTCGTCTTCCAGATTCACGATGCCGGAAAGAACTGCGTCAGCGATGCTGTTACCGACGAACAGACCGTAAGCGCCCTTTTCCAGTACCCAGCCGGGAGTTTTTGCGCAGTAGGAAGCAAGGGTATAGAGGGGAATCTCTATAGACAGCTCTTCAGACTGGCCCGGTGCAAGCAGCTTTGTCTTGGCGAAACCGGCCAGACGGCGGTATTCCTTTTCCATCTTATCCTGCGGGCAGGAAACGTAAATCTGCACGACTTCCTTACCGCTGTAGCTGCTGCCGGTGTTGGTCACAGTCACGGTAACGGATACGGTATCGGCTGCGGACAGTGTGATTTCCTTTGTCGTGAGGGAGAAGTCCGTGTAAGACAGGCCAAAACCGAAAGGATAGCGCACCGGCACCTGGAAGGTGTCGAAATAGCGGTAGCCTACATAGATGCCCTCTTCGTATTTCTCGGTTTCCACGTTGCCGTTGTTATGCGAGAAAGTCTCGGCGTTCGGGTAATCCTCGTATTTGTAGGCCCAGGTGTCGGTCAGCTTGCCGCTCGGAGTAACGCTGCCGGTAAAGAGGGAGGCAACGGCATTTCCGGTCTCCATACCAGCCTGGGAGATTAATACCACGCCGGAGATATTTTCATAAGTATCCAGGAAAGACAGATCGATGATCCCACCGGAGTTGATCAGCAGGATTACATCCTTGTACATGCCGCAGATGGTCTTTAAGATCTCGTTTTCCTTCTCGTTTAAGTAGTAGTCGCTTTCCTTGGCGAAGCGGTCGGCGCCCTCGCCGGCGATACGGCTGATCACGTATACGGCCGTGTCTGCATCGGTCTTTTCCGGAAGATCGCCTGCCGGCATAGCGTACTGTGTGGCAGCATAGATGTGGAACTGCGCTACGGAATCACAGCCGGACTTGTCAAACTGCTCCCAGATCTTATCACGCCACTCGATACGGGACTGCTCATACTGTTTGCGGAAGCTTTCCACCCAGGCTTCGGTGGTGATCTCATAGCCGGCAGCTTTCAGGCCGTCATAGATGCTGACTACATCACGCTCGTTGACGTCGCCGGAACCGGTGCCGCCCTTGATGGGGTTGGAAGCGCCTGCGCCGTAGAGAGCCAGCCTGGAGCCTTTGGCAAGCGGCAGAACGTTGTGCTCGTTTTTCAGAAGAACGAAACCTTCCTCGGCTGCTACTCTGGCTGTCTTTCGGTGAGCGGCTTCATAGGCAGCTACGTCCTGGGTAGGTCTGCCGGGCAGGCTGGTTGCTTTCAGTTTCTTGTTCATGTCTTGTACCATTCCTTTCTGTTAGTAAATTCGTTTTCGATAAGAAAATGGTATGACAAAACAGAAAAATGTGATATTAATTTTCCGAGAAAAATGGTAATATACTTATATAGGATTTTGCAGGAAAGAAGAGGCCGGATTTGTGGCAGGGAGAGGCAGGGGGTGCGGTTATGCGGAGGAAAGTACGAGAACAGGTTTCCCACATGGAATTCCTGAACCGGGAGAACGATTTTCGGCACAGCGACTATGAGGAGGAGATCCGGGTGTACCGGTATGTGCGGGACGGGGATCCACGGGCGTTAGAGGAATCCCGCAGGAAATTTACCGCCGGCCGGCAGGGACATCTCTCGGATGATCCGCTGACGAATATGAGGTATCTGTTTGTGGCGTCCATGACGCTGATCATCCGCTTTGCCATCACCGGGGGCATGAACAGTGAGACGGCCTATACTTCCAGCGATTACTATATCCAGCAGATGGACAGATGTAAGTCGATTGAGGAAGTGAGGGATCTCCACTTAGAAGCGGTGGAATATTTTACCAACTATATGGCAGATCTGAAGAAGGAAAAGATCTACTCGAAGACGGTGATGCAGTGTATGAATTATATCTCCCGTCATTTGAACCGCCCCATCTGTGTGGCGGAGATTGCCGGACAGGTGCACAGGAACCCGGACTATTTATCGGTATTGTTTAAGAAGGAGACGGGAAGAACGATCTCGGCCTATATTATGGAAAGCAAGCTGCGGGCCGCGGAGAATATGCTTCTCGATTCCGACTGTTCCTGCGCAGAGGTGAGCGCGGCCTTTGCATTCTCTTCCCAGAGTTATTTTACGAAGATGTTCAGACAGTATGCCGGGGAGACGCCGAAGAAGTTTCGGGAGAAATATGTGCATGGCGGACTGTAGGGGAGAGCGGATGCAAAACACAGGTTGCCTATCCGTTTGTTTGCGGCTATAATGAAATCAGAGATTCCAATCTGATATAGAAGGATCAGGAAAGAGAGGAACGAGGGGAAGCATGAAGAAAATTATGAACGACAGAAGAAAACACAGGCCCGTATTATGGATGGCGCTGACGGCGATGATCATGACGGTGTGTATGGCATTCGCATGCCCGCAGAATGCAATGGAGGCGCAGGCGGCAGGACGTCCGGTGACAATCCGCTCCTGTACGATCGCGGGGGGAGAGGTAGTCTTACAGCTTAGCGCCGACAGCGTGCCGGGCAGTGATGACGGCAGTTACTATATTTATGCAGACGAGGTCTGGCAGGACGGCACAAGCGGTGAAGTGGTGGCCTCTGTGGGAGCAGGCGCTCTGGTGACGGTAAGTTTTCCCCTGCAGTACAATACGGAGAAGTCCAATCTGAGCCGCAAGTTCCTGGTGGCGGTAAAGCGCGGCGGGCAGATGGTTCAGGTGAGTGATGAGCATTATATTACCAATCCGGAGGCTGTTGCGGCGTATACTTCGCCGCGCAAGGATACGGGAATCAAAGGGATCCTGCCGGATATCACGAAAGCTTCCAGAGAGGAGTTTCAGACGCTGGGCATCCAGCAGATCGTCTATAACCTGTATGTGGACGATATTTGCTCCGGGGCATCCGTTCCGGGGGCGATTTCTTTTCCCTATAACGGGCAGACATGGTATTTTAACGGTGATATCGTGAGTAAGACGGACTCCATGCTGCGCAGTTTCAACAGCTATGGACTGCAGGTCACTCTGGTGCTCCTCAATAGCGGGAAGGGCGAATATTCGCAGGATCTGATTCATCCGACGGCCAGAGGCGGGGACTGTCCGGGTTATGCGCTGAATGTGGCGGAGGAGGAAGGCACGCAGCACCTCAAGGCGATCGGCGCTTTTCTGGGGCAGCGGTATTCCGGACAATCCGGCTGCGGGCAGGTAGATAACTGGATTCTGGGCAATGAGGTGAATGCCAGAACGTCCTGGTGGTACAGCAGTTCTACTTCTCTGGACTATAACGTGAATATATACGTGAAGGCTTTTCGTATTCTGTACAATGAGCTGAAAGGTGCGAACGCCAATGTGCGCGTCTATAACTCCATAGATCAGGAGTGGAACAGGAAGTCCAACCCCGGCAGTTTTCTTGCCAGGGAGTATCTTGATCAGTTTAATTACTATATCAACAGAGAGGGCAATATTGACTGGGGACTTTCTTACCATCCCTATAACTCACCCCTGTATGACCCTTACGCCTGGAACGGTCCTTCGGTCTGGGTGAAAGAGGGGTTGTCAACACCTTATATTACGATGCAGAACATTGATATCCTGATCGACTATATGCACAGGCCGCAGTTCTTGAATCCGGCCGGACAGGTGAGGAGTATCTCTCTGGCCGAGATCGGGTATACCTCCAGTTTCGGTGATGAGGCGCAGGAGGCGTCCGTTGCCTATGGATATCTGAAAGCGGCGTCCCTGCCGGATGTGGATGCCTTCATGTTGTTCAGACAGACCGACGACGCGCATGAGATGGAGAGTCATCTTGCGCTGGGACTGTATGACCTGAACGGAAACAGAAAGCCGGCTTATGAGATCTATAAGAATCTGGGGACGGCCAATGAGGCGGCAGCGAAAGCGAGGGCTTCGGAGATTATCGGCATGGACATCGATCAGATGATCAGCCAGAATATCGTGTGGACGAGAAGCGGTGACGGCGTCGTGAACTGACCGGTCGTGTACGCGGTCGGTATTTATGGCCGGCTTTCAGGAAGCGTTTATGGTGAGAGCGGCAATGGCACAAGTGCGAAAGGTTTTGTAACGGGTAGCCATAGTTCTTCATACTCTATAACATATCAATAGAATGTACGGTAATTACGGATACATTGATCATGGAAAAGGAGAATGAAGATCTATGGCTATCGGTTATTTAACGATGCAGGCGCGAACCGCCCATGATGCGCTGCCGCTGCAGGGAGTACGGATCACAGTACTGGATGATGAGGGGAACCGGGTTTATGAGCTGGTGACGGATGAGAACGGAGAGACAAGAAGGGTAGCGCTTGAGACGGTGGACAAGAGATTTTCTCTGAATCCGGATTTTGCGGGCACACCCTTTGTGAGTTACAATGTATTGGCGCAGGCGGAAGGATTTGATTCTCTGTATGTGTCTGCGATTCCGGTCTATGACGGGCAGGAGGCGGTCCTTCCCCTGATGCTTGCGCCGATGCAGGGACAGATGAGGAGCCCCATTCAGAGTGAGATCGAGGTCGGCGCGCCTGCAGTCAGTATGCCGGGGGACCGTGATCAGGAGGGCAGTACCGGGGAGGAGGCGGCTTATGTATTGAGGCAGGTCGCGATTCCCAATCCGATCACGGTTCATCTGGGTACACCGGCTTCATTGGCCTCCAATGTGCAGGTATCTTTTCCTGATTATGTGAAAAATGTGGCCAGCAGCGAGATCTATCCTACCTGGCCGGATGCGGCTCTGCGGGCCAATATCTATGCGATCATTACGTTTGCCCTCAACAGGATCTATACGGAATGGTATCGCAGTAAGGGTTACGGTTTTGACATTACGAACAGCACGGCCTACGATCAGGCCTTTGTGTATGGACGGCCGATCTATGGCTCCATCAGCAGGATAGTGGATGAGATCTTCAATGAGTATGTCCGCAGAAGAGGCCAGAATGCGCCTTATTTCACATCATTCTGCAATGGCACCACCGCGACCTGCCAGGGGTTGTCTCAGTGGGGAACGGTCTCGCTGGCGAATCAGGGACGGACACCGATCGAGATTCTGCGGGCTTACTATCCGAATGATATCGAGATTGCCGAGACGAATATTATGACCAATATGCTGGTATCCTATCCGGGGAGCCCGCTGCGGGCCGGCAGTACGGGACTTGACGTACAGACGATACAGACTTATCTGAACCGGATCCGCCAAAATTATCCGGCGATTCCGGCGATCACCGATGAGCCGGGAGTTTTCGGGGAGAGCACCCGGGCGGCCGTTACCAGATTCCAGAGTATTTTCAACCTGGTCAGTGACGGAATCGTGGGTAAGTCCACATGGTATAAGATATCCAGCCTGTATACGGCAGTCACCAGACTGGCGGAGCTGGACAGTGAGGGTAATACGCTGGGGATCGGCACGGTTCCTCCTTCCTCCGTACTCAGACAGGGATCCACGGGGCAGGATGTGATTACGCTCCAGTATTTGTTAGATGTGATAGCGGAGTACTATCCGGGGATTCCGGGACCGTCTCAGGACGGTATCTTCGGAAGCGGGACCAGGCAGGCTGTGACGGCTTTTCAACAGCGAATGGGGCTGGTGGCAGATGGTATCGTGGGGCCTGCTACCTGGAAGGCGCTGTATGAGACCTATCGGGGAATCGTGCAGAACGTTCCACAGCCGGGACCTGCACCTGCGCCTTCTCCAGGAAACGTGCTGAACTACACGGTGCGCGCCGGCGATACGCTGTGGCTGCTTGCCAACCGCTACGGTACGACGGTAGAGGCGATCAAACGGCTGAATGGCCTGACCAGTGACGCGCTGCAGATCGGGCAGACGCTGCGGATTCCGCTATCACAATCGCAGCAGTATATAACGTATACGGTGCGTCCCGGCGACACGCTGTGGCTGCTTGCCAACCGCTACGGCACCACGGTGGATGCCATCAGGAAACTGAACGGTTTGTCCGGCAGCAACCTGAGCATTGGGCAGGTATTGAAGATTCCTGTGTAATCTGCGGTTATCTGCTTCTGTGGGATCCGGCCATCGAGTATGGCCGGATTGCTTTAGATTCCGGTGAAAGGCAGATTCCAAAAAGCTCTTGACAAATAATTAAATAAGTGTTTAAATGTTCATATAATAAAAGACAGAACAGATTTTACCTATGCTTTGGAAAGAGATCCCTTATGGCAGGGTAAGCTGACAAGGAGGTACCTTATGACAAAAAAACAAAAGAAAGTATTGATCCGCATCATCATAGCGGCAGTTTTGACCGTGATTTTGAGTCTGATCGAAATAGATATCCCCTATGTAAAACCGGTGCTCTTTATGATCCCATATCTGATCATCGGGTATGATATTCTGAGGAAAGCGGTTCTGGGTATCGTACACGGGGAGGTGTTCGATGAGAATTTCCTGATGGCGGCGGCGACGGTGGGAGCGATAGCGCTTGGGGAGTATGTGGAAGGTACGGCCGTTATGCTCTTCTATCAGATCGGCGAGTTGTTCCAGAGCTATGCCGTAGGGAAAAGCCGTAGGAATATTACGGCGTTGATGGATATCAGACCGGACTATGCCAATGTAGAGCAGGATGGGGTGCTCGTACAGGTGGACCCGGAAGAAGTGGCGACGGGAACGGTGATCACCGTACAGCCCGGCGAGAAGGTGCCGATCGACGGGGTGGTCGTGGAAGGCATGTCGGCGCTGAATACGAGTGCATTGACCGGAGAGAGCCTGCCAAGAGAAGTTGCGCAGGGGGACGAAGTGATCAGCGGCTGCGTGAATATGTCAGGCGTACTGCGGATGCGGACGACCAGGGAATTCGGAGAGTCTACCGTGTCGAAGATCCTGGATCTGGTAGAGAATTCCAGCATGAAGAAGTCGAGGTCCGAAAACTTTATCACCAGATTCGCCAGATATTATACACCCGCGGTCTGCTTCGGCGCACTGGCGCTGGCAGTCCTGCCGCCGGTTATCAATCTGTTGATGGGGCAGAGCGCCAACTGGTCGCAGTGGGTCATCCGGGCATTGACGACACTGGTAATCAGTTGTCCCTGCGCTCTGGTGATTTCGATTCCCTTAAGCTTCTTCGGGGGGATCGGAGGCGCGTCCGCGAAGGGAATCCTGGTGAAAGGCTCCAATTATCTGGAGGCGCTTTCTAAGACTTCCTGCCTTGTATGTGATAAGACAGGTACGCTGACCAAGGGAGTGTTTGCGGTAACGCAGCTTGTGCCGGCCCAGGGAAGCACCGAGGATGAAGTATTGGAGGCGGCAGTCTATGCGGAGCACTACTCGAAGCATCCGATCAGCAGGAGTCTGAAAGAGGCTTACGGGCGGGAGGTGGATGCCGCAAGGATCAGTGATGTGGAGGAGATCGGCGGACACGGAGTCACTGCGCTTGTGGACGGACGTAAAGTGGCTGTGGGCAACCGGAAACTGATGGAGCAGCTTGCGATCGCATACAAGATACCGCAGCAGGCAGGCACCGAAGTCCATGTGGCAATAGACGGCAGATATGCGGGCTATCTGTTGATCGCGGATGTGGTGAAGCCGAATGCCGGGAAGGCCGTTTCGGCGATTAAGGCGGCGGGCGTGAAAAAAGTAGTTATGTTAACCGGAGACGCCAGAAACGTAGCGGACGCCGTGGCGATGGAAGTCGGGGTGGATGTGGTGAAGAGTGAGCTTCTGCCTGCGGATAAGGTGGCAGAAGTAGAGGCGCTGCTTGCCGATAAGGGACGGAAGGAGAAGATTGCCTTCGTCGGCGACGGCATCAATGATGCGCCGGTGCTGTCCCGGGCGGATCTGGGAATTGCGATGGGCGCGCTGGGAGCAGATGCGGCCATCGAGGCGGCAGATATCGTCCTGATGGATGACGATCCGGAGAAGATCGCAACGGCCATCGGTATTTCCAGGAAAACGCTTCGCATTGTCTATCAGAATATTGTCTTTGCCCTGGCGGTCAAGTTCCTCTGTCTGGCGCTGGGGGCGTTCGGCACGATCAATATGTGGTGGGCAATCTTTGCGGATGTGGGCGTTATGATTATCGCGGTATTGAATGCGACGAGAGCGTTATCCTATAAGGGGTAGGGTGTCAGGAAGATAAAAGACCGAAAATGAGAGGAAAACGAAAGGAATGGATAGCAAGATGACGAATCTTCCGCATAATCATGGGAATGCTATAGAAAAGGTGCTGGACAAACTGCCGAGCCAGGAAGAATGCATTCAGGCCGCCGAGATGTTTAAGCAGATCAGTGACGGCACAAGACTAAGGATCTTGTGGCTTCTGTGCCACTGTGAGGAATGTGTCAGTAATATAGCGGCTGTTATGGATATGAGTGACCCGGCAGTGTCGCATCATCTGAAGCTGCTGCGGAAGAGCGGACTGATCGTGAGCAGGCGGGACGGAAAAGAGATTTATTACAGGCTGGCAGATACGGCACAGGCGCAGCTGGTTCATCAGGCCTGTGAAGATATGTTCAGGATTTCCTGTCCGCTTGGTTAAAATCCGAGATCTCACAGGGCGGGATTATGGCAGCAGCAAGGGAAAGGCAGAATAGCAGTATAGTAAAGATATAATATTAGTTATAATGATAGTATGTATAATAAATATTGATTTTACTTATAAATAAAGGTACTGTATAATCAGCAGGTAAGGAACAGACGGGTTTTTTACATCCCGTCTGTTTGCCTGTATTCTATTGGCGCCTCACTTTTCAGGAGATTCGTATCAGCGCTGACGGGATGCAGGAGTATGATTAAGAAGACTAGGAGGATGTGTAATGGTTAAGGCAGTGGTAGGAGCTAACTGGGGAGATGAGGGCAAGGGTAAGATTACGGATATGCTGGCTGAGAAAGCGGATATCATCGTTCGTTTTCAGGGGGGCGCCAATGCGGGGCACACAATCGTAAATAACTATGGAAAGTTTGCGCTGCACACGCTGCCGTCAGGCGTTTTCCACAGCCATACGACAAGTGTGATCGGCAATGGCGTCGCGCTGAATATTCCGATCCTGATGAAGGAGATCAAGTCGATTACCGACCGGAATGTACCGATGCCGAAGATTCTGGTATCCGACAGATGCCAGATGGTCATGCCTTATCATATCCTCTTTGATCAGTATGAGGAGGAACGGTTGGGAGGCAAGTCATTTGGGTCTACGAAGTCGGGCATCGCGCCGTTTTATTCGGATAAATATGCGAAGATCGGTTTTCAGGTGAGCGAGCTTTTTGACGAAGCGCTTCTTCGGGAAAAGGCAGCGCGGGTCAGCGAGATGAAGAATGTGATCCTGGAGCATCTGTACCATAAGCCGGTGATCAGGGCGGAGGAACTGCTGCAGACGCTGCATGAATACCGGGAAATGATTGCTCCGTACGTGTGTGATGTGTCTGCCTTCCTGCATGAGGCACTGCAGGAGGGTAAGACGATTCTTCTGGAAGGACAGCTTGGCACGTTGAAGGATCCCGATCATGGCATCTATCCGATGGTTACGTCGTCCTCTACCCTGGCAGCCTTCGGAGCCATCGGCGCGGGACTGCCGCCGCATGAGATCAGGGAAATCATCACGGTGTGTAAGGCATATTCCTCGGCAGTGGGGGCCGGCGCTTTTGTTTCGGAGATCTTCGGGGAAGAAGCGGATGAACTCAGACGCCGCGGCGGAGACGGCGGTGAATTCGGTGCAACGACGGGACGGCCCAGGCGTATGGGATGGTTCGACTGCGTGGCATCCAAATACGGCTGCCGCCTGCAGGGAACCACGGGCGTGGCATTTACGGTATTGGATGTGCTTGGATATCTGGATAAGATCCCGGTATGTGTGGGCTATGAGATAGACGGTGAGGTGACAACGGACTTTCCCGTGACCTGTAAGCTGGAAAAGGCGAAACCGGTGCTTGAGAAGCTGCCGGGCTGGAAGTGTGATATCCGGGGTATCAGGAACTATGAGGAGCTGCCGGAGAACTGCCGCAACTATGTGGAGTTTATCGAGGAACGCATCGGATATCCGATTACAATGGTCTCCAACGGACCGGGCAGGGAAGATATTATATACAGAAAATAAATAATCCTGTTCTTTCTGTGTTGCAGCCTGCGTTTTATGATATACTATAGCAAAGATGCCAGGGGGCACAAGCCACGGGCGGCGTTATGCCCGTACAGAACGGCAGGGCATCTTTTGACCTGGCAGACAGGATATTCCATAAGGAAAAGAATGATAAGGAGGATGGTCTTATGCTATTGGAGAATAAGGTTGCAGTCGTAACAGGAGGCAGCAGAGGGATTGGATATGCCACTGTGGAGGCATTTCTCAAGGAAGGTGCGAAAGTAGTGCTCTGTGCGAGCCGTCAGGAGACGGCAGATACTGCCGTCGGCAAGTTGAAGGAAGCTTACGGGGACGCGGTAGAAGGGATCTGGCCGGATCTGTCCGATTACAGCGCGGTCAAGGAAGCTGTCGACGCTATTGTGGAAAAATACGGACGGATCGATATTCTGGTCAACAATGCGGGCGTTTCGGAGAGCACGCCTTTCGTGGATTATACGGCAGAGAAATTTGAGAAGGTCATGGACCTGAATGTAAAAGGTGTCTTCAACTGCTCCAGAGCGGTCAGTGAACATATGGTGGCGGCGGGAGCCGGTGTTATTCTGAACACTTCTTCCATGGTGAGCCAGTATGGTCAGCCGGCAGGTATTGCCTATCCGACGTCCAAGTTTGCGGTGAACGGGTTTACGCTTTCGCTGGCAAGGGAACTTGGCCCTAAGGGGATCAGAGTCAATGCCGTGGCGCCCGGTATCACATACACGGACATGATGCGTTCCGTGCCGAAGGAAGTGATTGATCCGATGATCGCACAGATTCCGCTGCGCCGTATGGGTCAGCCCGAGGATATTGCCAATGCGTTCGTCTTCCTGGCGTCGGATATGGCGTCCTATATCAGCGGTGAAGTGCTTCATGTTGACGGATTGGCCAGAAGCTGAAGCAGCCGGATGGAATTATGGAGACAGTGAATAACCTGGAATATTACAAAGTATTCTACCATACAGCCAGAGCAGGCAGCCTTACGGTGGCAGCCAGGGAATTGAGTATTTCCCAACCGGCAGTCAGCCAGTCCATAAAGCAGTTAGAGAGAGCCGTTAGCGTAAAGCTTTTTACCAGAGCGGCGAAAGGGGTGCGGTTGACGACGGAAGGAGAACTGCTCTATGGGTATGTGGCCAAAGGATATGAGCAGATTGTTTTGGGCGAACAGAAGCTAAGGCAGATGTTGAATCTGGAGCTGGGTGAGATCCACATCGGCGCCAGCGACATGACGTTACAGTTTTATCTGCTTCCTTATCTGGAACGTTTCCATGAGAAATATCCGCAGATTAAGGTAGCGGTCAGCAATGCACCGACACCGGAGACGCTTCTTAATCTGCAGGAGAGTAAAATAGATTTCGGCGTGGTCAGCACGCCGTTTGAGAGCGGGAATGACTTCCGGGTCAGTGTGGTGCGGGAGATCGAGGATACCTTTGTGGCAGGCCGGAGATTTATTCAATATAAGAACCGTATGCTGGATCTTCAGGAATTGGAGGAAATGCCGCTTATCTGTCTGGAAGGAGTCACCAGCACCAGAAGTCATATGGAGGATTTTCTGCAGAAGAATCATGTGTCAATCTGTCCGGAATTTGAACTGGCTACCAGTGATATGATCGTGCAGTTTGCCTTGCGCAATCTGGGTGTTGGATGTGTCGTCAGGGAGTTTGCCAGGGAATATCTGGAGGAAGGAACCTTGTTTGAGCTGCGCTTTAACAGGATCCTTCCGAAGCGGCATTTTTGTGTGGTGACGAATCCTAAGAACCCGCTGTCAGTGGCGGCGAAGAATATGCTGGAATTATTGGGTATTTAGAGAGGAAAAGAGATGATTACGACAATTATATTCGATATTGGAAATGTGCTTGCTGATTTTGTCTGGCAGGAGCATTATGAGAGTTTTGGCTATGATGAAAAGATGGTGGAACGCATTGCGAAGGCGACAGTGAAGAATCCGACATGGAATGAGTTCGACAGGGGTGTCATGAGCAAAGAAGAGATCGTGCAGGCCTTTGTGGAGTCGGATCCGGAGATTGCACAGGACATCTACAAGGTGTTGGCGGATGTGGGTTCAATGGTGCGGCGCAATGACTATGCGATCCCCTGGATCCAGGATCTTCAACAGAAAGGATATCGTGTGTTATATTTGTCTAATTTTTCCGAGAAAGCAGAGACGGAATGTGCTCATGCACTGGATTTTATTCCCTATATGGACGGCGGTATCCTGTCTTATCAGGAGAAGGTTATCAAGCCGATGCCTGAAATCTATCAGTTGTTGATAGATCGTTATCATCTGCAGCCGGAGGAGTGCGTCTTTATGGACGATACGGTGCCGAATCTGATCGGCGCAGAGAAATTCGGGATTCATACGATTCATTTTCATGATCAGCAGCAGGCAATCGAGGAGTTGCGCAAGCTGGGAGTGGACGCATGAGAGACTTATAGATCAGATACTGCATGACATAAGGAATGCCCGCCATCCTGCAAAAGGAGAGCGGGCATTTTCAGCAGGGAAAACAACCATTAATCACGGCATAATTCTTCGGCCAGCGCTTCGATCTGTGTGATGCTTTCGTCATTTAAGGCGGAGCGAATCTGTACGGTGTTCTCTGCAAAAGTGATATCCTTGCAGGATTCCAGTCTGGTCCGCATAGCCTTCGCGGCCAGTGGCGCCCAGGAACCGTTCTCTATCAGAGCAACGGTACGGTTCTGATAATTATGTCCGATCAACTCATTGATAAATTCCCGCATATAGGGGAACATATCTGTGTTGTAAGTGGTGGTGGCGAGAACGAGTTTGCCATAGCGGAAAGCGTCTTCCATGCACTCGGCCATATCTTCACGCGCAAGATCTGCAACGACCACTTTGGGACATCCCTTAGCCCGCAGCTTATCGGCAAGAAGCAGGGCAGCGGCCTTCGTATTGCCATATACGGAAGTATAGGCGATCAGAATGCCCTCTGACTCAGCGCTGTAGGAAGACCAGGTCTGGTACAGGTTTACATAATATTCAAGGTTGTCTTTTAAGACCGGTCCGTGCAGCGGGCAGATGGTCTGAATGTCCAAAGTCGAGGCTTTCTTCAACAGATTCTGTACCTGCATACCGAACTTGCCGACGATGCCGAAATAGTAACGGCGCGCTTCGCAGGCCCAGTCCTCCTCAACGTCCAAGGCTCCGAATTTGCCGAATCCGTCTGCGGAGAAGAGCACCTTGTCGTGCTGGTCATAGGTTACGATCACTTCCGGCCAGTGCACCATCGGTGCACCGACAAACTGCAGGGTATGTACGCCCAGGGATAAGGTATCCCCTTCCTTGACGATCAGGCGCCTGTCGGCATAGTCCGTGCCGAAGAACTGCTTCATCATGTTAAATGCCGGAGCGGAAGAGACGATGACTGCTTCCGGGTAAACCTCAAGGAAAGCGCTGATATTAGCGGAATGATCGGGTTCCATATGCTGTACAACCAGATAATCCGGCGTGCGCGAGCCGAGGATCTGCTTCAGATTCTGCATCCACTCTTCGAGGAAGTTGGTATCGACCGTATCCATAACGACTGTTTTTTCATCGAGGATGACATAGGAATTGTATGCCATACCGTTTTTCACCGTATACTGGCCTTCAAAAAGGTCTATATCGTGATCGTTTACACCTGCGTAGAGAATATCCTTTGTGATTTCCATTGGTCAGACTCCTTTACCATATAAATAGATTTCATAAGTTGTAATACGGATCTGCTTCTTATCAGCAGCTCATAATGCGAATTTGCTTCTTATCAGCAGCTCATAATGCGAATCTGCTTCTTATCAGCAGCTCATAATGCGAATCTGCTTCTTATTAGCAGTTCATAATACGAATCCGCTTCTTATCCGTAGCTTTTATTATAGGCGATATGAGGAAAAAATCAAGTATTCTTGCCGAATGTGATAAAACAAGGTATAGTAAAAAGAAGAAATGAGGTGTCGCAGGATGGAGCAATTTGCGAGAACAGAAGCGCTGCTGGGACAGGCGGCTATGGAGAAACTGGCACATTCCCGGGTGGCAGTATTCGGGATCGGCGGCGTGGGCGGCTATGTGTGTGAGGCGCTTGCGAGAAGCGGTGTGGGAGAATTGGATCTGATCGATAATGACAGGGTGTGCCTGACCAATCTGAACAGGCAGATCATTGCTACCCATAAGACGATAGGGCGTTATAAGACAGAGGTGATGCGGGAACGGATCCTGGAGATCAATCCTGGGGCGGTGATCCGTGTGCACCAGTGCTTTTTTCTGCCGGAGAATGCGGATCAGTTTCCCTTTCCGGAATATGATTATGTGGTGGATGCGGTGGATACCGTGACGGCAAAGATCGAGCTGATTCTGCGCGCACAGGAGAGCGGGGTACCCGTGATCAGCAGTATGGGAGCGGGAAACAAGCTGGACGCAGGCGCTTTTCGCATAGCGGATATTTATGAGACAAAGGTGTGTCCTCTGGCCAGGGTGATGCGCAGAGAGCTGAGGAAAAGGCATGTGGAGCGTCTGAAAGTTGTCTATTCTGAGGAAGAGCCGTTTACGCCGCAGGGACAGGAGGAAGGAGATTCGGTACGCAGGGCAGTTCCGGGCAGCGTGGCCTTCGTGCCTTCTGTGGCAGGTCTGCTCATTGCCGGGGAAGTGGTGCGGGATCTGACAGATTGCAACTAAAGATAACGGGTGATTGAATATTGGAGAGGATGGTGCGTATGAAGATAAGAACCGCAAAGATGGGATATGAGGATGTGCTTGCACTTCCGGTTCCACCGCATGAGAAACCGGTCAGACAGCGGCTGCTCTTCCGGATCATTCTTCTGCTTCTGTCGATCTGGGATCTGTGGATGACCGGCTTTACCTATCGGACAAAGGGCTTGGAGAAGCTTGCCAAAGAAGAGCCATGCCTGGTGTTGATGAACCATTCCAGCTTCATAGACTTGAAGATCGCAGCGCGGCTGTTGATTTCCAGACCGTTTCATGTGATCTGCACAGCGGACGGGTTCGTGGGGAAGCGATGGCTGATGCGGTTGATCGGCTGCATTCCCACCAGGAAGTTTATGATGGACGTGACACTGGTGCGGGATATGGTCTATGTGGTCAGAGAATTAAAGGCGTCTATTCTGATGTTTCCCGAGGCGAGTTACAGTTTCGACGGGACGCAGATGCCGCTGCCGGAAAGCCTGGGGAAGTGTCTTAAGCTGCTTAAGGTGCCCGTAGTGATGATCCGGACAAACGGAGCGTTTGCGAGAGACCCGCTGTACAATAACCTGCAGCTGAGAAAGGTGAGGGTATCCGCGGAGGTGGAATACCTGCTTTCGCCGGAGGAGATCGAGAAGAAGTCTGCGGCGGAGTTGAATGATCTTTTGCAGGAGAAGTTTACCTTCGATTATTTTCGATGGCAGCAGGAAAACAAAGTAGCGGTCAAAGAACCGTTCCGGGCAGATGGACTGAACAGAATGTTGTACAAATGTCCGCAGTGTAAGACGGAAGGTCGTATGTTGGGGCAGGGGACCCGGATTAGCTGTCAACATTGCGGGAAGACATATGAACTGACAGAATATGGCTATCTGAGAGCGCTGGCCTCTGCCGGGGAAGGTGAGGCGCCTGATACGGAATTTACCCATATCCCGGACTGGTATCGATGGCAGCGGGAATGTGTCAGACAACAGCTGGAAGAAGGAACTTACAGGATGGAGGTACCGGTTATGATCTATATGATGGTGAATATGGATCGAATCTATCAGGTAGGAGAGGGAGTTCTTACGCATTCGCCCGAAGGGTTCCATCTGACCGGATGTGACGGTAAGCTGGACTATGTGCAGGAGCCGGTCGCTTCCTACAGCCTGTATTCGGATTTCTTCTGGTATGAGATCGGCGATGTGATTTCCATCGGCGATGCCAGGGCACAGTACTATTGCTTCCCGCAAAACTGCGGCGATATTGTTGCAAAGACAAGGCTTGCCACGGAGGAGCTTTATAAGATGGTGAGAGCGTAATTCAAATAAATAGCATGTGTGATTGAAAGCGGCACGGAATGAACGTGTCGCTTTTCTGGCATCTTAAGCAGTGTTGGCGGCAGGATAGGAGACGATCCATTGTGGCGGTTCCAGGTTCGTGTTATGGTAGGATCTATCATAAAGGAATGACATAAGGGAAGCGGTTATGAAGTTTTCTGACAATAAAAGATTGAACAAGCAGAGCGTGAGCAGTACCGGATTTGGGATTTTGCGAAGGAATCATGGGGGGGGGTAGTTATGAAGATAGAGATTAAAGTAGACAACAGTGTTGAGGAGACATGTATCAGCATTGCATGCAATCGATTGACCCCGGAACTGGAGAAACTGATCAGCATGGTGAGGATCATGGAGAAGCAGCTGGTGGTCACGGCCGGGGAGGAAACCTTTATTCTGGATGTATCAGCGATCCTGTATATTGAAGCCGTGGACAGAAAGACTTTCGTCTATACGGAAGACGGGATCTATGAGTCCGGATTGCGGCTGTATGAGCTGGAACAGCAGCTGGAGGAATACGGCTTTTTCAGAGCCAGTAAATCCTGCCTGATACAGCTGCATGCGATCAAGTCCCTGAAGCGGGATATCAACAGGCGGATCCGGGTGACAGTCGAGAATGGTGAAATGATCATCGTATCAAGACAGTATGTGGAGTCATTGAAAAGAAAGCTGGGGATAGAGGAGTGATGGCGCTTAGGCGAGAGAAAGGAACGGTAGCAGAATGGAAGAGAGAAAAACAGTATTCGATTATTTGGGGCAGGTGATGGGCATTTTCGGTTTCAGTATCTTTATCATGAGCGTGTTGTGTCTGTTCGTGGGGGAGGAGGCACAGAGTGTTTCCACGATCTATGCGCTTGGGAAAGAGGGGATCTCAGTGGAAACGATGATGCAGTTTCTTGGTGTCTCGGTCTGTATCACAGTCTTTCGATATCTCTTTTTTACAGACAAGGTGATCAAATGGATGTCGGTTACAATGCGGACAGTAGGTATGCTGTCGGCTACGATCGTGGTGATCGTTCTGTGTACAATCATGTTTGGCTGGTTTCCGATTGATCAGTGGCAGGCATGGGCCTCGTTCCTGCTCACCTTTGAACTGTGCTTTGCGGGCAGCCTGGCGGTTACCCGGTTAAAAGAGAAGTCGGAGAATCGGAAGATGGAGGAGGCACTGCGCAGGATCAAGGAAGAAAAGGGGAAGGATACAAGGAAAGATAGACAGGCGGAGACGGGAAGGAGATAGAAGAATGGAAACTGCGATCAGAATGCTTGACATAGCACATAGCTTTGGAGAAAAGGAAGTGCTGAGGGGAATTTCCCTCTCTGTGGAGAGGGAAGAGATTCTCGGACTGCTTGGCCCGTCCGGAGCCGGTAAGACAACACTGATTAAGATCCTGACAGGACAGCTTGCACCTTCATCAGGCAGTGTCTTTCTGGGAGAAAACAATATGGCGGAGGTAAAGACGGAGGCTTATCGGCAGATTGGGATGATGATGGATCATTTTGGATTCTATGAGAGACTGTCCTGTATGGATAATCTGCGATTATGCGCGGATCTGTATGGAGTGCGTACAGAGCGGATCAGAGAAATCCTGCGGAGTGTCGGATTGGATGCGGATCGAAAATGTCCGGTGCATAAGCTGTCAAAAGGAATGAAGGGGAGACTTGCCCTGGCGAGGGCGGTGCTGCATTCCCCGGCGTATCTGTTCCTTGATGAGCCCACAAGCGGTTTGGATCCGGCGGCGGCCAGACAGATCCATGAGTTGATCGGACATCTGCGGGAGGAAGGCACAACCATCTTTCTGACCACGCACAATATGGTGGAGGCGGAGAAGTTGTGCAAGCATGTAGCACTCCTGCATGAAGGGGAAATCGTCGAGTATGGAGAGCCGCAGGAGATCAACAGAAGATATGATCATATCAGAAAGCTTAAGATACGCCTGTACGATGGGACGAATATCGAACTGCCCAATACGCGGGAAGCAGCGGATATTCTCTATGAGTATATGCAAAAAGGACAGATTGAGACGATGCATTCCACGGAGCCGGACCTGGAATCTGTTTTTCTGGAGCTGACCGGACGGGGACTGGAAGAGGAAGCCGTTTGAAAAATCATGTTTGCAGGATGCGTAAGAATGGAGGATTGAAATGAGAAATATAGGTATCGTCTTTAAGAAGCAAGGGAAGGATACGGCAAAAAATATTACGGTGCTAATCCAATTCGTGATCTATCCAATTGTAGCGGCTGTTATGGAAAATGCGATCCATGTAGAAGATCTGCCGGAGAATTTTTTCGTCGGAATGTTCGCGGTGATGCACATCAGCATGGCACCTCTTAGCGCGATGGCGGCTGTGATCTCGGAGGAAAAAGAAAAGAATACGATGCAGGTGCTTCTTTACGCCAATGTAAAGCCGATGGAATATCTGTGTGGAGTCGGCGGATTTGTCTTTGGTGCCTGTATGATCGGAAGCGGTGTTTTTGCCATATTGGGAAAATACACGGGAGGAGATCTGCTGCTATTTCTGCTGATCATGGCGGCGGGAACGCTCACCTCGATCCTGGTAGGCGCTGCGATTGGTATACGGAGCAGAAACCAGATATCGGCGACCTCCGTTTCAATGCCGGTCATGATGATCATTGCCTTTCTGCCGATGCTTGCCATGTTCAACAGGGACATCGAGAAAGTCGCCAATTTCGTATACTCGCAGCACATTCAGCTGTTGCTGAACGGTTTGAAAACAAAGACGGCAGCAGAACCGGAGAATGTGATCGTCATCGTGCTTAATAATGCCGTTGCAGTGGGGCTGTTTGCATTGGCCTATCGGCGGAAAGGGTTGACATAACATGTAATATAATATGTAACAGGATTAGATTTCAATTGTGTCAATATCCGGGACAAATTGATGGGGGAATCAATCTGTCTGTATTCGGAATCGGTTCATATGCATAATTAGTCTCAGGAGTCAGTCAGTATGTTTGGTTCCGGAGGAAGCATCCGTGTCTGGCATACTGGAAATAGCTTCTTCCTGCCGCTTTTTCCATAAATCGTAGAACCAGAAAATGATCCAGAGAAGAACAGGCAGAATGATGGTGGCGGTCAGACAGGCTGCAAAGAATTGTCCGGAATTGGTGGTATCAAGACAGGCTGCGATAAAAGTAACAATATACATGGAAGTGAGCAGGAACACGCAAAGTAATGCGGCGATCCGCTTTGGGTTTTTCTTTTTCATAAAGTCTATACTCCTTCTTTATACCGTGTCGTAAATAAACCTTTGATAGCAACCATTATACAGTATTTCATTATACGTGTACAGCATAAAGCGTATTGTTTGGATTTTTGAGATTTTTAGTCCAAAATGGGTTGATTTTTATGTAATTTATAGTATATAATTGCCATATAAGTTAACATAAAGCCAAAATACAGAAAATACGACAGAAATTCAGGCTTATGGGGGAAAGATCATGGCAGCACTTAATTTTAATGCACTCTTTTTTAATCATGAGATTCCGTTTTGTAAAGTATATGGGATAGAGAGTAAGGATAAACTGGCAAAATTGCTGGTTACAAATCGTATTTCTTTTTTTATAGAATGGCAGGATAAGAGAATTTGGGATAATCAGAATGTTTTTACGATTCGGATCAATGAGGCAGACAGCCTGCTTGCGAAGGATCTGGTGGCAGGTATGGATTGCGTAAAGGTCGGAACTGTGTAATATCTGTATTGTATGACTCCAGGAGAAATCCTGGGGTTTTTTATGATATGGGAAATTTCTGCGAAAATCAATATATGAATATATAATATATACGATATAAGATAAATGCAGAAGATAAAGCAGATTGCAAAAGACAGACGAGAGAGACAGAAGATAAAGACATAGGATAAAGACAGAAGACATGCGGCAAGTGGCTTGTCGTGAGAAATGGAGAAAGACAGATGGCAGAAAAAGGGAGAGGAACAAATAGAGTTATCATGCAGAATGAGAGAAGGAAGAAACAAGGACAGGAATGGAAGCGAGGAGAGGGACAGAAGGTAAGGCAGGAGCGGCAGCAAGGAGAGGGACGGAAGGTAAGGCAGGAGCGGCAGCAAGGAGAGGGACGGAAGGTAAGGCAGGAGCGGCAGCAAGAGCAGAAGCGGATTGAGAGTGCAGGTTTGTGCAATGTCGCCAGAAAATGTGGTGGGTGTCAGTACATTGAGATGCCTTATGAGCAACAGTTGAGAGAGAAGCAGAAAACGGTCGAACGACTTCTGCAAAAATATGGTAAAATCAACAAGATCATCGGTATGAAGGACCCCAAGCATTATCGGAATAAGGTGCATGCTGTTTTTGACTATCAAAAAGGCAAAGGGATCGTATCCGGTATCTATCAGGAGAAGAGCCATTTTGTAGTACCGGTGGAAGAATGCCTGTTGGAAGACAGGAGAGCGGACGCTATCATCAGATCGGTAAGAGAGCTGGCGAAATCCTTTAAGTTTAAGATTTATGATGAGGATACAGGATATGGTCTTTTGCGTCATGTAATGGTAAGGGTGGGATACAATACGGGGCAGATCATGGTCATATTGGTGCTGTCGTCACCTGTTCTGCCCTCCAGGAAAAATTTTGTCAATGCGTTATGTAAACTACATCCCGAGATCACGACCATTGTTCTGAACGTTAATAATAAGAATACCAGTATGGTGCTGGGAGAAAAAGAGCATGTGCTTTATGGCAAAGGATATATAGAGGACCGCCTGTGCGGGAGGACGTTTCGTATTTCATCTAAATCATTTTATCAGGTAAATACGGTGCAGACTCAGAAACTTTATGAGAAAGCCATAGAATATGCAGGACTTACAGGGAAAGAGACGGTGATTGATGCGTACTGCGGGATAGGCACGATAGGACTGGCAGCAGCGGAATATGCCGGAAAGATTATTGGCGTGGAATTGAATCAGGCAGCAGTGAAGGACGCGGTGGTCAATGCAAAAATCAATGCGGTTAAGAATGTTGATTTCTATCAGAATGATGCGGGGAAATTCATGATGCAGCTGGCAGAAGCAAGAGAAAAGGTGGATGTAGTCTTTATGGATCCGCCCAGAAGCGGCAGTACGGAGGAATTCATGAAGGCCCTGCTTTGTCTTCAACCGAACAGAATCGTCTATATCTCCTGTAATCCGGAGACATTGGCGAGGGATCTGGCTTATCTGACGGGGAAAGAAACGAAGAAAGAAAATGGTGGAGAGGATAAGAAGGAAAGCGGAATATGGTATAGGGTGGTGGAGATGACGCCGGTGGACATGTTCCCTTTTACGGGGCATGTGGAAGTCGTCACATTTCTACAAATGGTGAATTTGTAGAAATCTTTGTATTTATGCATTTTGCGAGAATTTTTAAGTTTAACCGAACACCTGAATATCGGGAGGATAGTCATAAGACTATCCTGAAAAAAGTGATTTTTATGAGATTAAAGTGTCTGTAGTTATGGAACTCGTATGAGTGGTCACAAAAATGTATTGTTCACGAATTGAATTATTACGGAAAGAATCTGCTGACGTATTTCAAAATTATTTGAAAAATGAAACAGATGAAATAGCTAATGATCTGAAGGATAATGAATATATGAAAACAGTATATGAAAAAATTCCTATAGTAAAAGTACAAATTAGCTTCACAGATGCAAAGACGGAATATCAAAAACAACTACTCAAAGACTGGATTAATTTGACAGGCGAAGAAGAAATATGTTTTGAGGTAGAGTATTCCTTTGCTCCGGCAAAATCAAGAGAATTTACAGAACGCATTAGAGAGAATAACTCTGTATTCCAGTGTATTTATTTGGAAAGACACAGAAGACAAATAAAGAAATGATACGTTTGTATGTAGCACTTATCCGTTCTAAGTCTGATTTGATTTTAGTCATTGATAAATATGGGATAAAAAAGTTTACTGATAAGCAAATTGAAGAGCGATTTGCTGAACTTGGTATATCGTATGATACAATGGAGTATATAGAAAAGATTGAAAGTCGAAACAAGTTTTAGGATAAAGTTTCAATTTAGGCAACGGTGGTTATACAATTTTATGATAAATATGGAGGCTAATTATGGTAGCAGGAACGACGAATATAGGATTTGAAGAGAAATTGTGGCAGGCAGCAGATAAGCTACGCTCTAATATGGATGCGGCAGAATATAAACATGTAGTATTAGGGCTTATATTTTTGAAGTATGTTTCTGATTCGTTTGAAGAAAAATATCTGCAATTATTGGCGGAAGGTTATGGTGATGAAGGAGATAGGGATGAATATCTGGCGGAAAACATTTTTTATGTACCGAAAGATGCCCGGTGGAGTGAAATTAAAAATCATGCTACAAGTACGGATATTGGAAATGTGATAGACCATGCAATGGATGCGATAGAAAAGGAAAATGATTCATTAAAAGGTGTTTTGACGAAAAATTATTCCCGTCAGGAGTTGGACAAAACAAGGCTCGGAGAACTTGTGATACTCTTTACGAATATTGAAGTCGGTTCAACAGTTGCGCAGGAAAGGGATGTTTTAGGCAGGGTATATGAGTATTTTTTAAGTAAGTTTGCAAGTGCGGAGGGAAAACTGGGTGGAGAATTTTATACCCCTTCCGGTATTGTCCGTACCCTTGTTTCCATGATAGAGCCTTTTGAAGGACAGATTTTTGATCCGGCTTGTGGAAGCGGCGGTATGTTTTGTCAGTCAGCACGATTTGTAAAGGAACATCAGGGTAATGTCAGGGATATTTCCATTTTTGGTCAGGAGAGCAACCCTACTACATGGAAATTGGCAAAGATGAATCTGGCAATCAGACAGTTGGAGGCAAATCTTGGAAGGCATAATGCTGATTCCTTTCATGATGACCAGCATAAGACATTAAAAGCAAATTACATATTGGCAAATCCGCCGTTCAATATTTCGGATTGGGGTGGAGAACGATTGCAGGAAGATCCAAGGTGGAAGTACGGTATTCCGCCTGTTGGGAATGCGAATTTTGCTTGGCTTCAACATATGTTGCATCATTTGAATCCGGTAGGCGGTGTATGTGGCACAGTTTTGGCGAATGGTTCTTTGAGCTCTAATGTGTCTAATGAAGGAAATATTCGTGCAAATATGATAAAAGGTGATGTTGTGGAATGTATTGTAGCGATGCCAAGCCAGCTCTTTTACTCAACAGGTATTCCGGTTTCCCTGTGGATAATGCGGAAAGGAAAGACAGAGCAATCCCAAAATAAAGTGCTTTTTATTGATGCAAGAAAATTAGGGCATATGATAGACCGGAAAGTTCGAGAATTGTCGGAAGAAGACATTAGAAAGATTGCAGATACATATCAGAATTGGGGTAGTGTCAAGTGATCTATGAAAAAATTGAGCTAAAAAATAGGCTCATCCGAA
>CANRZW010000045.1 GCA_947644545.1 uncultured Lachnospiraceae bacterium
CTTTTCCCTGAAAATCTTTTTAAAATAACTCTTGACTATTTACCAAATTGCTTTCTTCTTAGACCCATCATAGCAAGACAGCGGCGACATAACAATGGCGTGTCTGTTAAAATAATGGTTTGGGAAATTAACCATCGGTTAATAACGATTGATTCGTGTCCTGCATCTGCACCTTGACGCCAGGGTTGCTAAAGCCAAGGCCCGTACCAATGTTTTTTGCCTGTTTTCTCAAAGGATTTGTATTGACATTTTGATAAGACTGTAGTAGTATGTCGCTATAAACACTACTGCAGTAGTGTCGCAGGGACGACAACATTTTTGTCACAGATTCAGAATGAGGTGATGTTTATGCATTTATTGGAGATGAGTTTTTCCGGAGCTGTCTTTATCATCGCAATTGTGGCGATCCGCGCCGCAGCAATCCACAAGCTGCCCAAGAAGACTTTTCTTATTTTATGGGATGCAGCGTTATTCAGACTGCTCCTGCCGCTTACCATTCCGTCCGTATTCAGCATATATACGCTGATTGACCACAGCAGAATCACGCCCTCCTTTCCTGAGAAAGAAACCGGTACTGTGACTGCTGTCCTGTCTCAGATGTATACTGCCGCGGTGCAGGACATGGAACAGCCGTCAGCAGATCTTTTGTCGTCCGTTTCTCTTTGGTTCATTATCTGGTGCGCCGGCATGATATTTATGTCCGCATTTTTCATCTACTCTTATCTGCGCTGTCAGCTGGATTTCCGGACGGCCATACCTGTCAACAACGCTTATGCCAGACAATGGCTCCATGACAGGCCCCTGAAACGAAAAATTATGCTCTGTCAGTCGGATCGGATCTCTACTCCTCTGACTTACGGTATCCTCCGTCCTGTTATTTTAATGCCCAAGAATACGGATTGGGACAACACATTGCATATGCAGTATATTCTCTCCCATGAATATGTGCATATCTGTCGTTTTGATGCTCTCATGAAACTTGTCGCTGCACTTGTCCTCTGTATCCATTGGTTCAATCCTTTTGTCTGGATACTGTATTTTCTTTACAATCGCGATCTGGAATTGGCATGTGATGAAAGCGTAATAAGACAATTGGGAACCAATTCAAGATCTGCCTATTCGCTTATGCTGATCGGCATGGAAGCAAAGAAGTGCGGTCTGCCGCCGTTTTACAGCAATTTCGGAAAATATGTTATCGAAGAAAGGATTACTGCGATCATGAAAACCAAACAAACTACGCCCGTCACTATTCTCTTTGCCTGCCTCATCGTTCTTGCCGTCTGCAATCTGTTTGCTACCTCCGTCACATCACATGGCAGCCGCCCTAATCAGGCGCCTGCCGATAACGATTTGACCGCACTCACGCTAACGAAGGATTTAAGCATCCCTGCAGAGAAAACTTACGCTCTGTCAGTCATCCACGAAAGCGCAGATCTTCTCTATTATGAGAATGGAGCTCCTTATATCCACGATATCCTTACTAACAATACCGATCAAACCATTGTGGAAACACAGTATGGAATGCTTGCTTATGACGAAAACGGCGCCCCCTTAGCGCTGTTCTGGAATTTTCTTGACAGCAACGCAGAAAGCAGCTTTGAAAATCTGGTCAGGACGAAGGAATCCCTTTTATCAGGCCAGACCGAAGAATACCGTGGCGGCTGGTCACTGTATGACGGTGAGGTAATGACAGATCTTCCGAAAGTCGGAGACGGCGGGTCTAATCAAGTTGCATATTCATTGCTATGTCTAAAACAGGTTGTTTTTGAAGACGGGGCCGTCTGGAACAATCCAGGCTATGAAAACTGGCTTAAGACCTATGCCGGAAGAGAAACCCCGGTAGACGAATTACAGACTTATTACCCCTATGAATACCGAATCGTGTTGGACTGAAAGAAGCCGTTTAAGTCCTATGGAAACACTCGCCGTTCCCCATTCATAAAATCCCAATATGCCCGCATACCGTATTGGTAATATGCCGCCAGCCTTTGCTGTCCCAATACCAGCATGTCGCTGATCTGCTTTTGGAACAGATCCATGAAATCTGTCCTGTCATGTAACCCCATCTCTCCTGTTCCCGGCGGAAGCGAAGAAAGACCTCCATCCTTATCCACGCCAAGATGTGCCTCCAAAGCGTGCATCTCTACCACCGTTGCACATTTCGGATTGATTTTATTGATATGTATGGTCTGTTCAAATTCATCACCATTCTCATCAACGCCCTTTGCAATGACGATCGGGTCATCTTCCGTTGAATTCTCCGCATATTTAATATAATAGGATAACCCTGTGCCATTACCGCCGGAATACAGCATATCGTCTGTTTTCAGATAAACCTTAAACTCATTCGGCCTTGCCTTTACCCCATTCGTAATCTGCCCTGCAAAGCTTTTTCCTGTCACCTTCTGCTGCGGTCTTTTTACTCCGCACCCGGCCAGTGAATAACCGGCTGCTCCGATTCCGTTAACACACATTTTGTAACTCCTCCTTATATCATCGACTTATGAAATCAATGGCAGTCTCCCTGTCATCTATTCATAATACGATCCAGACCACACAAAAGTTTCATCCGTACCAATACACCATTCAAGATTTTCTTTTATAAGTCCTGCGCATCTTCCTTTTTGTATCTTCTCAAAATCAGTCTTTCCGTTTCTGCTATCACTATTTTATTCTCCATGTCATACACTCCTGGAATTCTTAATTCTATGATTTATCATTGCGTACTTATCCATAATTTTTGTAAACGCATACCAGATTAATTCTGACGAAAGAAAAATGGCACAATCTATCATGCCATTTTTCTTTCATCGTTCCATTTAAAGCAGTCCTCTATTACTCCATTGTAAAAGTCACAAAATCAAATTCTCCCTCTCCTTCAAACCGGAAATACAGCGCATGTGTTCCCTCTACGAACTCTGTTTTCCCCGAAACGGATCTCCATTCCCCCGAATCTACGCATACCGGAATACTGCCTACCTGATTTTCCAGCGTATCAATGGACACAGCGATACTTCCCTCTGCTTTTCCTCTTACCTGCATGGAAACCTGATGCAATCCGTCGAAGGCAAAATATTTATAGCCAATGTCCGTCCCGTCTTTGATATTTTTGATGTACTGAATCGGCTGCCTTCTATCCTCTTCCACAAGTTCCGGCGTCGGCTCGCAATCCGCTATATCCTGTGTCATATAAGGATACTCCTCCATCATCACAAGAGGATTGGAATGAACCTGCTTACCGTAACGATTCAGCTGGCAGGCAATCGCTGCCGGGTATACACCATTTCCCTGAAGCGGACCGTCATTCAATCCGCACGATGTCACTTCCGCCTGCGCAATATTTCCTTCCGCATCAAAATAGATCTTCTCTGCACAGCCCTGTCTGCTGAAGTTGGTGCGGTTAGTCTGTCTGTGATAGAAAACATACCACTGGCCATCGGCACACTCAATTCCTCCATGCGTATTTCCAAGGCAGTTCAAAGCCTCCTCCTCGGGACGGCCATTCAGGAATACATCCCCAATATCCACCAGCGTTCCTCCAAAATGATACCCCTCATCCGGTCTGTCACTGACCGCATAACACAGCTCATGGCTTTGAACTGAGGAATATACGAAATAGTATTTCCCGTTGATCTTCCTGATAGAGCTTGCCTCAAAGAATGCATGTCCATCATACTCTGTTCCCTCCGCTTCATGGATATCGAACATTAAATGCCTCGGTTCTGTGGCAAGCGTCAGCATATCCTTACAAAGAGTCATCACCTGAGAACCTTTCTCAGGAACAAACAGTTCCTTGCGCATCGGTGCATTGCCAGAGTAGAGATAAACCGTTCCATCATCATCGATAAAGATTCCCGGGTCAAACTGGATCAGGTCTCCCTCTCTTCTTCCAAGAGGCACGCCGTCCGAATGACGCACAAATCCCAGAAACTCATATTTCCCTGCCGGACTGTCGCACACTGCAACGGCAATCTCCGGCAGATAATCCAGGCAATAATACAGATAATACCGCCCATCTGCCCCCTGCACTACATCCGGGGCCCACATGGCGTGTATTCCGGGAGGATTCAGGGAATTTTCATCCTTAACTTCCACGTTGAATTTGGGCTTGTTAGGCGGCGTATCTGCCGGTATGTTCTGGTTCCTTGGATCCTGCTCCTTCCGGTAAATAATTCCCTCATATCTCCAGTCTGTCAAATCTTTCGTATCCGCCGAATAGCAGACATAATCATTCAGGCAGAATTCCGCGCCGTCAAAACGGTCATGGCTTCCATAAAGATAGATTCTGTCACCGAACAAATGCGGCTCCCCATCAGGAACATACTCAAATGTCGGCATATACGGGTTATAAACTTGCTTGCTCATCCTTCCTCCTTCTGTGCACCAGCCTCCACTGCCGCACGCTAAAATTTTACACGTTTATTTAAACTCTTATCCATAATACTTCCCCTGTTTCCTCTTCTCCCAATTAACCTTTTTTGCTTTTCATGGACTCTAAGCGAAATAACATCCAACCAATTTTGCTCAGTGACATTAACTAATGTAATCATATTGAATCCTCCAGATTTTATTGGAGGGTCAAATTTCGCGGGCCCTCCATACACGAATACTTTTCATATACGATCACCCCTTTCCTTTTTTCAGAAACAACAATATTATCATCACATATTTGCTTAGAGGTTTCAAGATCTATTGAACATATCCTGTAGCCATATCCTGTATTTTTTGAAATTCCAACACCTCAAATATTTTGTTATTCATATTTATAAACCCACTTTAACCATATCATTTTTTATCAAATTCTTTTTTATGAGGAATATATTTTTCCATCATTTTAATGCAAGCCTGCACCTGTTCTGGATTTGTTTGTTCAAGCGCTCTTTCTTCTGCCTGAAATATCCATCTCACTTTACTTTCTCCGTAATCTCTGTCTGCTTGGAAAGAAAAAGCGAATCGGAAATATCTTGCCGGGAATATCTTCTATCTGACCTTCAATCGTTTTATCCATACACATTACCATAATACCGAAGGCGACAAAATCCTACCCATTCCTTCCTGTCTTGTTATGAAAAACACAAAAAGTCCTTGCATACAATACCATATTCCTGTAATATAGTCTACAAATCCACCAAAAAACAGGAGTGCCGAAGCACCCCCATTTCCTAAACCCTCTTGCAAAATTCGCAGTGTTGGTTTATAATCATCTTAGAACCCGAAGGATATTGGAACGTCCGACGGTTGTACAATCGGAAACTTATAATGCGTTAAAAATCAACGGATTACAGGCTATCCCCTATTGCAGTAGAGGATAGCCTTTTCCGTTACTTGCGGTTGTTTCTGTTGTCTAAGTATGTTAATGCTGCGAAAATGACCAACAGCAGTGTAAGTATCTCAAGTGTGTTCATACCGACCTCCTTTCCGTTTCCAGAAAGGACAACCGCAGACTATCCCTACTTGCTCTAATCTGACTAAGAGAATTATAACACGTTATATCGAATAATACTATAAAAACTTTGCGTTAATCATTCCTGTATGTGGGGGATTAAGTTCTTTATGTCGGCAATCATGCCTGTCCTGTCCCTCAAACACACTCATAAAATTCTGCCTGATATTAGGTTGTTCCTCTACATCATCAAGTATTATTCAGTACTACCGGGTAAAAAATTGATGTACAATTGATGTACTAACCCCATTTTGATGTACAACAGAAACTCTTTCTAATCTTCAAGAAGTTTCCGTTTTCTCTCGATCATTTCCCCGATTCTCTCGATATACTGGGAAACATCCTTCACATTCTCGCTCCGCTCGATCCGCCCGTCCGGGTACACCCTTTTCGTAATTGAACCGGCGCCGCAGGCAACTATAGTCTGTTTCTCCTCCATGATCAGAATATTATAGATCCCATACTTCCCCTTTGCAGAATATCCCACATTCTCAAAATTCCCGGACATATTCTTCTGACGATACAGATAGTATGGCACCATGTTCATGGCCCGTGCCCCGGCTGCCGCGATCTCCATCGTCTCCTCCGTATTATTATAAGCCGTCACACCGTTTTTCTCGATCCATTTCTGCAGGCCGGAAGCCTTTTTCACCGCCAGGGAATGAATGGTCAGGGCGTCCGGCGCCAGCGCCGAGACCGCCTCGATGGTAGCCTGTACATCCTCCTTCGTCTCCCCCGGCAGTCCCAGGATAATATCCATATTGATATTGTCAAATCCTGCCTGCCGCGCCAGCCTGAAAGCGTCCACCACCTGTTCCACGGTATGCTGTCTGCCGATCAGCTTAAGGGTCTCCTGCTTCATCGTCTGAGGATTGACGGAAATCCGCGTCACCTCATGCTTCAACAGCACCTTAAGTTTATCCTCCGTTATGCTGTCCGCACGTCCCGCTTCCACCGTAAACTCCTGCACAGTACTGAACGCAAACAGTCTTTTCAGCTTCGTGAGCAGCCTGTCCAATTCTTCTGCCGAAAGAGAACTGGGCGTCCCGCCGCCTATATAGACGGTATCCAGTATCTTACCCCGATACATCTGCGCCACCGCCTCCAGCTCCTGTTCCAGCGCCGTCAGATAATCCCCCACCCGTTCTTTCCAAACGCTGACCGGATAGGAAGTAAAGGAACAGTACAGACAGGTAGTGGGACAGAACGGAATGCCAATATAAAGACTATATCCGTTCTCATAATGCAGCGTGCTCAGGATCTCCCGTTCCCGTTTCGCGATCTCGATCCCCAGAGCGATCTTCTCCTCACTGACAAAATGTTTTTCCCGAAGATAGGCCGCCACATCCTCCTCACTCTTTCCGTCCTCCAGCATGGTCATGGCAATCTTCGTCGGCCGTATTCCCGTCAGATTTCCCCAGGGCAGAACAAGACCTGTCTCCTCCTGCAGTGACTGATAGAGAAAGCGCTTGAACATATCCTTATACGCAGAAGGCTCCACCTGATCCGTATCGCGCCACGTATATACGCTGCTCTCCAAGTTCTCTCTGCTCTCCCGGTTCTCTCTGTTCTCCACCTCTGTTACCGTACTACCGTCTGCTGTGATTAAGTCCTTTTCCTCAATATTATGTAAACCTTTATGAACTGTAAATCTCACTTCGCTCTCGTCAAATTCCAGTTCCATCACCGGAACGGCCCTCTTCACCCTTCTGTCTTTCACCACCGATTCCGGTGTCACGATCTTCAATTCCCATGCCGGATAGAATGCCTTCACCAGTGCGTGTATATCATATTCAAACTGTGCCTTATTACTCTTAAGTACCTGCAAGATTCTGCACTCCTTTCTTTCTGAAAAAGCTTCCCATACACATTGACAATATTTTAGCCCATCCGGCACAAAAGAGCAATAAACAGATAGTCTTTTAACCGTTATAAAGACCTGCCGCCACATAACTTTCATGCAGCAGCAGGTCCCCTGTCTTGTCTTATATCTTGTTAAAAGGCTCCTTATAGCAGGACACGCTTCCCAGATCCTCCTCGATCCGCAAAAGCTGGTTATATTTCGCCACCCGGTCGCTTCTGCAGGGCGCCCCCGTCTTGATCTGTCCGGCATTGACCGCCACCGCCAGATCGGCGATAAAGGTATCCTCCGTCTCGCCGGACCGGTGGGATATCACCGCCCGGTAGCCGTTCTTCTGAGCCATCTCGATGGCGTCCATGGCTTCACTGACCGTACCGATCTGATTCACCTTGACAAGAATCGCATTGGCCACATGCAGTTTGATGCCCGCATCCAGCCGCTTCGTGTTGGTCACAAAAAGATCGTCCCCCACAAGCTGTATCTTATCTCCCAGCTTCTTCGTCATCATCTGCCAGCCGTCCCAATCGTCCTCTGCCAGACCGTCCTCGATGGAGATAATGGGATACCGCTCCACCAGTTCCTCATAATATGCCACCATCTCTTCCGTACTTCTGGTGATCTCCTCCATTTCCACGTGATCGGCAAACTCGGTGCCCGCCTCATAGCACTCCGCGACACGGCTGCCTCTGACCTTATTCCTCTTCCGTTTTAACTCCGTCTCTCCCGGAAAATGATACACGCCGTCCGCCTCGTTGTAAAGTTCGGAAGCCGCCACATCCAGTGCGATCTTGATATCCTGCCCCGGCGTATAACCGGCTGCCTTGATGGATTCCACGATCAGGTCAAGCACCCCGAAAGCATCCGGCAGCGACGGTGCGAATCCACCCTCATCGCCCACGCCGGTAGACAGGCCCCTGTCATTGCATATCTTCTTCAAGTTATGATAAATCTCCGCACAAATACGCAGGCCGTCCCCAAAACTCTCCGCCTGTACCGGCATAATCATAAATTCCTGGAAATCTACGGTATTATCCGCATGTTTGCCGCCGTTTAAAATGTTCATCATCGGCACCGGCAGCAATCTCGTGTATGCGCCGCCCAGATACCGGTACAGCGGAATTCCCATCGCCTCCGCACTCACCTTGGCACAGGCCATGGAGACTCCCAGCGTGGCATTGGCTCCCAGATTACTCTTATTGTCCGTGCCGTCCAAGTCGATCAGGATCCGGTCAATCAACCCCTGGTCAAAAGCATTCATACCCATCAGCGCTTCCCTGATCTTCGTATTGACATTGTGCACCGCTTTGGTCGTGCCAAGCCCGAAGTATCTCGTCTCTCCGTCTCTTAACTCCACTGCCTCGAAGCGTCCGGTACTGGCGCCGCTGGGCACTGCCGCCCTTCCTGCATACTGGGTGCCGCCCACTTCCTTCTCCACCGTCACTTCCGCTTCCACCGTGGGATTTCCCCTGGAATCCAGAATCTCCCTTGCATGTACATCTACAATCCTTAATTTCATAGCCATAAAAAACCTCCTGTGCGCACTGGTCTATAACCGTTTTCCATTATTATGCACACAGAAGGTCTTAATTATACTCATATCGCATGTCATCCCTGACACATACAATACAGAATACCCTATCTTCTATTCATTCCTGATCGCCGCTAACGGGCTTAATTTCATGGCTCTTCTCGCCGGGAAGAAACCGGCTATCATACCCACCAGTACCGCAAAAAGAAGCGACAATACCACGAGCCAGAGCGGGATATAGGATATTCCCGACGTCCCCGCGACTCCGACACCCAGCATACCCGACATTTCCTGTCCACCTCCTGAGACCTTGTTGATCACAAAGGAAATGATAAAGCTTAACACCAGTCCGACCACACCGCCGATAAACCCGATAAACCCGGCCTCCATCAGAAACAGGGTGCGAATATTCCGCAGGTCACAGCCCAGCACCTTCATCACGCCGATCTCCTTGGTACGTTCGTAGATAGACATCATCATTGTATTCGTGATGCCGATTGCCGCCACAAACAGAGACACCGCACCGATGCCGCCCAGCACCGCCTGCACATAGCGCATGGAATTCTGCGAGGATTCCACCCATTCCGCATTACTCCAGGCATCATATCCCAGGTCTTCCGTCAGATGGTTCTGAATCTCCATCACATAATCCATGCTTTCCACATTCACCAGCAGCTGGTTATAAAATATCTCCTTATAGGGTTTACCCGTCTTCGTCTGTGGCTGTCCCGGTATTACCTTGTTTTTAAACATTTTTTTCAGCTGCGGAATCAGCTGCTCCATATCACATAAGGTATACCAGCCATATTGTGACCAGGACTCTTCATCATTGGGCGCCTCCACGCCACAGGTCTCAATCATATATTTCTTCGGCGGTTTGGACGTCTGTCCATCCTCTGACGGATACATGGACTGATAATAGGCGTCTCTGTCAAATATCACAAAAAGGGGATCGTTCATCAGGTCGATATCCGGCGACTCGCTGTAAGGGTTGCTTGATTTCGGATTATAGAAGTTCTGCAGCACCTGGTTGCCATAGAAAAAAGTCAGCTTATCATCTTCTCCCGGAAGTCTTCCCTCTCCCACTTTAATATTTATATCTTGAAACACTTCCTTCGGCATTCCTCTGATCTGCAGATAGCCTTCATAACTGCCATACTTGACCAATGCCGACACCTCAAGAATCGGTTGAACGGATTCCACATGCTCCAATGCTTCCAGACTTTTTACCAGGGCATCATCCAGCCTTTTTTCTTCCGCATTCTCACTGTCCCACGGTTCATTCACCTGGATCTGCGTCAGGTTTCCATAAGATTCATACTCCGCCATCATGGAACGGCTCAGTCCCAGTCCCAGAGAAACCATCACGACAATGGATGCCACACCGATCACAACGCCGAGGACTGTCAGTACAGTCCTCACTTTTCTTTTCCACAAATTACCACTGCTCATACGCAGCAAATCAAGCAATTTCATATGCTTCTCCACTTATTTCACATGATTCCTCTTTACAGAATCCACATCTTTAATCATTATCATACGGGCTGCTCTTTTCCTTCTCCAGATCGGCTTCTAAGTCGCTCAGTTCATCCGCCAGCAACGCTGCCGCTCTTTTCTTCTTGCGGATCAACAGGAAGATGATCAGTCCGATCACCCCGACAGCGATCACGCCTGCTGCCACAATACCGACGATAAACTTGACGGCCAGCCCTTCCGGCGAACCTTCTTCTCCCTCGATCAGCATATCTCCGTCCATCGTGCCGCCGTCCATCATATCATCCATGACCATCTCCGTCACAAACAGGGTGATCGTTTTCTCTTCTGTCGTCACATTGCCCGCGTCATCTTCATAAGAAATCTCCATGATGACGGTTCCGTCATCCATCGTGGGCGCAATTCCGGTTAACATAACATCAACATTCCCTGTGGCGCCCGACTGCAGATTACCGACGAAAGAAGATGCCTCATCTACAGAATCCGCATGGAATTTGACCTGCACATTATAGAGGGTTGTTTTGCCTGTATTATAGATACTGCACATTACGTTGGACTGAGATCCCACCGTAATATCCGCCGGTACCACTTCCGGAATACTCGTATCAAACCTGCTTTCCTGAGAGATCGGAATGGAGACGCTGGCCTTATCTGTCAGATCAAATACCGTCCCTGCATCATACTTCATATTAACGTCCAGCACATAGGGCTTCTGCGCCAGGTCAGCCTTCGCCGTCATCTCGATCACGATATCCGCTGCCGTATCCGCGCCGATCCTGTCCATATAGACGGAACTGGCCCCGGATGTCGGCAGGAATGCAGAATACGTATTCGTCTTATCTTCACCTTCCTGCGCCGCCTGCATATCAAAAAGCACATTTGTTACCGCCATATCCTTGGCCGTATTCTTCACATGGATCGTCAAAGTAAACGTATCTCCGGCAAAAACCTTGGCCGGCTTCGTTTCAAATCCAGTCACCACAATACGCGGCTTCGATCCTTCCGACTCCTGTCCGTTGCCGCCGATAAACCCGCTTCCCGGTTTGCCGTTCGTCTTCACATATACGGTCAGCTCCGCAGGCTTCTCACTCCTGACGCCCGCCTTCGTATACCAGACATTAAATGTTAACGGATAATATCCGGTCATCACATCACTTCTGGCCGTGAAGGTAAAAGTAAATTCCCTTCTGTTGGCCATTGCATCCTCTTTGGTCTGGTTCCCCGGAATATAAGGTTCTGTCTGCAGGTAGCTGGTCATATCCGGCTCAAAAGGCCATTCCGTGACCACGGTAGACGTCTTCGGCTCTATGATCAGATTATTCAATTCTTCCGTACCAAAGTTGATGACCGGCAGTACAATAGAAACCTGCTGTCCATAACTTACCGTGGGCGTCTCCCAATTATCTCCTACCTGCAGGAACTCACTGGTTGTCATAGTGACTGCTGCCACTGCCGTAGATTCCATGTTAGACTTGGTCTGTGACACATAGGACCAAAGCTCTGTGAGTGACATTTCGGTATTTGCAATATAATAAACCGCACTGTCAAATACTTTATGGAGATTCTCCATCACTTTCTCATCAAGATTGTACCTTACTTCCAGACTCTGCATATAATAGAGCATATCCTCATCGGCATCCGCCCGGTCATCATCGGTAATCACCCGGTCAGAAGTACGATTCACTATCGGCACCGAATTCCCGCTCCAGGATTCCAGTTCTGCAGCATATGCTACCTGCCTCGTACTCCCTGGAAACAATGTCAGCATCACTCCAATTATGAGTACGGCAATCATCCCTGGCAGCAGTTTACACAGCACCTCTCCTGCCGTAAATCGTCTCTTCGCATTCCATTCTCTCTTTTTCATCACTCTTATCCTCTTCTACAACATATTCCCCGTCATGTCACTTCGCCAACCCGGACCTTCCCTGCATCCATATGGTCTGCGTCATCTTACCTTCATTCTTTGACCTGGATCTCCATTGGTACATCCATGCCGCGCCTGTCTTCAATCTCGATGATCTTGCCGTCCTTGATCCGCAGAACAAGGTCTGCAAACCCTGCCAGATAGTTGTCATGTGTAACCATGACCAGTGTCTGCTGCTTCTCCCGGCTCACCCTTTTCATCAGATTCATCACTTCCACGGAAGTATTGGAATCCAGATTACCGGTAGGCTCATCTGCAAAGATGATCTCCGGTTCCACCACCAATGCGCGGGCCACCCCCACACGCTGCTGCTGACCACCGGACATCTGATTGGGCTTGTGCAGTTTATGCTTCCGCAGACCTACCAGATCCAGCATCTCCTCCGCCTTCTTATTGCGGCTCTTCTTCCCCATCCCCTGAAACGTGAGGGGCAAGGCTACATTTTCAATCGCATTCATAGTGCTCATCAGATTAAAAGACTGAAAAATAAAACCGATGTGCTCCCGCCTGAACGCCACGAGCTGGTTTTCCGTTTTGCGCTCCATATGCTCGCCGGCTATCACAATCTCACCTTTCGTCGGTTTCTCAAGTCCCGCCAGCATATTCAGGAGGGTTGACTTACCGGAACCGGAAGTGCCCACAATCGAGCAGAAATCCCCGCGGTTGATCGTAAAACTGACCCCGTTGAGCGCCCTGACTTTCGTCTCCCCGACCCGGTAGATCTTATACAAATCCCTGAC
The DNA here is from genome assembly GCA_947644545.1 of uncultured Lachnospiraceae bacterium. Classification (GTDB taxonomy): domain Bacteria; phylum Bacillota; class Clostridia; order Lachnospirales; family Lachnospiraceae; genus UBA3282. The sequence goes on from CANRZW010000045.1 coordinate 12,994, forward strand.
ACTGATCACAGTGTTTGCCTGTCCCACAATATACCCTGCCTTTCCTGTTAGATTCCTATCGCTGCCCAATAAGACAACCGCATCGACAACAGCCGCCCATATCAGTAAGTTTACTATAAATAACACTGCTTTGCAATCTGCCGTCTTGCCTTGACAGCAGCAGTACAAAATACGCATAGATTCCGCTTAATCCTCATATGCCGTTGCCGCATCCACAAACTCCGGTACTTCTCCTGTATAAAACTGGTAATTAAACCCATAACTGCCCCGGTCATACGGATAAGACGTATCTTTCCTAAAGGTAATATAGACATCATAATTACTGTCCGTCTCCTCATAATCATGCCAGATCGCCGACATATTGTTCGGATAGATCACAGGAAGGATCTTTGCAAACTCTTCCTCCTCATAGAAAGTCTCTGACACGACCCGGCTCTCGTCATAAGAATATGCCGATGCATTGCCATCTCTTGTATCATAGATATCCGATGTATCGCCATATACTTCCTGCAGTTCATTATGATAATTCGTAACCGTTATGGAATCAATATCCCCGGGATCCAACGTCACAGGATAGTATGCCTTCCTCTCTTTCAGATACGCAATCGTATTCTCAAAGCTTTCATACACATACAGGCTATAGCCTCTCCAATTCGGAAAGCGGATGCTGATCTCCCCACAGGGTCGATTATTCCTTATAAGCGTAAAATCATACTGTTCCATATCCTTAATATAAGCTTCCCGTATCTTCTGTCCGTCTTCCGCCGGCAACGCGATTTCGACCGCTCCATTGCTGTAAGTCATCTCCTGCACACGATCAAAGGACTCCTGATCGGTCATAATCTGATAGGTTCCCTCTTTGTATTCTGTGGTACCTATGATCTGATCAAGCAGTTTGGCATTAGCCGGATTACCAAAGTCTATATAGAACTTCCGCCCCACCTCTCTGCCGGACCGTAAACGATACAGTACATGCATTACTCTCGCATCTTCCATCTCTTCTGGTTTCTCCTGCTGTGCCTTCAATGCCAGACTGAGAACCGGCTCTAAATATGTGATATACATCCTCTCCGCAGCAGCCTCGGAAATATCCACATACCCAAAATTCTCATCCCAGAATTCCGGATACTCATTCAATACCAGCGCCACGCTTTCCACCTTATCCTCTTTCGGCACATACTTATCATATCCAAATATGTCTTCTTTAAAGATAAAGAAGATTATGACAATACCGGCCAACGTAATACCGCTGGAAATAAGATGTCGAAACATGCTCTTAAGATCAAAATCATAGATCACTTCCATCACTGCACTGCAGATCACACCACCGGCTATCATTGTCACAAACGCCAATGTCGTATCCCCGTATCCTGCACCGTACACCCACATTCCCAGTCCGATTGAAACAGGAATGACGATCAGCACTTTGACCACCGGCTCAAGACGCGGAAAGGCGATTGCTTTTCCGGCAGCCTCCGATAAACGCCCGCGGTAACACATCCAGGCCGCCGCAAGAATCACCGCAGCCAGCACAAACCACTTTCCGTAAAACGGCAATGCCATAGCGGCCATTTCCCGCACATTCTCCAGATCCCTTATCTCATGCTCATGATATAAATAATCCGCCACGGCAGACAGCTTTGGTCGAAGACTCAGATAAAAGCTGTCCTTCGTATCGAAAAAGGATTCCTGCATATTCTCTAATAAAATATACAACATCATCTCATATAAAGCAAACGTGCCCGATGCAAACAATGTGATAAAACGATTTCCTGTCAGCATCACTGCCAGGATTGCCGTGTGATACATAATCAGGAAGAACAGAAAGTTCCATACAAATGCAACACCGATGCCCGCCATTACTTCGCCATTTACCGCACCCTGGACAACAGCGGAAATCACACTGATCAGAAGGCTTGCAAGCGTAGTTGCCAGGTAGATGATGATGCCATTCCCATAGATTACCAGAAACCGCTTATTCTTATCTACCGGAACGCTGTGATACATATCAACCTTCTTCTGATCATACAGGTAAGAAAACCCCTGTATTCCGATCAGAAAAGCAAGTCCTACCACAAGAATCAGACGATCCTTCTGAAACCCCAGGGCCTCCTGTGCCGCCTGATAAAGCGCCTCACGAAACTCTTCCGCCGTTATGTATGCACCCTCTTCGTACCATTTTCTGATACGGCTCAAATAGACCGTCAGGATCCCCACATAAGCTGTAACCTGCACCAGTGCGGTTATGATCCACACCCATACGCGTCTTCTGTGATTCTCTACACTGCTAACCCAAAATGAGTTTCTTGATGTCATATCCCACTACCTCCGTTTCACTGATAAAGATCTCCTCCAGAGACAAAGGCAGCACCTCATAAAACACAGTATCTACCGTAGCAAATCTTGCCGCCACTTCCTCTCTCGTGCATCGAATGGTAAACATGCGCAGGGAACCTCTCTGTTCCTTCTTTAAGACCTCCATGCCGCTTAGCGCCTTCAATTCTTCTTCCACTGTGGCAAACACACACTGCACCTTCTGGAGATTACACTTCATATCCTCCAGATCCTTGGAAAGCAGCACGCCGCCTTTATGTAACAGCCCCACATGATCACAGATATCTTCCAGTTCTCTCAGATTATGGGATGCGATTACCGGCGTCAGACCATGTTCCTCCATTTCCTTGGCAAAAATAGACTTGATACCCTGACGCATCACGGGATCCAGACCGTCAAACGTCTCATCACAGAGAATATACCGTGTATGTGCACAGATACCGAGCAAAAGCGCCAGCTGCTTCTTCATTCCCTTGGAAAAAGTTCCTATCTTCCTGTTCTTATCCAGATTAAAACTCTCCAGATACCTGTAGAATTCCGCCTTGTCGAAGTTCTCGTAAATGCCGCTGTAGTATCTCTCCATAGCCCGCGCATTTGAATTGGCAAAGAAATACGGCTCGTCCGCAATAAAAAAGAGCTTCTTCTTGGCTTCCACATTATCATAGACCGGCATATTATCTAACGTTACCGTTCCGCTGTCCGGCTTAAGCACCCCCGAAATCATGCGCAGTACCGTGCTCTTGCCTGCTCCGTTGGTTCCGATCAGACCAAATACCGTATTCTCCCTTATCGTTACACTGACTTCGTCTACTGCTTTAATCTTATCAAAACTCTTAGTCAGGTTATGTATTTCAATCATCTTAAACCCCCATTCCGGCTAAAGCATCTCAATCTCACGGATCAGCTCTGCCTTAGACATACCGATTTCCAGAACCTCACTTACAAGCAGCAAGATCTTACCAAGATATTCTTTCTTCCTCTTATCTACCAGCCCGCTGTCGCCTGACACGAAATTGCCTCTGCCTTTCACAGTGTAGATAAATCCCTGACGCTCAAGTTCCGCATAAGCCTTCTGGATCGTATTGGGATTGATAGAAAGTTCCATTGCCAGATTGCGCACAGAAGGAATCTTTTCATCCGGCTGCATGGCGCCTTTCAGAATCAGCGTTTTAAAGCGTTCTACGATCTGTTCATAGATTGGTCTGGTATCTTTATAGTCTATTATAATCATGCCGTCCCCTTCCCCTTTCTCAATGATCCCCAGTCCATCCACACTAAGTGTACTATTAGCGATGATACACCTAGTATACATGCTGCCTGTCCGGCCTGTCAATACCAACATGTGCACAACCCGTTTGCGAGATCTGCCACGTATCCTCGTTAATTCTGACAGAATCTCCTATAAGAAAAGAGAACACCCGAAATATCTTCAGATGTTCTCTCCACTATGCTCATTATCTTTTGATTCGTATGAAATTATCCGTCCTAATCCGGATACACGTTCAGACACGTTCTATTTCACAAGCAGTGATTTGCCTGTCATCTCTTTCGGCTGCTCCATTCCCATCAACTCGATAATCGTGGGCACGATATCTGCCAGACAGCCGCCCTCCCGCAGTTTACAGGAAGGATCGGCATTAACCAGGATAAACGGTACCGGATTGGTCGTATGCGCCGTAAACGGAGCTCCTGTCTCGTAATCCACCAGCTGCTCTGCATTGCCGTGGTCTGCACAGATGAACAGAAAGCCATCCGCTTCCTTCACTGCCTCCACTGCACGGCCAACACACTCGTCCACTGCCTCAACCGCCTTAATTGCCGCCTGCTCCACTCCGGTATGGCCTACCATATCGGGATTCGCGAAGTTGATGATAATCACATCATACTGATCGGACTTAATACAATCCACCAGCTTATCGCAGACTTCATAAGCACTCATCTGCGGTTTCAGATCATACGTAGCCACGTCCTTTGGAGAATTCACGAGGATCCTTTCCTCACCCTCATTAGGCTCCTCCACACCACCATTAAAGAAAAACGTTACATGCGCATATTTCTCTGTCTCAGCCAGCCGTGCCTGCTTCATGCCGTGCGCCGCAAGCCACTCGCCAAACGTATTCGTCACCGAGATCTTATGGAACGCTACTTCCTTGTTCGGAATTGTCGGATCATAATCCGAAAAGCATACATAAGTAAGGTCTAATCTCTTCTCTCTCTCAAATCCCTTGAAATCATCATCGCAGAAGCTTCTTGTAATCTCTCTTGCTCTGTCCGGACGGAAATTATAAAATACGACCGAATCACCGTCTTTGATCAGCGCTACCGGCTCACCGTCCTTCTTCACCACGGTAGGCTTTACAAACTCATCGGTCTCCTCTCTGTCGTAGGATGCCTGAATTCCCTCCGTCGCACTTGCAGCTTCCAGGCCTTCTCCTTTGGTCAGCGCCCGATAAGCTTTCTCTACTCTGTCGTAGTTGTTGTCCCTGTCCATCGCATAATAGCGCCCTGTCACAGAGGCAACTTCGCCCACACCGATCTTCTGCATCTCCTGCTCCAGTTCTTCCACGAATCCCTTGCCGCTCATCGGAGGCGTATCACGTCCGTCCAGGAATGCATGAACATACACTTTCTCAAGTCCGTTTCTCTTCGCAAGCTCCAGCAAACCATAGATATGTGTGTTATGACTGTGGACGCCGCCGTCAGATACCAGACCGAACATATGAAGCGCAGAATCGTTCTTCTTACAATTATTCACGGCATCCAAAAGCGCCGGGTTCTCGAAGAAAGCGCCATCCTGGATCTCCTTGGTGATTCTCGTAAGCTCCTGATACACAATACGGCCCGCACCCATATTCAAATGCCCTACCTCAGAGTTACCCATCTGCCCATCCGGCAGGCCGACTGCCATACCACTGGCATTTCCCCTGACAAAAGGATACTCCGCCATCAGTTTATCCATCACTGGCGTCTTCGCCTCCGCCACTGCATTCCCGTCCTGCCTTTCATTCAACCCATAGCCATCCAGGATCATTAATACTGCCGGTTTCTTTCTCATAAGTCTCATTCTCCTTTTCTTCTATATATTATTAAACCAATTCCTGTTAAATATCCCCAACTTATTCCTGTTTAGTAATCAATCTCCCACTCATGTTCCCCGCCCCAGTCTCCGATCGCATTCGTAGTAACGCCATCCGGCGTCGTCACTTTCGTGTCAAATCTGTAATTCATCTGCGGCACATATTTTCCGTCAATCTTCACATTGCTGTACAGATACTGTATGATGTATTCGGTCTGCTGCTCTGCTCCCGCCGTCTTCGGCGGTATATAGGAGACAGTGCTTCTCTGTACCCCGTCATCCTCCTGCTCATTGCCCCAGACCATAATGATGCCCTCACGATTCTCATGTGCCTCGTGATCCAGGAAAAAGAAACGGACGTTCTCTCCTTCCCTGTGAAGCACAAGCTGTTCCCGGCTGACCGGAATATAGACTGATCCCTCCCAGTATCCTGCATTCTCTTCTATAAACGAATCCCGTATCTTCTGGTACGTCTCTTCCGAGACCAGATCTCTTGCGTAAGCATAATTCTCCGCTGCAAACTCATCAAACGCGGTATTGAAATAATCCTGCACCTCTTTTGCACGGGACAGACAGCTCACAGTCTCCGTAAGCTTCGCATCGTTCAGGGCGCTGTTGATCTCTGTCAGCAAGGAAAGGTAAGATTCCAAATGAGGGATGCTGAGCCTCAGATAAGGCACATCGATCACCGCATACTGTTTTAACAGCGAGCCCAGCTCTTCGGAAGGATTGGCCTGATATACGGCCAGCATCCTGCGCAGCTGCTGCTCATATTGCGTATAACTGCACGTATCCTGTGATGTGTCTGCATCAAAAAACAGCATACAGGTATCATTTTCCACCGTCTCCTGAAAAAGCCATTCATGACAGAATGTCAGAAGTTCCAACGACTTCTGCGTATTTTCACCTATTTCCAGTACTCTCGCACATTTTTCCACGGTCGCAAACGTAACATTCCTTGCATTGATCTCCGCAACAGCCTGATTTAAAACCGCCACACAGTAATACTGCCGCAGACTCTCATCCTGCGTATTCTCCCAGCCGACCTGCAGGATCGCTTCTTCTTCCGCCGCCATTTCCTGTCTGTCGAAGAGATCGGCCAGCCCGTGGTAGGCCTTCACCGAGGACGGATCCGTCAAAAGCGCCTTCTCATATGCACTCTGCGCATTTACGTAATCTTCCTTTGCGGCATATCTGTCACCCTGGAAAAGCCTGAAAGACAGTTTCACTGACGGCAGACAGAAAACAGCGATCCCGATACCCGCCAGCAGAATAATACCTAAAGATACCGCCATCGTAATCTTCTGTCTTCTGACTTTCCGCTCCCGCGCGGCTCTCCGTCTGGCACGCTCCTCATCTCTCCTGCTCATCTGCGTCCCAGAAGGTTTCCTCTCCGGCGCTTCCTTTCTTCTTTGAACGGCGGCCTTCCCTCCGGAACTCTTTCTTTTCCCGGCGGCGGGCTTTCTGCCGGATACCTTCTTCTTCCGGACAGAAGATTTTCTTCCGGATGCGCTTTCCTTTTTATTTACAGTCTTTCTTCCCGCACTTGTCTTCTTGTCCATTTACAAATACTCCTGTTTTATCCGCAGCAATTGATCCCGTCACGCAGTGCGGTCCTTCCTGATAAACACTCCATGCCTTCATCATAGTAGCATATTTCATAGGAATTTGTCTAGGAAATCCTCCATTCTGTCGCAGCTTACACAACGAACCGCCCCGGACTGCATTGCCGCCGTCTTGCTTCCGGCCGGCCTTCTATGGTAAAATCAAGAAACCATATCATCTTACGAGGAAAACACACATGGAAACGATACTACGCATCAAATATCAAAGCAAATTATATGAGCTTCCCTATACGCTGATCCGCAGCAGCCGCAAGAGCTGTTCCATCAGTATCGCCGCAGACGGCCAGATCACCGTGCGGGTTCCCCTGCGTACCGGCGACAGGGAGATTCTTCATCTTCTCACCGACAGACAGCACTGGATCATCACCAAATACCTGCAGCAGCGTGAGAAACAGGAATCCAAACCGGTATCCGATCTGACCGAATTACAGCGTGCAGAATTGACGAAGCGGTATATTGCCGCCGCCAAAGATTATTTTCCAAAACGAGCCGCCTATTTCCGGCAGTTCACCGGCGGTATCTACCAACGGATTACCATTCGGGACCAGAAGACCCGCTGGGGAAGCTGCAGCGCCAGGGGCACTCTCTCCTTCAATTGGCGTCTCATGCTGGCGCCGCCTTCTGTTTTGGACTATGTGGTCGTCCACGAATTATGCCATCTGACACATATGGACCATTCTGCCGCTTTCTGGCAGGCCGTTGAGGCTGCCTATCCTGACTATCGCACCGCACGGCAATGGCTCAAAGACCACGGCCATGAACTGATCCTGTGATCAGCCGCGCCTCTTCGTCTTGATGCGCAGCGCCGCATAATGACTGTTCCTGCTCTCACCGCGCTGGTCTCCTCTGTCCGTCTTCCTGCCGGTTCTTCTGTCGGCTTTATCACGTCCGCCGCTTTTGCCGTCTCTGCCTTTATAGCGGCTGCCGCTCTTTCGGTCAAAAGAAAACTTCTCCGGCTTGATGTCTTCTATCTCATCTCCCAGCTTCATCTGCATAAAGGCCGCCGCGATCTCTACCGCGCTGTGTTCGCCCAGTGCGATCTCATCCATGATATATCCCGTTGCACGGCTTAAATCCCTCTCTTTCGCTACAAGGACAGCCTCTTTTAATATTTTAGCCGCTTTCCTGTCCGTGATATCCGCCGCCCCGGGAATCTTTCTCTCCTTGATTCTCGTATGACATACACGCTCGATATCCCGCATTTTATATACTTCTCTTCCGACCACTAACGTAAAGGATCTTCCGGCCTTACCGGCGCGCCCCGTCCTGCCGATCCGGTGCACGTAATATTCTATATCTTCCGGGACATCATAATTATAGACAGCTTCCACATCATTTACATCAATCCCCCTGGCCGCAACATCCGTCGCAATCAGGATCCCTGCCCTGCCGCTGCGGAACAGATTCATGACGGTATCCCGTTGATGCTGCGATAAATCCCCGTGCAGCCCCTCCGCCTCATATCCTCTTTCCTTCAAATGCTCCGTCAGCTCGTCCACCATACGCTTGGTATTGCAAAAGATCAACGCTCTCTTAGGATCGTAATAATCGATCAGGCGGCAGAGCACCTCCTCCTTATCCTGCCGGCGCACCTGATAATACGCCTGTTTGATCAGCGGAATCGTCACTTCTTCCGGTGTCATCTTCACATACACGGCATTCTTCTGATAAGTCTTGGTCAGTTCCAGAATAGGGGCCGGCATCGTAGCGGAAAAAAGTCCCGTCTGCCTTGTCTCCGGCATCTGCTTCAATATCGTCTCAATGTCTTCCCGAAAGCCCATATTCAGCATCTCGTCTGCTTCGTCAAGCACCACCGTATGCACATCTTCCATCTTCAGCGTATGTCTGCGCATATGATCCATCACGCGGCCCGGCGTACCCACGATAATCTGCGTACCGCCTTTCAGGTTCTTGATCTGTCTTACAATATCCTGTCCGCCGTAGATCGGCAGCACCTTGATCCCATGCATATATTTCGAGAACTTACGCAGCTCCTCTGCCGCCTGCATGGCCAGTTCCCGTGTCGGGCAAAGGATCACTGCCTGCAGATTGCGGTTATCCGGGTCGATCTTCTGCAGGATCGGAATGCCGAAAGCCGCCGTCTTTCCTGTGCCTGTCTGTGCCTGTCCGATGATATCCCGTCCTGTCATAAAGAACGGAATCGCCTGTTCCTGGATCGGTGTCATCTCCTCATAGCCAAGTTCCTTGACCGCACGGAGGATTCTTTCGTCAATCTGCGCGTCTTCATATCTCATATGACCTTCTGTCCGCCGTTCTTCCTCCATGGCCGCTGCCGGCTTTTCTTCCTGGTTTTTCTTCTTTTTCAGACCCTGTCCCGAAAGATGGCTATTATAGAATTTATCATATCGCTCCTGTGTCATGATCTCCTTTTCCAAAAATCTGTCGAATTCATCGCTTTTCCTTTTTTTACTACCCATGTTTTCTCCATTTCCTGTATTATTCGTTATCAATGCCGTCGCAAACTTCATCCTGAGAAGAAGGTATCGGCAGCCGACAATGTGCGTCTCTTCCTGTTTCACACAAAACATAACAATTGCTGCCATACCCGGACTTCCATCCGTGTACGACAGCACTACTGTACCAGATTATTCCATTCAAGCAAGATAAATCTTCCGCAGCCGGCTCACTGCCCGGTCCGTGATCAGGCGCTCACCATGCTCCTCCAAATACTGCATCCTCTCATCGGACACCGCGATCAAATTACCAAATTCTACCGCCTGAGCGCTGATCTTATTAAACATCTTGCAGGATAAGCGGTTCTTCTCTATTACCAGATAATATACGTCACCTTCTTTGTAGAGATGGCTCTTCACCGAAACGGTATTCGGGATCGATGCCGTATACTGCATTACCTGATGAAGCGACGCGAACACAAACATCCGCCTGTTTTCATCAATCATCTCCGCAGGCGGCATCTGTCCGCTTCCGGCCGGCGCCTGCTTTCCAAATTCTTCACTGACACCCTGCAGTACATCTTTCAAATGTTGAAGAATATCCTTAAATCCCATGGGACCTTCATCCGTAAAGGTAACCACCAGCCCCTTATCCCTCAACGGTGTGATCTGCATGGCAATGTTTTCTCCGTTGATCTGGTAGCCGATCTCCTCGTGGGCGCGTTCAATGATATCACGCAGGAATCCTTCGCCTTTCTCATTTCTCTCAAAAATATCCGACAAGGTCAAACCATACTCCGACATATCCTCTGCCGTAATAATGCATTGTACAGTACCTTCACTAATTTTCTTATACTTCATTAACCTATTATCCTCTGTTTTCTGCCTGAGATCAAATAATGAATTCTACAATATTCAGAATCCAATGATATCGGCGGGCGTTGTATGTTGATGTCATCATCAAGTACAGTATTATTTTAACACAAAAATGCACAATAAGAAAGAATCTTATCGCGTATTATTTTTTTATTCAAAAATTTCGTTACTTTTTCCATATTATCCGTTTTTTCTATCGGATCCCGGTCATATTTACCATGAAACGCGATCACCTGCTCTCGGAACAAATTTAGAATTTTCAATTTTCTTCTGGTATTTTTAAGAATTATCTGTTAAAATAATGTTAAGAAAACAAAATGCGTGACGATATAGTCTATAGAACAGGAAGTTCTACTATAAACTATATCCAAGGAGGGATTACCGCAGCATATGATAATAATTATAAGGTCAACGCGGTTATGGCGATCACCCCGTTAAAGAGAATTTCTTCCGAAGACAAAAATCGTCAGTCCAAGCAGAATTCATCTCAAACATTTGCGAATACCTTTTTTTCCAAAGTTTTAGATGAAGCATGTGAACAGGAACGGGCTAAAAACATCCACATCTATACAAGCGGATACACGAAGGACGCCCTTCCCTATCACCATCTTGTCAACATGAGAGAATATCGTTAGCGGATCTTAACAGATCCATCACAGATCCAATGTCAAACACCATAGGGATAATGTTTGTTATTTCCTGTAAATACAGAAAGCAGATGCCGCATATGAGCATCTGCTTTCTGTATTTATACTCACTGTTTCCTGAACAGTAATCTTTACGGATGTTGGAATACGAAGCTGTGCTACTGCAGCTGCTTTGCGAGATTAAAAATATCCTCCAGAATCTCCTTACATGCCTGCATATTCTGCACCGTCGTCTCTGACGTCTTAAGTCCCTCCATACTGGACGCCGCCACTTCCTCACTGGCCGCTGACAACTGCGAGATATCATCGGAGATCGCATTCGTACTGTCTAAAATACTGGCAATGATCACCTCACTGTTCTGAACAAGCTGCGTCAGAGTATGTACTTCCGCATCTACCTGCTCGAAGGTCTCCTGTGTAGCCTGAATCAGTTCACTCTGCTTCTCAACCGAGTCTACCGCACTGTTTACACTCTTCGTCACGCTCTTTGTATCCAGAATCAGTTCGTTAATGATGTTCGTAATATGGTTGGACGCTTCCTGCGTCTGCTCAGAAAGCTGACGGATCTCTTCTGCTACTACCGCAAATCCTCTGCCTGCCTCACCGGCACGAGCCGCCTCTATGGAAGCATTCAATGCCAGCAGGTTCGTCTGACTGGAAATCGCCATGATCGCGCCGATGAAGTTCTTCACTTCTTCTACCTTCGCACTGAGCTGATTGCTCACCTGCACGGTAGCGCCGCTGGCAGCTTCCACATTCATCGCCTGCTTGCGCAGATTCTCAACTACCTCCGAACCATCCGTGACCATAGTTCCTGCCCGGCTGGAGGACGAGATCATTTCTCTCATGCTTTCTTCCGCCGCATCCGTATTACTGCGGATATCGACACACATATCCGCCTGCCGCTGAATAGACTGTGCCGTAGCATCCGTGCTGTCCGCTATGTTGCTCATGGCAAAATTGCTCGTATCCACGCTGCTCTGCAGATCGTTCAGCCTGCTCATGGCGCCGTCGAAATTATTAATGATATCACCGGCTACCTGCAGCATCTTCTTCTGCGCTTCTTCCTGCTTGGCAGCACCTTCCGCAACCGCATTGATATTCTCTTCATTAAACGTTGTTAACAGCTTCCCGATGGCAGTAGAGGCATACGCCACCAAAAAGATCGTCAATAACGCCGCAACGGAATCCGACAGCTGTGATTTATCCAGCAAGAAAATTCTTACGGCATTAATCAGGATCACAAGTGCATTCCCACAGATCATCAGCCTTCTGTTATAATATGCCATGGCGCCGAACAATACCGGAAAAGCATATGCATAAGTGCCGACGCTGGTACCAAACAATACGACCACGGCGTACGCAACCGAAGCGCAGATGATCATACCCAGCGCACCCTTCTTCTGATCTTTCCACAAAACATAGGACACAACAGCGCCCACAAGCATAAGCACGGGCACCCCTATACGCAGATAACTGCCAAGGCTTGCAGACAATGTAAACGTCCTTGCCCCCATTACCATCATAAAATACACCAGAATAACAATAATAATGCCGAGCACAGTTCGATTTGTTCTCCTATATTGTGATTCAGTCATGATCTTACCCCCTCGCCTTTCGCTTTACAAAATAGTCAGCATACTCTCAACAATGATGAAATTTTCAACACTGCTTTGCTTTTTATGCTCTATTTATTGTACAATATTTTAACACAAATGCCAAGCTAAATTATTTGGGAAAACAAACTTTTATTTTGATGTATCCTTTGCTATACTTATAGATATACTTATACTTGAAGTCTATTATCATCAGCATATCACAGGAAGAAAACTCTATGAAGAAAATCGCAATCATAACCGGAGCCAGCACAGGGCTGGGCAGAGAATTTGTAAGGATCCTCAAGGAGAAAAAAGACATTGACGAAGTCTGGGCCATCGCCAGACACCGGGACAAGCTGGATAAGCTGCGCCGGCAGATGGGGGCCAAGGTCATTCCCATCAGTCTCGACCTGTCCCGTTCTGCCCTGATCGAGGAATTTGGCCACAGACTTGCCCAAAGCAGCGTGGAGATCCGTTATCTGGTCAACAACGCAGGCTATGCCAAATTCTGCTCCTACGGGGACTTAAGCGTAGCCGACTCCCTCAACATGATCGATTTGAATATCGGCGGCGTCGTAGCCATGGGCCTAACCTGTATTCCCTATATGCCGGCGGGAAGCCATATCATCAATATTGCCTCCCAGGCAGCCTTTCAACCACTGCCCTACCAGAACCTGTACAGCTCCACCAAAGCTTTCGTGCGCAACTACACAAGAGCGCTGCATGTGGAACTGAAGGACAGAGGCATCAGCGCCACCGCGGTCTGTCCCGGCTGGTTGAAGACCGACCTCTATGACCGGGCCAATATCGGTGCCGCGAAGGCCACCAGCAATTTCTTCGGCATGACCGCACCGGACAAGATCGCCAGAAAAGCCGTGGCAGACGCCGACAAAGGCAAGGATCTCTCGATCTATGGTCTCTATGTCAACTTCTGCCACATAGGCGCCAAGCTGCTGCCGCAGCGGGCCGTTATGAAGATCTGGCTGCGTCAGCAGCGCATCGATCCCTACTCCCGTCCGTCCCAGCAGTAGGTGCACAGCCTGGATCTGTCCATGCCGATCGATTCGATCATATCGTCCAGTCGATGATAGCGGAGAGAAGTGAAATTCAGCTTCTCTCCTATTTTTTCCAGCATAGCGTGGTATTCCGCGCTGTCAGGATCTGCATAGGCCGTCAGGTTCGGGTACTTATTCTCTCCCTCGATCTCCTGGATCACACGTCTCGCGATCAGCTCCATCTCCGAAGTCGCTCTGGAGAAGTTCAGATATTTACAACCAAACAGAAGAGGCGGACAGGCCGGCCTGATATGGACCTGCGCGGCCCCGCTCTGGTATAGGAATTCCGTGGTCTCTCTAAGCTGCGTCCCCCGCACGATGGAATCGTCGATCAAGAGCAGGCTCCTGTCCTTGATCAGGTCATGCACCGGGATCAGCTTCATCTTGGCGATCAGATTGCGTTTACTCTGGATCGTCGGCATGAAGGAACGCGGCCACGTGGGCGTGTATTTGATAAAAGGTCTGGAAAAAGGAATCCCCGACTCATTGGCATAACCGATAGCGTGAGCCGTCCCGGAATCCGGCACTCCCGCCACGATATCCGGCTGCGCATCATCTCTCTTTGCCAGCATGGCGCCGCAGTTATACCGCATTTGTTCTACGCTGATCCCCTCATAGGAGGAGGACGGATACCCATAATATACCCAGAGGAAAGTACAGATCTTCATCTCCCTGCCCGGCGCCGCCAGCGTCCGCACGCCTTCCGGCGTCACGACCACAATCTCACCCGGCCCCAGCTCCCGCTCCGGCGCATAACCCAGATTCAGGTAGGCAAAGCTCTCGAAGGAAATACAGCAGGCGCTCTCCTTACGGCCGATCGTCACCGGCGTGCGTCCGTATCTGTCCCGCGCCGCATAGATGCCCTTATCCGTCATCAACAGCATGGTCATGGAACCTTCAATCAGCTCCTGTGCATAGCGGATACCCTCGATCAGGTTATCCCGCTGGTTAATCACTGCCGCCACCAGCTCCGTAGAATTGATATCGCCGCCGCTCATCTCCATGAAATGACCGTGACCGCTCTGAAACAGGTCTTCTACAATCTTATCCTTATTGTTGATCTTACCAACCGTCGTGATCGCATAAGTTCCGTGATGGGAGCGAATGATCAGCGGCTGCGGCTCATAATCGGAAATACAGCCGATGCCGTATGTCCCGTGCATGGTATTGACGTCCTTATCAAACTTTGTCCGAAACGGTGCATTCTCGATATTATGTATGGCCCTGTCAAAGCCCTTTTTCGTATCATAAACAGCCATACCGGCTCGTCTTGTCCCCAGGTGGGAATGATAATCCGTCCCGAAGAACAGGTCAAACACACAATCTTCCTTTGATGCCACTCCAAAAAATCCGCCCATAGCGCGCTCCCTCCATCAGTCTGTATCCAATTCATCATTCTTACCTTGAAAGGATGCTGCCAGCCGTACCGCCAGCATCCTTTGCCATACTATCATATGCCTGACATGTCCGCAAGAAAAAAGGAAACTCCAGCAGACAAAATGCCATATTTGACTTATATTATACGGTTTCCTGGTATCACATGTCAAATATGGCATTTTGGTTTTAAATTAAATTGGCCGTGCGCTTCACTGTGCGGTCTGCTTCGCCAGCACCTGGCTTCGCAGCGCCGGGACACTCTGCATGATGCCGAGCACCACCAGATCCACCGCCATTACCACTACTACCAGCACACCGTTGAGCAGCATCGAATAGATCCAGGGATCCACCATGGGCATTCCCAGGAAAGTCTCCGGCATGTACATGTACCAGAGCAGGCCGCCGGACAATGTCAGCGACACCCAGCGCCCGAAGGAGCCTAAGATCGTCCCCCACAGCCAGCCAAGCTTTCTGCCTGCGCCGAAACCGCACAGGAATACAAGTGTGTAGGCCACCACATAGTCAAGCAGCATGGACTGCCATGAGATGGCGATCCCGCCGCCCAGAAAATACTGCAGCACCCCGTTGACAAAGCAGCACAACAGGGAATACTTAGGCCCCCAGCGCAGGCAGTAAACGAGGATCGGCACCAGCGCCAGATCCACGGAACCGCCGGAAGGAAAGCGGAAGATCCGCAGATATCCCAGCACCGTCGCCGCGGCGATCATGATGGCGCCCTCTGTCAGGGCGCGGACTTTGGTTGATTTTTGTGTCATAGTCGTTTCCTCCATGGAAGTTAATTTGTCTCGCAAATTAACATAAAAAGTACCGCGGTGTAAACAGCACAACGCGGTATGAAAAAAACGACAAGTATTCTATTTGTCGAATATTCTTCCTACGCCGGCATTACCCGGATCAGGTTCAAGGGACCGGAAGCGACATTACGCCTCTGCATCTCAGCCGGACTTGTGCCCAGCGCCCCTGTTATTCTATTACACTGCGATCTTCTTTATTTATACTATACTTTCCCGCATTTTGCAACAACTTTATTCTTTAGAACTCCCGTTTTCCGTCGTAGTACTAGGAAAGTTCCGACGTTTTCATTTTCCTATTTT
>CANRZW010000046.1 GCA_947644545.1 uncultured Lachnospiraceae bacterium
GCCGGATTATAAGCAATTTTCTATAGTCCGAAAAACTGGGAAACTTTTATTTAATCTAACTTCTTAAAAACTTTTGCACTTTTGATTGAACTACGATTGATTTTATATTATAATTTTACATATCTAAATTATGGCAATATGCATCAGTAATTAGTTACAAAATAAAAAGTCAATAAACAAATTTTGTTACAAAGATAAACATTGAAGTCAATCAGGAGAGGAAATGTATGTTCTGGTCCAGAAAAAAATATGATATAAAGACTACTCTTGTTTTTAAAACAAAAAGTGGAATCAAGCGTTCACAACCACAAAATGTATCAAATGAACAAACACATTCTGCTTGTACAGAGAATCAATTTTTAGAGCATTCAGATAGTGGAAGACCTGACAGCGAAGGAGAAAATGTAAATGGATGAGATTATATTAGATGTTATCGCAAATATAACAGGTTTTATGACATATTTTGCTCCTGGCTATCTTTTTATAAGTGAATATAATTATGCGGCTTGTCTTGAACGAGAAACGGAAAAAGAATATTTGATTATAAAAAGTATTTCAATAAGTTATTTACTTTATACTATGGCAAGTTACATTGGGACTAAATTAAATGTAGAAGTTTTGTTGATACAAGTTATAACATTTACATCTGCCATATTATTTGGGTTAATGCTTGGGAGAATGCATCGGACAAGATGGGCAAATCAACTCTCCTTACTTCTTTTTAAACGTGAAATGACAAATAATTTGTTTGTTGAATTATGGGAAAGAGCTCGTGATGAAGAGTCCATAGTTTGTGTTACATTAACAATGAAAGATAATATTAGCATTTATGAAGGACAATTATATAAAGTATCTTCTTATAATAAGAATCCAGAAATATTATTATCTTACTATACTTGTTATGATAATGAGATGAAAGTAATATCGGATTACTCAAATACAGAAAATGTCAATTTACTTGTGCGTTATTCCGACATTCAAAGATTTGAGTTTGAATTGATATAAAAAATACAATTATGGAGTGAAAAATGAATACTTTTGTGACTTTTAAATTAGATCAAGAGAATATTAATGAACTTTTTATAACACTTATTAGGAAATATCCACTCTATTTTCAAGAACCAGAACGCATAAAAGAAATTATATATCTTTTTGATACGAAAAAGTCAGATTTAGTTACATTAATAATCGAAAGTGATTACGTTGATAGACAATATAGAGATTCATATTATTCCTACTTTTCTCAAAAATATAGTAATTTTGAACGAAATTGTATAAGACTTGCTTTTTTCGAAGGTGAAATAAAATATAGAGATTTTATGGCGGATATGCCAAAACTTAAGAAGAATCTCCTTATTGGCACTATTGTACTTCGTCCTTTAAGTGTTGGTAATATTGGTCATTCCTTATTAAATCCACAAAAATTAAAAATAAATGGTTACGTTCAAACTTGTAAGTTTAAGATTATGATTTGTGGTAGAAAGTTTTTTATTAAAGCATTTCCTTATTTAACACAGGATAATGAAACGATGACCTGCGCTGAAACGGCCTTATTTAACTTGATTCGATATTATAGTGAAAAATATTGCGAGTACCGTATCCTAATGCCAAGTGAAATATTAAAAACGCTTGAAGATTCATCTTATGAACGAGTTCTACCGTCACAAGGAGTAGATGACCCTTGTATGGCTAAGGTACTACAGGCGGGACATTTTCATCCACGTCTGTATCGTTATGAAGATGAAGGCGAGGGGAATTTTGAAGAACTATTTTATTCATATGTGGAATCAGGCATACCTTTTATTTTAGGGTTACCACAGCATGCTGTTATATGTATTGGACATGGCTCAGTAGATTTTAAAATGGATCATCATGAATTAAGTGAAATTATTACATATGATATTTTTGAAGATAAAAAAGTTTACTATATATGCACGGGACGACTAGTAGATGAATATATATTTATGGATGATAATCAGACCCCTTATATTATGTCAACCATAGACAAACTTACAATCAGATATTATGAAAATATGTTATATGAGGACTATGAAGAGGAAATATCTGGTGAGGATATTGAAAATGATTTAGGAAATACTCAATTACAGGATCAAATGAGTTATTCGGAAGAGACTATTCCAGGAATGAAAAAACAGTTTGATTCATTATTAGTTCCACTGTATAAAAGAATTTTTTTGGATGCATCAAGAGCAAGAAGTATTTTTGATGATCATTTTCTCCATAATCCTGATTTTCTTGAAAAGATTCGGGAAGCATATGATGATATTACATGGGGGACTAAAGAAGATAACCCTTTTGTTTGGAGAATATATTTAACGTCATCTAATAGCTATAAAGATTTTAAATGCAAGACCGTTTCAAATTTTGATTTATTTCAATATTATTCAAACCAACCTTATCCTCGATTCATATGGGTATTGGAAATAGGCACCATTTCGACTTTTTCTGAGCAAATGGCAAGGGTGGAAGTACTTTTAGATGCAACTTCATCGACTAATAGCAATACATGGGCGATCTTAAGTATAGGCTATAAAGGGCATATGGTGTTTGTTCCCTATATAGTAGAACAGTTGAATGAAAAGCAAATTTCAGAGATGAACCTTTGCCACGAAGAGAACTCGACAACACAAGATTATAGTTCTATTAATTGGGAAGATGTAAGTGAAGAAGTAAAGCAAAAAGTCTTGACAGAAATCTTCAAATCATTGTATTATAAATCAAACAAGTTTGTAGGAGATACTTATAAAATTTTTTCTGCGTCTAATTTAAAGGAGGTTTAGCAAATGGCATTACATTTTGAAAGTTATTCCTTGCCTGATGCATTAAAAGAGAATACAGTAGTTTCAAGCGAGAATACGGCTAAAATCTCCAAAAGATTAAAGAAAGCTAACAATAGTTTAGTAAAAAAAATGAAGGCAATAGGGAGAAAAGAAAAGCGGAGTTGGCAAAAATCACATCTTCGTAACTCAAAAAGACAATAGAAAAGTTGAAAATATAGTAAATGGTTAAATGGCTGGAAATCAAAAAAATGGTTTCTGGCCTTATTTTTTGTGCTGAAATGTAAACCTTTTGTAAATTTGATTAAGTCCTTTACAAAACGTCTCTGGATATTCAATATGATCTATATCCAGTTCCGATAAGTTACTTATTACGTGTACCAGACGACACCGTATGATATTCGGACGATCGAATAAGTGCAGGGGGATATTACCCCTGCAAATACTCCTCCATGAACGACGCTTCCGACACGATCCTGACCCCCAGCTCCTTCGCCTTCTTATTCTTAGAGGACTGTGAAGCCGTATCATTGTTGATCAGGCAAACCGTCTTCCCGGTGACGCTTCCGGTAACTTTGCCGCCCCGCGCCTCAATCTCAGCCTTAAGCACTCCCCGGTTCTCATAGTGTTCAAGGCTGCCGGTAATAACGAAAGACATGCCTGCCAGCGTCTGGCTTCCTTCCTCCACTGTCTCTTTGGCAAGGCGCAATTCCTGCATCAGATGTTCCAGCTGCTCCAGCTTATCTTCCCTGTGGAAAAACTCATGAATCCCGGCCGCGATCACGCCGCCCACACCGTCCACCGCATTCAGATCTTCCACCGTTGCCTGCCGCAGCGCATCCAGTGAATACTGAAAATGCCTGCACAGCATCTTCGCATTCGCCACTCCTACATTCTCAATACCCAGTCCGTAAATAACCCTCGCCAGTGTCGTGTCTCTGGCCTTCTCGATGCTTTCGATCAGATTACTATAGGATTTCTCACCGAAGCCTTCCATCTGTGTAATTTCCTGCTCATAGCGGCTCAATTTAAAAAGATCCGCAAACTCATGCAGGAAACCTCTCGCCAGAAACTTCTCCAGTGTGGACTCCGACAGACCGTCCACATTCAACGCATCACGGCTCACAAACAACGTAAATGCCTTGATCTTCTTGGCATCACACTCCGGATTATTACAATACAACGACTGTACGTCATTAACCTGTCTTATCTGCGTCGGCTGCCCGCATACCGGACACTTATCCGGTATCTCCAGCGTATCACTCTGTGTCAGATTCTCCGCGATCTGCGGTATGATCATATTTGCCTTGTAGACCGTGATGCGGTCGCCCAGTCCCAGTTTCAGTCCTTTCACGATGCTGACATTGTGCACCGATGCACGGCTCACCGTGGTGCCCTCCAGCTCTACCGGCTCAAAGATCGCCACCGGGTTGATCAGACCCGTGCGGCTGGCGCTCCACTCCATCTCACAAAGCACCGTCTCCCGCAGTTCATCCGCCCATTTAAAAGCGATGGAGTCCCGCGGAAATTTCGCCGTTCTTCCCAATGACTGACCATAAGCGATATCATTATATGTCAATACCAGACCATCCGACGGCACATCATATGTCTGGATCTTATTCTCAAAGTATTCTATCTCCTGAAGGATTGTATCCGGATCCACCACTCTGTATTCCACCACATCGAAGCCCTGTTCCTGCAGAAAGGCAAACTGCTGTGTCCTATAGCTGACGCTTTGTATATCCTCCGCCTTTACAAGACTGAATGCATAGAAATTAACATTGCGGCCGGCCGTGATCTCATTATTCAGCTGCCGCACGGAACCACTGCACAGATTGCGGGGATTCTTATACTTCGCATCCACATCCTCAATCTCGCTGTTGATGCGCTCAAACTCGCTGTAACTGATTACGGCCTCTCCCCGCAGAACCAATTCGCCCTGATAGGGAATGGACAAGGGGACATTTCTAAACACCCTGGCATTATTTGTAATGACCTCCCCCACTTCCCCGTTTCCTCTTGTCACGGCCTTATTCAGCTTCCCTTTATCATAAGTTAATACAATCGTCAGCCCGTCCAGCTTCCAGGAAAGCACCGCTTCCCTCCCATTCAGCCAGTCATGCAGTTCCTCTCTGCTCTTCGTCTTGGCAAGGGAGAGCATCGGCCGCTCATGCCGCTCCTTTGGCAGTTCATCCACCGCCTCATATCCAACATTCACCGTCGGGCTGTTGGCAAGAATAACGCCCGTTCTTTCTTCCAGCCCGGTCAGTTCGTCATACAACCGATCATATTCAAAGTTGCTCATGATCTCCGTATCCTGTGCATAATATACTTTCGCCGCCCGCTGCAGTACAGCGACCAATTCCTTCATGCGATTGATATCCGTTTCCCTCATATAAAATACCTGCCGTTTTTTAATATTCATTCCTCTTGCATGATGCCTTTATCCCATGCTGCCCTGCCCTCGTCTGCTCTGTGGATGAACACATTCATGCCCCGACTGCTCCATTCCGCAGCGCTCATACAGTCCCTGCAATTCCTCCCGCGTCAGTTCTCTGTATTCTCCGGGTCTTAATCCGTCAAGAACAATATTTATAACACGTGTTCTTTTCAGTGACGTAACCGCATAGCCCTGTGTTTTGCACATACGCCGTATTTGTCTGTTAAGCCCCTGTGTCAATACCATACGAATCGTCTTCGGACCAATCTGCTCTATCTCACAAGGCCTGGTTCTGACCTGCATGTCTTCCAGCCACACCCCCTGCCGCAGATGATCCAAGACTTCATTCGTCCACTCTTTCGATACCTTAACAACATACTCTTTCTCATGACCGTTTGCACCACGCATCATGGCATCAATTAACCGGCCATCGTTTGTCATGAGCAGCAGTCCCTCCGAATCCTTATCCAGCCGGCCGGCGTAAGTGACACGTACCGGGTATTTCATCTCTTCCGTTATGATTCTCTTGGCATAAACATCCCGTTCCGTACAGACCACGCCCGTCGGCTTATAGTATGCCAGCACTACTTTCCTGTCCCGGCCCGCTATCTTTTTCCCCCGGACCCGTACCTCCTCCTGCCCGGTCACCTTCATCCCCATCTGCGCGGGTCTGCCGTCAACCGTCACCACACCCTGCTCGACCAGCTTATCGGCATCCCGCCTGGAACAGATGCCGCAGTCTGCCAGATACTTATTCAAGCGAATCTCTCGTTCTCCCATGTATCCTCCTTACTTACCGCGTTACTGCATGTTCCAGCAGGAACTCCCGCCACGCATCATAGTGCTTTGCGTAAAGATGCACGCCATCAAAAGTCAGTTCTGATTTCAGATATCCTTCCTCATCCGTAAAGACCGGATTGACATCCAGATAAAAAACATCTGTTCCGTTTGCCAGAGATGCCGAGGCGGCATTTTTGGCATTGATATTTATATTATTGAATTCTGTCTCCATATTATTCTTCTCTCTGCTGACATGGAGATTTGCCATAATATAAATGATCGCCTTCGGCTGCCATTCCCTGATCTGCTGCAGAACCTGACGGTATTGATCCAGATACATTTCCGTATCACCATATCCAAGTTCATTCATACCGAGCATGATATAAATCTTACCATACTCCTTATTCTGCAGCACTTCCGTCATCTTGACTTTGCTGCCTGTCTTCTGGTAAGTGACATCGTCCTCCAGGATCTTAAAGATCATCATTCCGCTGTCACAATAAAAGTCCGCCGTCTCCAATCCCGCATAATCCGAGATCCCCAAAGTCCTGGAATCCCCCAGAAAAGCGGCATCGTCAAAATAACCAATGTTTTCTTTTGTGTATGGATACTCCGTAGTCAATGCAACTTTTCCTGCATCCTTATAGTAACGAGACTCTGTCTGCAATGGCTCATAAAATTCATAATTGGTTACACCTTCCGGCATTTCTGCCGTTTCTATGCCGGTTTCCGGATCATCATATTCATCGTGCAGTCTGTCACCTTTTTGTATATCGTCACTTTCTTCCTTGCGTTCTCCTGCATTTTCCATTTCTGCCCCGGATTTTACCTCAGAATCAACATCTTGGTTCTGTGACTCCTGCTCACTGCTGTTGTCAGTGGATAACTCAGGCGGCAGCTCAACTATATCCACACGATCCTCCTGAATGAGTCCCTGAGAATCTGCCGACACCATTTCCTGCTCCTTAGGCATCTTGGCATAGGACTTACAGACAAGCATCTGCGCCTCTCTGGCGGCAGCGCTGATTCCGATCTCATCGGAAGTAAACATCACTGCTAAGGAAGTCAGCGCGATCAAAATTAAATACGGACTGTTATATATATAGGCCTTCCAGTCGCGCTTTTGTCTTTGCGGCTTTACCTGTTTATTATGCTCCTGTAGCTTTTGTGGCTTGTTCTGCTGTACCTGCTGCTTCTGCGGCTGTGCTTCCTGCACTTCACTGTGCTGGATCTGTCGCTTCTGCTGCTGTACTTTCTGCGCCTTATTCTGCTGTACCTGCTGTTTTTTCGGCTGTATTTCCTGCGCCTTATTCTGCTGTACCTGTTGCCTTTTCGGCCGTGCTTCCTGCGCTTTATTCTGTTGCACCTGCTGCTTCTGCACCTTCTGTTGCTGCTTCTGCGGCTTTTTGGGCGGCTGCTTTTGTTTTTTCATTCGTTATCATTCCTCAATCGAATCGTCCTTCATATCTTATGTTATGAATCCTTTATCGTATCAATTAATTGGCTCTTCCCAGCAAATTCTATATCATGTAACGTATTTATTTCATATAATATCACTCATTATGATTGTCCATATTATCTCTTTATCTCTGTCCCATGCAGTAGACATCTTTCCCTATCCCAGAAAGATCTGCCCGTCAGAATCTGAAATACAGGAACGGATTATTGCTTCCCACCATGATCTCGTGTACGGAAAACCAGAATACCGCTGTCAGCATCACCACTACGAACCACCGATCCTTCCACTTATTATAACATCTGATCGGCAGGG
Source organism: uncultured Lachnospiraceae bacterium (assembly GCA_947644545.1). Lineage (GTDB taxonomy): Bacteria > Bacillota > Clostridia > Lachnospirales > Lachnospiraceae > UBA3282. The sequence continues at coordinate 7,790 of CANRZW010000046.1, forward strand.
GAGTGGCAAACAGAATGCAGAATGCCAACAGGATACCGTACTCCTGCAGATAACGCAGAAACTGTGGAATACCAACCATAACACCTGTCTTCTGTATGCCGAACATATTACCCAGATATGCCCATAGCTGTCCTATGTCGGTAATCGCAAACACAACCCATGTTATTGGAATGATCGCCAGCGTATAAAGCCGTCCGATCACCCTTGTCTGCTCCAATTTTCTGCCATAGCTGTTCTTTTCAATCGTGAGGATCAGGAAAAACAGAAGCCCCCACAATACAAAATTCCAATCAGCCCCATGCCATAATCCGGTAAGCGCCCAGACAATAAAAAGGTTACATACCGTTCTCAGCCTTCCCTTCCGGCTGCCGCCCAGTGGAAAATAGACATATTCACGAAACCATCTGCCCAGTGTGATATGCCATCTGCGCCAGAATTCCGAAACGGATCTGGATGCATAGGGACTGTCAAAGTTCTGCGGTATCCTGAAACCAAGCATCTTGCCAAGCCCCATGGCCATAACGGAATATCCCCAAAAATCAAAATAAATCTGAAAAGAATAGGCAGCCGCTCCCAGCCATGCCACTGCCGGATGCAGTTCTCCTGCGCCTGCAGTCATAATCGTATTCCAAAGCGTTCCGATCTGATTCGCCAGAAGTACCTTAAAGCCAAGTCCCAGCGTAAAAAGCTTGAGGCCGTTTTCCAGATTCCGGATCCGCAGACGCCGGCTCAGCATCCGATCCGCCACTTCATCATAGCGGACGATCGGCCCCGCGATCAATTGCGGAAACATACTCACATAGGCGGCAAATTCCACTAGTCCTGCCGGTTCCGATATCGTCCCCCGATAGCAGTCTACCTGATAGGATATCATCTGAAAAGTATAGAAGCTTATGCCAAGCGGAAGCGCCAGCGACAATAACGGCACCAGTTCATTTCCTGCCAGACGATTTACACTACCCGCCGCAAAATCCCAGTATTTGAAGAGAAATAACATGCAAAGATCAAACAGCAAAGAAAGGATCAAAGCCGTCCTGCGCCGCTTCTTTCTTCTTTCCACACGGTTCTGAATGGGCGCTGACGGTTCCCAGAACATATATCTGCTCAGGCCATAGTTGACCACGATAGAAAAAATAAGCAGCAGAACAAAGTACGGTTCTCCCACTCCATAAAACACGAGACTTCCTGCCAGCAGTACAATATTGCGATATTTGGCAGGAATGATCAGATACAATATCATAAAAACCGGCAGAAACCGGAACAAAAATCCCACACTGGAAAACAGCATATACAGCACTCCCTAACATCATAAAATGCAATCCTTATCTAGTATATTCCACGCAGAATTTTTTTACAAGGGCGAACCTCTCTCTTTTTCGACATTTTATGCATCATTTTTGCATCAGAATTGCATCATTTTTGTATCATGTCTCCCAACTCCGTTTTCTTTCGATTTACCTTCGACTTTCCTTATTTCCGCACTTCTTTTGTCTCATGTTTCTTATCAGATGTATTTCCTGTCAGATATATTTTCTGTCAGATGTATTTCCTGAGCCCCTTCGGATAATGGTTTTTCATCTGGGTGCCGGCAGCCTTGCCAAATCCCAGCGGATATCCGCTGTAAGTCAGTAATGTCCAGCCTTTCTGCGCATTGCAGGACAAACTTTCACCGCGCAGATAACGGACCGCCTCCTCATATGACAGCTCCCAAACCCGATCCGGCTCCGCTGCCGTCAACGCAAGCGCCAGTGAATGAGCCGGCTCCAGCCGGTTTTTCTTCTCCGTCGCCAGATGCAGGCCTGGACGGAGTACCTTGATTCCCTGCATCGAAATCATCCCTTCCGGCACCAGGTAAAGCTGTTCTCCAAACCTCTCCACACTGCCGCCCTGCCTCGCCAGCCAATCCTCCTTAATCCCCAGCTCCTTAACGAGAAACGCCTGCAGAGCCTCTGTCAGCTCTCTCTTCACTGCCTCTGCACGACGACGTTCCTTCCCTGCAAACGTCCGCCCCCTGTTCTGAACCCGCCCGGACATCTCACCATCCATGCTTCCCTTCCGCCTAAGTCTTGCGATATAATGACCTTCTCCCCGCAGACGATGCGGCCATAACCGCATGGTATAGGTAAGTCCCGTCGCCGGCTCGTCCGTCCACTCCGCCCTTCCCGGCGCAAAGTTCGCATCATGCGGTATTTCCTCTATCAGAAAGTCTTCCTGCTCCCGTATAAATCTGCTGATCGTTCCTTCATTTTCCTCCGGGGCAAAGGTACAGGTGGAATAGACCAGCACGCCGCCCGGTTTGAGACATCTTGCCGCTTCCCTGAGAATCATCAGCTGTCTGTCCGCGCACATCCGCACATGATCCTCGCTCCACTGCTCCACTGCCGTCTCATCCTTACGGAACATTCCCTCTCCCGAACAGGGAGCATCTACCACAACCCTGTCAAAAACCCCCGGGAAAAGCTCTGCCACACGTCCCGGTTCCTCACTTAATACCACACAGTTCCTTATCCCCATCCGCTCTATATTCTGAGACAGGATTCTGGCCCTGTCAGAAATCACTTCATTGGCAACTAACAGCCCTTCTCCCTGCAAACGTCCGGCAATCTGCGTACTCTTACCGCCCGGCGCCGCACACAGATCCAGTATGCGCTCCCCCGGCTGCGGATCCAGGATTCCCACCACCGCCATCGCCGACGGCTCCTGAATATAGTACGCCCCCGCCTCATGCAGCACGTGCTTCCCTGGCTGTTCTTCCTCCTGATAATAGTACCCTTCTTCTGCCCAGCTCACCTTCTCCAAGGCATAGGGCATCTGCGCCGTAAACGATTCCGCGGAAGACTTTAACGGATTCCGGCGCAGCCCATAATAGCGTTTCTCGTCATAGCTTGCCAGAAATGCCTCCCATTCCCCGCCGAGAAGCCCTTTCATCCTCGTACAGAATGCTTCCGGCAGACTTCTTCTATCTTCCATTTTCCGTTCTCCCTTTCCGATTACTCTATAGTCCCATGATTCCGCCCTGCGGAATTTCCTGACATCTTTACCTCCACGCCGGAGCGTTTTACGCTGCACTTGTTCAGTTTGTTGAACTAAATTGCTCATCAGAGAATTTATTCAGCCTTACGCTCAGTATAACGGATTCCCCTGTCACGGACAATCCCCAAATATTACAGTCCTTATTCTTTTATCCCCTGCCGAAAATATAAGGCGCCGATTCATTGACTAAAACGTTTTTTGCGGCTATAATTTAAACACAGAACAGTTTTTTACTATATGATTTCTCATAAATGTAGGATAAATAAATTGCGAGGAGGGCTTGGCGTTGCTGCATATCACATCACTCAAAGAAGGTCTTGCTATCTTCAAGGCGCTTGGATCGGATGTCAGAATCGAAATTCTCAGCATCCTGCTGGATCATAACAATATGAGTATGAATGAACTGGCTTCCAATCTGAACATCACCAACGGCGCTCTGACAAGCCATATCAGGAAACTGGAGAGCTGCGGATTGATCACGGTCTCCAGTGAGTCGGCGGGACATGGTAACCAGAAGATCTGTTCCGTCCATCTGGATAAGATCCTCATCGATTTAGAGAAAGCGGAGGGTTCCCAGAATATTTACTGCACAGACCTGAAAGTCGGACACTATTCCAACTATCAAGTCTGTCCGACCTGCGGACTTGCCTCTGCCAAGGCGCTGATCGGCGAAGTCGATGACCCGCGCTATTTTGATCATCCTGAACGTTATACTGCAGATATCCTCTGGTTTTCCAGGGGATTTGTGGAATATAACATTCCTAATCTGATTCCCGGCTTCCAGAAGATAACACAGCTCACGCTCTCGGCAGAATTATGCTCCGAGGCTCCCGGCTTCAACAACGTGTGGCCCTCCGACATTTTCTTCTATATTAATGATGTATTGATCGGCAGCTGGCTCTCGCCCGGCGACTTCGGTGATTCCCGCGGACTGTTTGCACCGGATTGGTGGGTCTCTAACTGGAACCAGTATGGTATGCTGAAATTACTGGTCGTCAATAAGGAAGGCACCTTTATTGACGGGCTGCAGATCTCCGATGTGACCATCGACAGCCTGCATCTCGATTACCGCAGCAGCATCCGTTTTCGCATGGCTGTCGAGGAAGACGCGGAACATGTGGGCGGACTGACCATCTTCGGGAAAACATTCGGCAATTACAGGCAGGACATCAAGGTCAGCCTCCACTATGCACCCATGCGAGATGTGCAATGTTCTACTCGTTAATCGCTATATCGATTCTGCTCAGTTTCTCCAACAAGATCTCTTCTTCCGTCGGAATATCCTCGGACATCTCGATCTGCTGGCGCACCTGCCACATCTGTCTGTCCACGGAAGCGATCTGCTCCGCACACTCACTCAGCTGGCGCACGATCTCTTTCTGGTTCGGCACCTCCTGCTTATACTTAAGCTGGTGCTCCAGGCTCGCCCAGAAATCCATGGCAATCGTTCTGATCTGCACCTCCACCGCCATATTTTTCGTTCTGTCCGAGAAAAAGACGGGTACACTGACGATCATATGATAGCTTCGGTAGCCGTTAGGCTTGGGATTCTTGATATAATCCTTCTCCTTAAGCACCGTAATATCATCCTGCTTCGCCAACGCCTTGGCCAGCATATAGATATCGTCCACATATGAGCAGACGACCCGAATCCCGGCCACATCAAACAGATGCTTCTCCACATTCTCCAACGTAAACCCAAGTTTCTTACTGTCCAGCTTGCGCATGATGCTCGTAGAGCTCTTCAGGCGGGAACTGATGGACGTAATCGGGTTGCGCTGATACCGTACGTTAAATTCCGAGTTCAGCACATCAAACTTCGTGCGCACCTCCTTGATGGCACAGCTGTAACGCATTCGCATTTCCTTATAATCTACTACCGTGTCCACCATCTGACGCCTCCTCTCGTAGATTGACTGATCTACCTGGGGATATACCATCATTTCCGTGTGATCAGACTCCACGCTCATTTCATCTAATGGAAAAAAGGGATTTGCCGTCATTTATTCTTTATCCTCCGTTCAAAACCTATATATAATATGCATAAAAACAACAACTTCTGCCTGTTATAACAACGCAGGATCAAAAAAGCTGCCGCTCTTTATCTCCTTTGTTACTATAACGCAGAAGCTGTCTGAAAACAATAAACGGAATGTAAAAATTGTATTAAGATTCTTCTTAGGACTTACTTTTTCCAAGCGTACTGTACTGACCGTTCTTATCGTAGGAGTCCAGCAGATAATAATTCTCCGCCTGCATGGACAGCACTTCCTCTCTGTCGACCTGGCGGGTGCCCTGCCGCTCTTTCTGCTGCTGTGCGGCGCGGCCTTGTTTGCGAAGCGTTTCCGCCCTTTTTTGCTGTTTCAGATAAGTATCCCGCAGTCTGCCGATGATCTCCCGCATCCGGTTTCCGGCCCTTTGTACTGTTCTGGTCACAGAAAATGTATGCACCACACCTTGTGACATATTCGGCGGCATGGTCGGGGCTATTATCATCTGTGCGGCAGCGTTCTGCGCTGCGGCAGATACCATATCCGCTCCCGCTCTCTGCCGTCCCGCCTGATGCGTGGAAAGCGTCAGACCGTCTCTGTCTTGTGCCGCGTCTCTAAGACCCTCAGTGACCATTCCATCCGTTCCCAGCCCTCCGCTTCTCCATCTGCTGTTTCCCGGACGCTCTGTAAGCCCCAGCCCGATACCTTCCTGCTGTGTATCCCTGACGGTAAATGCTTCCGCAGAACCCGCCTGCTCTTTTAGTTCAAATCCAACACTCACGCCATTCCTCGTTCGCGGATGCAAATAAGATGTGGGCCATTTGAGCACATGGTAATCTATTTTCTGCTCCTTCTGCGTCCATTCCAAGCGGTTCAATGCCATACCCGATTTCCTTCTCTATATACATTTACATAAACCTGTACAAAGCAGCCCATACTCCTCTTAACCAAAAAAGTTAAAATAATTCCCGCTGCTCCCATAGTTATTGAATAACTTGCTGTAGCTGCTGCTGGCCTGCGCCTCCATGCTGCGCTCTGCGGTAGTCTCCACGGAATCCGACCACAAAGAAACGCGACTCGCAAGACCGCTCCGGCCGCCCCACACTTTCTCAAGTGTTGCCAGATCTGCAGATGCCAGCTTCTCATCATCCACTACAAGCGTTCCGTCCGTCTTCCTTGTCACACCGCAGGATGCCAGCTCGGAACTGTTCATACCGGTAATGGTATTTAACTGTGACAGATAATTACTGTCTGTCCTTGTCCCGGAATCCCGCAGATTCCCCAGCATACTGTTGTACTGTCCAACCAGTCCTTTGATATTAGCCACGATCTCTGCATTGCTTCCACTCTCCTTCACCTTGGCAAAGAGAGATTTTTCCCCCTGCTCTGCAAGCTTATTGCCATACTCAGTGACCTGCTGTGCATGATACTTCATATTATAATATAATTTCTGCTTATCAGCCGTTCCCAGCGTCGTATTGGAAAAAATATTGTTTTTCCGCTGCAGCCCGCTCAACAGCTGTGCATTTCGATTCAATCGCTTCCCTTTACTGGTCCGGCTCAGAGCGCTCTGTAACAGAGAATAACTGCCGCCGGTTCTGTTTCTCCCACTCAGCAGAGCACTGGAATAATTTCTTGGAATTCTCATAGGTCTTCTCCCTCCTGTCTGCACCTTGTAAAAAAGTACAATTCTCTTCACATTAAGTATATCGTTCCTATTTCTGCAAAATGAAGGCAATTGTAACCAACTGCACTGTTTTTCGTCATGAATAGCTGTCGTTTCCCTGCAGCATGATCGTTAGAACGAACTTCCCGTTGTCTGCCTCGTGCTGCATCGTCCCGTAATATTTCTCCACGCAGCTGCGCATGTTACTCATGCCAAACCCATGCCTGTTCAAGTCTGCCTTGGTACTCCGCAGGCCATCCGTCCCCACAGGCAGCGCGCTGCCGTCATAGGAATTCTCCACCACGACAAAATACATTCGGCCCTTCGCATACCCCCGAAACCGGATCAGCCGCTCCGCATCCTCCGGGATCTTCCGACAGGCCTCTATGGCATTGTCCAATGCATTATTGAGCAGGATCCCCAGATCAAACGCCTCAATCCCCAGTTTGGCCGGAAACAGAAGCTCTCCTTCCAGCTTCACATGCTCCTGTTCGCAGATCTGCCACTTCCGATTTATAATCACATCCGTTACCGGATTCCCCGTGGCAAACTGCAGGGAAAGCCTGGATGCCGCCTGCTGCATATGGTGCAGATACCCGGCCGCCTCCCTCCTGACCTCATCCGGCAAGTGTCCTTCCACAGCGCTGACACGAAGCAGCTGCTCCATATCCGCCACATAATTATTAACGTCATGCCGCATCCCTCGTATCCCGTCATACAGCTGTTCCAGTTCCCTGACATGGTCCGTCATGTCCGCCAGCTGCTGTTTGTAGAACAACAAACTGTTCCTCTGCGCCTCAAAACACAGCAGTTCACTGTAGATCCTGCGGCTGAACACAATGCAGGCCAGACACAGAAGCGCGATCACCGGCACCACCACATACATGCTGCCATACTTATCATACAGGAATTCCACTTCCGTCCCCTGTTGTCTGAAAAAGGAGATCCGCCAGGATACGTCAAAAGCCATCGTGACCATCGGCGTCAACATCAGAAACCAAAGTCCCTGTCTGCTGATCTCATCCACCGGTCCCGAAACCGTCAGACACCGCCGGTACGCACGAAGCGTACCATACGTAAGCGCCAGATAACCCGCCGCAAATAACCGCATACTGTAAGCCTGCAGCGGCACGACAATCGCCATAAACCGCTCCAGATCGATCTCTTCCGTTATCACCAGTTCATTCAGGTGATCGATTACGCCCATTGTAACAAATGACCAGACACTGTGCACCGTAAATCTGCTCATCTCCTGCACCGCATAAAATACCAGCAGCAGATACACCTTGGAAAGTCGTCTTCCCTGGTAGAGCAAGTCCATGAACAGGAAGCTGCAGCCAAGAACGATCGCCAGCTTGATGATACTGTAGCTGCTGTCCTTTACAATCCCTTCCACATTATCGTAGAGCGGTCTGTTAACCCACGTGGAAGTGGAAATCCAATATCCGACAAAAAAAGCCTGTAAGAAAAAAAGTATCTTTCCCACGGAACGATACTTCTCCCTCACCATAATACTGCCTTCGCAAAAATACAACAAAAACCATGCTTTCAATAAATACTCGATCAGATCGAGCGGCTCCAACGTCATGTAACTTCCCTACTCCTTCAAATACCTGCAATACAGCTTTACAAACTCTCCGTACTTCTGCTTGGCCAGATAAATCCGTTCTCCCGTCCCGACGGTAATGCTTTCATGATCGTAGCCGGTAATCGCAGACAACGCCACCAGATACCCTCTGTGACAGCGGTAGAAGCCATCTCCCAACACCTCCTGCAGATGGTTCATCCGCTCATAGTATTCCAGACATTCTGCCTTCATATGCAGGACCACCTTGCGTCCGCTGTTCTCCACATAAAGGATATCTTCCACCGGCACTCTGCGGTGGCTGCCCTCGGTCTTCACCAGAAGATACCGCGGGCCGCACTGCCGTTTCTCCACCTCCTGTGCGGCACGGTGCAGAACTTCACGCAGCTTCTCCTCATTGATCGGTTTCATAAGATAATGGAAAGCGCCCACATCAAAGGCATCAAAAACCTGTTCTTTCACACCCGTCACAAAGATCAGGATCGCATCCGCAAGCTTTCTCAACCGCCGTGCCGTCTCCATACCGTCCAAACCTTCCATCGCGATATCCAACAGCACGATATCCGGCCGGTAACCTTCTTTTACACTTTCCAGTAGCTTCATCCCTGAATCAAATTCACATGTCTGTGCCTGAGAAAACTCTTTCTCAAGTAAGGTTCGAATCCTTTCTCTCCCTCTTACCTCGTCATCACAAACTGCAATATTCATGTTTCCCCTCGTATGCCGCTTCTACAGTTCAGTCTTCTGAAGCATCTTCCCGGCACCAGCCGGCTCGTCTTTCTGCCATCGCGCCGGCTCCCCTGTTCCTTTCTCCGGATCAGCTCTCTTCGTCCACTATGCTTCCCTTCAAGTCTTCTTCCAGCAGCTTCATCTTATGCACCATCTTCTTCACATCCAGCTGCACATCCGAAAAGCTGCCTGGACCCTTGCCGGCTTCCAGGATATCATCCAACAGAACTGCATCCTCTCTGGAACGCTCCTCGGACTCCCGGCGCAGCTCTTCCTGCTCCTCCCTCTTAATTTGAGTCTCTTCGATGTGTTCCTCCAATGCAGCTTCGTCTTCTTTCCTGTTCTCGATCTTCTCTTCCTGCTCTGCCTTCTCTTCCGCTTTCTCCTCGGCCTCTTCTTTCTTTTCTTCCATTTCCTCGTCTACATGATCCTTGGACTCCTCTATAAGCATATCGACGATCTCTTTGCCAGCCGCTTCCATCACTTTCTCGGCCTTATTCTGTGCCTTTGTCATCTCGTTGAATTTCAGCCGCTCTAATTTCATCGCACGAATGGACCCATTGTAGCCAGCGATCTGATCTTCAATGACATCATTCCTCTTCTCATAGATCTTCTGATATTCGTCAATCTCCAGGCAGCGCTTCTGATATTCCGTTAAAGGAACTCCCTCCAGCTCTCTCAACAACGCCTCTTCCTCTTCGGTAAACGTTTCCGTAAGCCCATATTTCTCCGCGTCGGCCTTACGCTGCAAAAGAGCACTCTCCTCCTGCGTATCAGGCAGACGGCCGCTGATCTCCTTCAGCCGTGCCCGCTCTTCCTCCGTCAAAATGACCTCGTCCGGATGCCGCATGTAATCGGCTTTCTTCTCCAACAGCTCCAGATCTTTCTGCTCCTGAGAATCCGGCGCCACATTATAATGTTGGCGCAGCATCTCCTTCCTGGCATCTCCCTCTGCTATCCTATCCAGGTTCTCTGCATATTCCTCCTGCAGCTGGGACAGCTTATTCCGAATCTCTGATATACTATTGTCTATATTCCGATCCACATCCCAGGCATCGCTCACCATCTTCAATGCCTTCTGCTGCGCATACAGCTTACGCTGAGTAATCGGATCCTTCTTGATATTCAGATCTCCCATGAAAATGGCAGACCTCTTCTGCGTATCCTGTCCGTTCCCGCCAGCTCTCTCCTGCGCTCTCGCCCGGGCTGCACTGTTGACCTGGATTACCTGATTCTCGTTCGCATTTGCTCTGATCTGCATGAATTATAACCTCCTTGTCCTTCATGACTGCTATCTTAACGTTACCTGCCATAACCGGATAAACTCCTTTTCACCCGGTCAGATCTACACCTCATTTCTTCTTTGACACAAATCTTTCCTATACTTTCCTGTCATAATATTTTATAGTATTTATATCGGCTGATACCGTCAATTTCTTAATCCCGACTGTTTCCATTCTTCGTTTTCATTCATGACAAAAAAACGCCCGTTCGCGACATCTGTACTGTCCTTGTGTACCGCCATTCACGACATCCTCTCTACTTTTCATAATGCTTCACGATCCCCTTTTCCTTGATCACACACATACCTCTGCCATAACGATAATAAGCCGCCCGTCCTTTAAAGACGCCCGCGGCTTATCTGCTTTCTTCTATTCTGATGCTCCCTGCATATCCTTTAATAATTCTGATAGTTCTGGTAATCCTGATTCGTCTGCCCTGCCTGATACTGCTGTGTATTCTGGTAAGACTGTCCACGTCCGCCGAAAGTGATCTCCTTCAACGCTACATAGAGCTCAGCATTGGTCATATAGATATAAGGACTGACATAGAAGACTGACAGGATGCCACACGTAAATGCACTTAAAATATTCCATCCTATGAAAGACAAGTCCAGCACAAACGCATTCCATTTATTGCCATCCATCATCTTCTTGCTGATCTCGAAGGCTTCCCTGGTATCAATACCCGGATTCTCCGCCAGGATATAAGGAATCATCCGGTATTCATAGCCTTTGATAATGCCCGGGATTATAAATAGCAATGACCAGAGAAAAATAAACAACTCTCTTAAGAACATCGTCTTAACCACATTGATATAGCCATTGGAAAAAGCAAAACCAAGCTCACCCGGCTCCGCCTTCTGGTAATGGCTCACCACAAAAAACCGCTGTGCGCCCACATGCAGTGGATATAGCAGAAACACCGCCGCAGCCAGACCGATCACCATCATCACCGTAAACACACTGAAAAAAGCAACCAAAAAACTCATAATTTCCGCCATATTGAAATTATCGATCCTGTATGTATAGTTTTTGGTGAATGAAAACCTGATGCCGCTTCCACTGCCTGCACCGCTTCCAAATCCTCCAAATCCCATCACCAGGGAAACTAACACCATCTTCCAGTAATTATACCTGAAAAAATTCTTCGCATTCTCTTTCAACTCCGCTCTGGTCCACATAAAAATTCTCCTCTCACCTTAAACCGTTACGCTTTGGTACGGCCTACACCCAAAATACAACGACCAAACCTGACTATAACGTTCAACTAACTATAATCTACTTTAATATATTGCGTGTTAGATTGCAAGATGAAAAATTTTACCGGCCGTCCTGATTTTATGTCTTTTCAGTTTTTTCAGGACTTTTTTCCGAAGTTTTCCCGAAGATCACAGATCTTTAATCTTCTCCTCCTCAAATACGACCGTGACTGTTGTTCCCTCCCCCGGCTCGCTTTCAAGCGTCAGACCGGCACGATGCACTGCCACAATATGTTTCACAATGGCAAGCCCAAGGCCCGTACCGCCGGTGGACTTCGACCGGCTCTTATCTACCCTGTAGAATCTCTCGAAAACACGTTCCTGGCTCTCCTGCGGGATCCCGATACCCGTATCTTCCACCCGCAGCCTCTTCTTTCCGTCCACACATTCCACGCTGACCAGTACGAAACCGCCTGCATTATTATAGCTGATGGCATTGTCACACAGATTATATAGCAGCTCTTCCAGCATCTGCCTGTCTCCCTGCACCATGGCGCTGCCCCCCTGCAGCCGCAGATCCACCTCCCGTTCTTTGGCCCGCAGCTGCAACATCTCCACACAATCTTTTGCAACCTCATACAGATCGATCTTCTCAAAAGGAATCTCCCGATCCTGCACATCCAGCTCCGACAGACGGATGGTGTCATTGATCAGCATCAACAGGCGGTTGGCATTTCTGCGGATCTCCGAGGCAAACCTGACTGCGTCCTGTCCTGTGGCCATCCCGTTCTCGATCAATTCCGCATAACCGGATACCGCCGTCAGCGGCGTCTTCAACTCATGGGATACATTGGCGCTGAACTCCTGCCGCATATTTGCATTGCGGACAATGGCGTCATGCTGTGTGCTGATGGTCTTTGCAAAAGGCAGAAGCTCCTCGTAAATCTCCTTATCTTTGATATGATCCATATCCTCCACCAGTCTGCCGATCGGCGCCACCAGACTGGCCGTGAGATAATGGGACAAAAGCACGCACAGTGTCAGAATCGCACAGACTGCCGCCACGATCGCCGGCAGAGACCTGTAAAGAATACTCCAGATACTATGGGACTCTCTGGCCACCCGGAGCACGTTGCCATCCGGCAGAAGAATCGTAAAATAAAAGGTACTGCGCTGCATGGTAGAAGACTGCCTGACCGACCTGCCCTCTCCCTCCCGCAGTGCCTGCGCAACCTCCGGCCTTCCGGCATGATTATCCATCCCGCCTATGTCCGCATTACTGTCATAGAGCACCGCACCTTCCGGGGTAATCACGGTGGCGCGCACATTTTCCTTCCCGTGACTGTAGCGGTCAATGTATGCGTAACTTTTCACTGTGCCTGCATCCGATATGCCATCTGCCGCATCTGCCTCCGCATCCACCTTAACCCTATCGTCCGACACACCTGTATCCATGGCAACAGCCGCATCGTCTGATACACCGGTATTCATAGCAGCAGGATCAACCGGCCTGTCCTCATCCGGCGCTCCGCCGTCAGCAAGCGCATAAGCATAGATCTTCAGATCCTCCATCACCTGTGCCTGGAACAGCCGGTAGAATACCACTGCCATCAGCAACAGCGTGATCACGATCGCCATCGTCGATAAAAACATCAGCTGTCTGTTGATTTTCCTTTTCATGCCCGTACCTCATATCTTCTTCGACGCCTTCCTCGACGTAAATTCCCATGATAAGCATTCTTTTCGTATTTCCCTTACCGCTCCTGCCTTACAGCCTCTTATGCGCCGTCATTCTCCAGGAAATAACCAACGCTGCGCACAGTCCTGATCATGCCGCCGGCTTCCCCCAGTTTCTGTCTGAGCGTCTTGATATGCATATCCAGCGTTCTGGACTCTCCCTGAAAGTCACTGCCCCACACATGATTCAGGATCTCCTCCCTTGTCGTCACGATACCGGCACGCTGCATCAGAAGCCGCAGCAGTTCATACTCTTTATAAGTCAGTTCACAAAGCGCCCCCTCTACGTACACGGCATGTCGTTCCCCGTCCAGAAAGATTTTTCCGATGGACAGCGACCGCTCTCCCTTATCTTCCCCGCTTCTGCGCAGCAGCGCCCGTACTCTGGAGATCAGCTCCATCACGCCGAAAGGCTTCGTGATATAATCGTCCGCCCCCATATCAAGCCCCCGCACCTTATCCAGTTCCGTCGTCTTGGCCGTGACCAGAATGATCGGCACCTGTCTGGTCCGCGGATCCTGACGCAGCTTCTTCGTCACCGCCAGACCACTCTCATCAGGCAGCATGATATCCAACAACACCAGACTCGGCACCCGCTCCCGCACTGCCCGGTAGAAATCTTTCCCGTTCTCATACACCTGTACATCATAACCGCTGTTCTTCAGCGCAAAGCTCTCAATCTCGCTGATATCCCTGTCGTCCTCCACCACATAGATCAATCCCATCTGCATACACCCCTGTATCTTCGCTTTTCCTTACCGCTTTTCCTATGTTACCACATTCCCACCACGAAAGTATATACTCCCATCCGGATTCAACTCTTTCTACCCTCTTCCTATTCTCTTACGGCAAGGTGTACTCCTGCGCAAACTCTTCATACAACGCCTGGAACTGCTCCTGATCCCGGTTTTTCTCCCGGCTCTGTTTACTGTAGCCGTGCATCTCCATAGAATCTTCCTCCCACACCTGCACCACGCTGACCGCGATCTGGACACAGTGGGCTGCGATCCGTTCATAGGCGGTCACAATATCCGATAACAGGAACCCCAATTCCGCCGTGCACTTTCCCTTTCTGAGTCTTTTCACATGCCGCTTACGCACCTGCGCCCCCAGCTCATCGATCACATCCCGCAATGCTTCCGTTTCATACAGGCTGTCCGCGTTTTCCTCCCGAAAGATACACCCGGAGATCGTCAGCATCCGCAGCACCGCCCGGGAAAAGACCGCCAGCTCCTCCTGTGCCTTGGCAGAAAAGTTCTGTTCCTTCTCCTGCATCTTACCATAGGCGATGGCAATGCCTGCCGCATGATCCGAGATCCGCTCGAAATCACCGATGCAATGCAGATATAAAGTCAGTGCACGGCTGTCCTTTTCCGAAAGATCTCTGCCCGTCAGCTTTAACAGATAGGTGCCGATCACATCCTCGTACCGGTCCACATCCTTTTCCAGCTGCCTGACACCATCCGCCGCTTCCTTCGTGTAGCCGTCCAGCAGGCCGATGGCCTCTCTGCAGGACTCCTGCACCGTATCTGCCATATGACAGATAACCTTCCGGCACTGCTCCATGGCCAGGGACGGATTGTTCATAAAGCGGCTGTCCAGCGCCTTCACGTCCTCATCGATATACCGCACCGCCATATGCTCCACACTGTCCTCCCGGATCGTCAGATAAGCCAGCTTTTCCAACAAGTTGGAAAAGGGAAGTAGCAGACAGGTGGCGAACACATTAAAGACCGTATGCACTACCGCAATGCCGTAAGGACGGGCTGCATTTTCCATAAAGTCAAACTCTACCACTCCGTGCAGCAGATAGAAAATGGCCATAAAAGCGATCGTTCCGATCAAGTTGAAATACAGATGCACAATGGCTGCTCTTCTGGCGCCCCGCGACGTCCCTATGGAAGACAACAGCGCCGTCACACAAGTACCGATATTCTGGCCCATGATAATGGGAACCGCCACACTGTAGGACACGGCGCCCGTAGCACACAACGCCTGCAGGATACCCACGGAAGCCGAAGAACTCTGGATCACGGCCGTCAGGATGATACCGGCGATCATCCCCGGTATCGGACTGGAAAACAACAGAAGAAGATTCGTGAATTCCGGAACATCCGCCAGAGGCTTGACTGCCGCCGACATAGTGTCCATTCCGATCATCAGCACCGCGAAACCGATCAAGATCGCAGCCGCATTTTTATGCTTTTCTTTCCCGGAAAAAAGCAGCAGGATCACGCCCACCAGGGCAAAGATCTGAGAAAAGGCCGAGGGCTTTAACAGCTGCATCACAAAACTGCCGCTCTCAATGCCTGTCAGGCTTAAGATCCAGGAAGTGATCGTCGTGCCCACATTGGCGCCCATAATGATGCCAATGGCCTGGGACAGCTTCATCATGCCCGAATTGACAAATCCGACCACCATCACCGTGGTTGCAGAGGAGGACTGGATCAAGGCCGTGACACCCGCCCCCAAAAGCACCGCCCTCCACTTACTGTAAGTCATTTTCTCCAGAATCTGTTCCATCCTGCCGCCGCTGGCCCGGGACAATCCCTCACCAAGCAGATGCATACCATACAGAAACAGGGCCAATCCGCCCATCATCGTTAGCAGATCAAAAAAATCCATGATAACCTCCTCATCACAACCAAAAACCAACTATTGCTATTATGGTTTGACGATATCATGAATTTATCCCTGTCACTATCATATTCTTGTAAAGGAAATGTAAAATATAAGTAAAACAGACGCATCTGCCAAGGCAGGCACCAGGTTGTGACAAACAAACCTCTGATCTACCTTAACCATATCTCCCTGCAATGTAATCCATGGTCTTCCTGTCCCGCGGCCTGGAAAAAAACTGCCCGGTACGGCCCCACTCTACAACTGTTCCCGCCAGAAAAAAGGCTGTGTCGTCCGATATCCGTACAGCCTGCTGCATGTTATGTGTGACAATAACGATGGTATAGCTCTTTTTCAGCTGCAAAAGAAGTTCTTCTATCCGCAGCGAGGAGACCGGATCCAGCGCGGAAGTCGGTTCATCCAGCAGCAGGACCTCCGGTTCCACCGCCAGTGCACGGGCAATACACAGCCGCTGCTGTTGTCCGCCGGAAAGGCCCGGCGCCGGTTTTTTCAGACGATCTTTGGTCTCCTCCCAGATAGCCGCACGCCGCAGGCTCCTCTCCACGATCTCGTCCAGCCGATTCTTGTTCTTCTCCCCATGAACCCTTGGACCATAGGCAATATTATCGTAAATACTCATGGGAAAAGGATTGGGCTGCTGGAACACCATGCCCACCCGCCTGCGCAGTGTTGTCACATCCACACCGGGCGCATAAATCTCCTCACCGTCCAGACAGACCCGGCCTGTGATTCTTACCCCTTGTATCAGATCATTCATCCGGTTTATGGTTTTCAGGAAGGTGGATTTTCCACACCCGGAAGGCCCGATCAGCGCCGTCACTGCATCCGCCCGGATATCCATGGTGACCGCTTTCAGCGCGTGATAATTCCCGTAGTACAGATTCAGATCTGTAGTTTCTATCTTGATACAATTCATATACCTCTTCCATTCCTGTCTGGATCGTGCTTGAAAAATGCTCCGGTACAACAAAGCAGATGGAAATTCAGGCAAGTCATTTGGCGAAATGTGAACGTGTCAGTACACTAGCCTGCAAAAAACTTATTTCGAGTCAGAATCTTTATAAGGAGGTTGAAGGCGAGCACGATGCACAGCAGAACCGCCGCGATTCCGAAAGCCGTGTCATACTCCGCTCTGGCCAGGCTTAAATACATCTGGATCGTGAGTGTACCGCCGGATTCCATGATTTTAGAAACAAAACCGCTTCCGGCCTCCGGCAGCAGATAGCCGCTTCCGGCCGTGAAAAGTAACGCTGCCGATTCCCCCACGATACGTCCCACCGCCAAAAGGATGCCCGTCACGATACCAGGCATGGCCGATGGCAGCAGAATCGTGCGGATCATATGCCATTTGCCGGCCCCCATACCGATGGCGCCGTTCCGGTAACTGTCCGGCACCGCCCGCAGCGCCTCCTGTGTATTGCGCGTGATCAACGGCAGGATCATCAAGGATAATGTCAGCGATCCGGTCAGAATTGAATAACCAAATCCAAGCGTTGTACCAAAAAACATCATCCCAAACAATCCGAAAACAATTGACGGGATCCCTGCCAGCGTTTCCGTTGCAAACTCGATCAGCCGCACGCCTCTGCCCGGTGTTGCATATTCATTCAGCCAGACCGCCGCTCCCACGCCTGCCGGCACCGCCGCCAAAAGCGTTAACACCACGATATAAACCGTATTGAGGATATTCCCTGCAATACCGACGGTTCCCTTTACCACACTGGATACCGTCGTAAAAAAAGGAAGGTCAAAAACGGGAAAGCCTTTGGCAAAGACATAGACAATGATTCCGGCTAACAACAGCACCGAATAAAAAGCCGCAAGGTAGATTACCATATATGCGACGGCATCTTTTATCTTTCTGGGCATACGTCCTGCTCCTTTCCATGCGCTGCATTTTCATTATCACTCTGCTTTTGCCGGACACGGCTATCCCTTTTCTTCCCGCAAGATCTTGTGCAGGAGAATATTAACCAGCATGATAAAACCAAACAGCACCAACCCGATCGTAAAGAGAGCCTGCCTGTGCAGTCCTTCCGCATACCCCATCTCACTGACGATGGCCGTCGTCAGAAATCTGACGGAGCAGAAAGGTAACGGCACATTCACGCAACCGCCGGACACCAGATTGACTGCCATCGCCTCCCCCACTGCCCGGCCCACACCCAGCACCACTGCCGTAACGATCCCTGGTCTGGCCGCCGGAAGAATGATCTGGAAGATTGTCTGGATACGGGAAGCGCCCAAAGCCATAGAAGAGGCCCGCAGCTGCTCCGGCACCGCCCGTAATGCCGTCTCACTAACGCTGATGACCGTAGGCAGGATCATAATCGCCAATACCAGTACCGCAGACAGCAGATTGGCGCCACCCGTAAACTGATGTGTCTGAGAACCGCGAAATACCCACTGCTCCAGGCGATATACAAGCGGATTTAAAACCAACATCCCCAGCAGACCATAGACCACGGAGGGAATCCCCGCCAGCAGCTCTATCGCCGGCCGTACCACTGCCGCCAGCGGCCGGGGCGCTGCCTCAGTCAAAAAGACTGCCGTTAAGAGCGCTACAGGCACTCCAAGAAATATCGCCAATACCGTTCCTGCCACAGAAGTCAGGATCACATACAGAATACCAAAGGAAGGATCCGCTGCCGTCGGCTTCCACACAGAAGAAAACAGGATTTCCCTGGCACCCAGCTTATAAATCGCCGGTATCCCATTGGCGATCATGTATAACGTAATGGAACCGACCGCAAATACCATGCAACATGCACATAAGGTAAAAATGGCTTCGGCTGCCGTTTCTATTCGTTGAGTATGACTCCTTTTCTCTGTCACAGACAGCCCGAGCCTGCCCTGCGGCGTGTTATGTGCTGTTTGTCGTACACCGTGAATACCGATATCCATAATCTGATATTTCCTTCTCTTTTCTCTGTTCTTTTTTCTTCTGTTCCGAAGCGCTTTGCACCAAGACCGCTGGCAGAATTTCAGACTCTGCTCTGCGATCAATCGAATTTATTCAACCGGTAAAATCAGCCCGGCGGCTCTCATAAGCTCCCTGCCCTCTTCCGTCTGCAAGTATGCGAAAAGTTCTTGTACCTGTCGACTCTGTTCTTCAAGTTCCCCTTTCGTAACCAAAAGAAAAGACCGGCTCAATCGATAATCACCTGTCCTTATCTTCTCTCCCGTTGCTTCTGCACCGTCCAAAGACAATGTGCGCACCGTATCATTCACTACATCGAAAGAGACATATCCCACTGCGCCAGGTGTGGCTGCGACCCGCGCAAGTACTGCCCCTTCCGAATCCAATTCATTTACATACCGGCACTGATCCTTGATACCGAGTAATTCTTCAAAAGCGCTTCTGGTGCCGCTGCCGGCCTCTCTGCCTGCCACCACGATCGGCTGCTTTCTGCCGCCCAGCTCCTGCCAGTTTCTGATCTTTCCGGTGTAAATGTCCGCCAGCTGCTTTGTGGTCAGCGCTGTCACCGGATTATCCGCATCCGTGATCACCGCAATACCGTCCATTGCGATGACATATGCCGCTGCTCCACAGGACCGTTCTGCCGTTGTCAGCTTTCTGGAAGACAGCCCGATATCAGCCCGGCCACATAACACCGCCTGTACCCCTGCAGAGGAGCCGGTGAATTCTGCCGTCACCGTGACACCCGGATGCTCCTGCCTGTAACACTCCGCCAGCATATTGGCAAATTTCTCCATGGAAGTTGAACCTGCCATGACCACCGTCTCTGATGCTGATACTGATTTCCGGTGCGGTTTCCATACGCCGTCGTAACGCCATGTCAGAAATACCGTCAACAGAAGCATTGTCATGATTCCTGCCGAAATACTTTTCTTTCCTGTCAAATGTACAACCTCGCATCCGCCTTCCATCTGTGTTATAACAGATTCCTTCAAGAAAGTTCTCTTCCATGTTCTATATAACTTATGCACCGCCTTCTTGTCTCCATTCCAAAATTTATATGGAGTCCCTTAACAGCCTCGTCGGTCTTCCTCCGGTCAGCCAAATATAAGCTTGCCAGATCATCTCAGCCCCCAGGTTGGAAAAGCCGGTAAAATTAGTAATTTCAAGGCTCAATAAAGTGCTTACTATTCCAATACTACACCATTTTTGAAAGAGCCTTGAAACGACATGGGATACATCAAAATAAAGAAAGATTTTTGCAAAGGTTGCTTTTTTGAGAATAGATAAAGTAGAATATAGATATTGATAAAATTAAGATAAAATAATGATAAGGAGAGGATGCTTATGTTACAGATTAGACCTGTTTCAGATTTGAGAAATAAGTTTCCTGATATTGAGAAAATCGTAAATGCGGGTGAACCGGTATATTTAACAAAAAACGGATATGGAGCAATGGTAGTGCTTAGTCTTGAAGAATATTCAAAGTTGACGGATGGCGTTGAAGCAGCATTAGATAAAGCAGACAGGTATGCGGCGGAAAACGATACACGGATGAGCCATGAGGAAGTTTTCGGAGGCCTGAGGAGGAAGATAAATGTTCAGTAAAAAGTACAGATTGAGCTATCTGCCACTTTTTTATGAGGATCTTGATGA